>JBIIUH010000004.1:0-44404 GCA_044340075.1 Ilumatobacteraceae bacterium | reverse complement strand
AACGTCTCGAGCGGCGTCGTGCACATCAAGAGCACCTTCAACAACACGATCGTCTCGATCACCGACAACGACGGCAACGTCATCGCGTGGGCCTCGTCGGGTGGCGTCGGATTCTCCGGCTCGCGCAAGTCGACCCCGTTCGCCGCGCAGATGGCCGCCGAGAAGGCCGGTCGTGCAGCGATGGAAATGGGTCTGCGTCGCGCCGAAGTGCACGTGAAGGGCCCGGGTTCGGGTCGTGACACCGCGTTGCGTTCGATCCAAAACCTCGGCATCGAAGTGTCGGGAATCAAGGACGTCAGTCCGGTTCCGCACAACGGATGCCGTCAGCCGAAGCGAAAGCGCCCATAACACCATGGCTCGTTACACAGGTCCCAAAGTTCGCATCTCCCGCCGTCTCGGAATCAACGTTTTCGAGAACGCAAAGGGCTCGAAGGCACTCGATCGCCGTCCGTTCCCCCCGGGAACCCACGGCCGCACGCGTCGTCGTTCGAGCGAGGGTGAGTACCTCAACCAGCTGCAAGAAAAGCAGAAGGCGAAGTACATCTACGGCGTTCTCGAGCGCCAGTTCCGCAATCTCTACGAGGAGTCGACGCGACTCGCCGGTCCGACGGGTGAGAACCTGCTGCGCCTGCTCGAGCTGCGCCTCGACAACGTCGTGTACCGCGCCGGTTGGGCAGCGACCCGTCCGCAGGCCCGTCAGTTCGTCAGTCACGGCCTCGTCAAGGTCGACGGCAAGCGCGTGAACATCCCGTCGTACACGCTCGGCAAGGGACAGGTCGTCACGCTCGGTGACAAGGCCCGCAACATGATCGTTATCCAGCACAACATCGACACCCTCGGCCGCCCGCTCGTCGCGTGGCTCGAAGGTCGCGACGGTGGCAAGGAAGTTGCCGTGCGCGAACTGCCCGTTCGTGCACAGATCGACGTTCCTGTCAAAGAACAGCTCATCGTCGAGCTCTACTCGAAGTAACCCCCAAGGAGGCTCCAGCCATGCTCGTCATTCAGCGCCCGACCGTGTCGGCCCTCGGGGAAGCGGTGGGGAACCGTCAGAAGTTCTCCGTTTCGCCACTCGAGCCCGGTCTCGGTCACACCATCGGCAATTCGTTGCGTCGCATGCTTCTCTCGTCGATCCCCGGTGCGGCGATCACGACCGTGAAGTTCGATGCGGCACTGCACGAATTCGACACGATCGACGGAATCACCGAGGACGTCACCGAGATCATCCTCAACCTGAAGGACGTCGTCGTGCGTTCGGAGTCGAACGACCCCGTCGTCATCCGCATCGACGAGCGCGGTCCGAAGGAACTCGTTGCTGGTGACCTCTCCTGGCCCGCCGGTGTCGAGGTTCTCAACCCGAAGCAGCGCATTGCGACGCTCGGTTCGAGCGCGCGACTCGCGTGCGACATCACCGTCGAGCGCGGCAAGGGTTACCTCGCCAGCGACCGCGACACGGGTCGCCGTGCGATCGGTGTCATCCCGATCGACGCACTGTTCTCGCCGGTGCGCCGCGTCAGCTTCGACGTCGAGCCGACCCGCGTCGAGCAGTCGACGAACTTCGACAATCTCATCCTCGACATCGAGACCGACGGTTCGCTCACCCCGGTCGAGGCACTGTCCTCGGCCGGTGCGACGCTGCGCAACCTCGTCGATCTCATCGCCAACCTCACCCTCGAACCGATTGCGCTCGAGCTCGGTGAAGTGGGTGGCACGCGCACCGGTTCGCCGGAGCTCGACCTCCCGATCGAGGATCTCGGACTCTCCGAGCGCCCGAACAACTGCCTGAAGCGCGCCCAGATCAACACGATCGGTGAGTTGCTCATGCGCACCGAGGAAGAACTGTTGGCCCTCACCAACTTCGGACAAAAGAGCTTGGACGAGACCAAGCAGAAACTCGACGAGCGAGGACTGTCACTGCGCATCTGAGCGCAGCGAACGGCCCCGCATTCCGCCAAGGAGACACACACCATGCCAGCACCACGTCGCGCCCGTAAGTTCGGCAAGTCGGCCGCCCACCAGCGGTTGATGCTCGCCAACCTCGCCGCGTCGCTCTTCGCCGCGGAGGGCATCGAGACGACCGAGGCGAAGGCGAAGGCTCTTCGTCCGGTCGCCGAGCGTCTCATCAGCAAGGCGAAGAAGGCGCAGACGCAGGACGCAATGAGCCTGCACAAGATCCGCCAGATTCAGGCGTACCTGAACGACAAGGAAATGACGTACAAGCTCGTGCACAACGTCGCGCCCCGCTACATGCAGCGCAACGGCGGCTACGTGCGCATCCTCAAGCTGGGTGAGCGCCACGGCGACAAGGCGCCCATGGCGCGCATCGAGTTGGTCTGAGCCGAACGGTCGGCCGCACTCGTGGCCGCAACTGAAAAGGTCGGGAATCCGGCCGACGACGTTCCCGCCCCGCGTGCAGTTCGCAGGGTCGCCCTGCTCGTCGCGTACGACGGCACGCCCTTCCATGGATTCGCCGTCAACGACGGCGTACCGACCGTCGCCGGCGCGCTGACCGCGGCGCTCGAACAGGTCACGAATCATCCCGTCCATCTCGTCGGTGCCGGTCGCACCGACGCCGGGGTGCACGCGTGGGGTCAGGTCGTCAGCGTCGACGTCCCCGCGAGCACCGACGTCGCGAACCTGCCGCGCGCACTCACCGCCCTGTGTCGCCCCGCCATCGTCGTTCGGGACGCATGGATCGTGCGTGACGACTTCAGCGCACGCTTCGACGCGCTGTGGCGCCATTACCGATACACGATCCTCAACACCGCCATCCCCGATCCTTTCCGCGCGAATACGAGTTGGCACGTGCGCGCACCGCTCGATCTGCGCGCATTGCGTCTCGCCAGCGACCCGCTCATCGGTGAACGCGACTTCTCGGCGTTCTGCCGCAAACCCGATCCCGATGACGTTCCCGCGGGAACGACACCGTCGATGAAGCGCTACGTGCATCTTGCGGCATGGTCGGAACCGGAGCCCGGAATCGTGCGTTTCGAGATCAGGGCGAACGCCTTCTGTCACCAAATGGTGCGTTCGATCGTCGGCACGCTCGTCGACATCGGAGTCGGACGCCGACACGCGTCCGACGTCATGATGCTCATCCGTTCGGGTGAGCGGCGCGAGGCATCGCCCGTCGCACCCCCGAACGGCTTGTGCCTCTGGGAAGTCGGCTACCCCGACGGAACGTTCCCCGGCTGAGGGCCGTCACGTGCGCGTCATCTTCGCATCGACACCGGTCGGACCGCTCGGTTCCGGAATCGGTGGGGGAGTCGAACTGACATTGCGCACGCTCGCCGACGAGTTCGTGCGACGCGGACACACCGTCGACGTCGTCGCACCGAGCGGTTCGCGGCTCGACGGTGTCGACGTGGCGTGCACGGTGCACGGTGTCGACGGGGTTCTCCACGTGCCGAGCCAGACGTTGTCGCGCGACGAAACCCCGGTGGTTCCGTCGGGATCCGTGCTCGTTGCCATGTGGGACCGCATCGACGGGCTCGCGCGTGCGGGCGACGTCGTGCTCAACTTCGCCTACGACGCGTTGCCTTTCGAGCGACCGGTGACGAGTGCGCCCGTCGCGCACCTCGTGAGCATGGGCTCGCTCAGCGACGGCATGGACCGCGCGGTGCGATCGGCGGTGGCGCGCGAGCCGCGCAGCGTCGCGATGCACTCGCGCGCGCAAGCAATGACCTTCGGTGCGGACGTCGCCGATGCAGTCACCATCGTCGCCAGCGGAATCGATACGACGCGCTACGACTACGTCGCCGATCCGGAGGACGTCATCGGATTCGTCGGGCGCGTGTCGCCGGAGAAGGGCATCGACGACTTGTTCGCGGTCGCCGAGCGCGACGGTCGCGAGGTGCGCGTGTGGGGAGTGATGGAGAACGAGCGCTGCTGGGACGACGCCCGGCGCGCGCATCCCGGTGCGAACGTGACGTGGCGCGGCTTCCTTCCCACCGGTGCGTTACAGGCGGAGATCGGACGATGCCGGGCGATCGTCATGGTTCACAAGTGGGTGGAGGCGTTCGGCAACGTCGCGATCGAGGCGCTTGCCTGCGGCGTTCCCGTCGTCACGTATGCGCGCGGCGGTCCTGCGGAGATCGTCACCGACGGAGTCACCGGTCGCGTGGTGGCACCCGACGACGTCGATGCCGTCGTGAGTGCCCTCGCCGGAATCGCCGCCATCGACCGTCGTCGCTGCCGGGAGCTCGTCATGGCGTCGTACACCCGGGAGGCCTTCGGTGGACGGGTGGAGGCGTGGCTGGGCGCGGTGCCGGGGGTGCGACCCTGACGTCCGCTGCGGCGTGGGAACCCGTCGGGTTCGCCCGTATCCTGTGGTGCTCGGTTCTGCGGCTGCTTCCGGCGCCGCACAGGAAAGGTTTGTGAAGTTCTGACAATGCGTACCTACTCAGCGAAGCCCGCCGACGTCCAGCGCACCTGGCACGTCATCGACGCGGAAGACCTCGTCCTCGGCCGCATGTGCACGCACGTCGCCACCCTGCTGCGCGGCAAGCACAAGCCGATGTACACCCCGAGCTTGGACACCGGTGACCACGTCATCATCGTCAATGCATCGAAGGTCGTCCTCACGAAGGGCAAGGCCGACGACAAGATCGTCGCCCGCCACAGCGGTTACCCCGGTGGTATCCGCGTCGAGAGCTACACGTCGTTCCTCGGCCGTCGTCCCGAAGCAGCGATCCGTCGCACCGTGCGCGGCATGCTGCCGAAGGGACCGCTTGGTCGTCAGATGATCAAGAAGTTGCAGGTGTACTCCGGTGCACAGCACCCGCACGGCGCACAGCGTCCGCAGCCCGTTGACATGTCCGATGCCAAGGCGCGCTGAAGCGTCCGTTTAGTCAGATCGAAGAGAGGAACAACATCGTGGGCACCAAGCCACTCACCCAAACGACCGGTCGCCGCAAGGAAGCCATTGCCCGTGCGCGCGTGCGCGCAGGAACCGGTGTCGTCACCGTCAACGGCCGTGCCCTCGACGCCTATTTCCCCGGTGCCGTGCACCGCAACAACTCGACCGAGCCGCTTCGCCTCGTCGGTCTCGCATCGACGCTCGACGTCGACGTCGACATCGTCGGCGGCGGCATCGCCGGTCAGTCCGGTGCGATGCGCATGGCGATCGCCCGCTCGCTCGTCGCTCTCGACCCCGCTCACCGTCCGGCCCTGAAGCGTGCCGGCTTGCTGTCGCGTGATGCGCGACGCAAGGAGAGCAAGAAGTACGGACTGAAGAAGGCGCGCAAGGCGCCGCAGTACACCAAGCGCTGATCCGCACGACGTTCGCGTGCTGACGTTCGGCACCGACGGCGTCCGCGGGCGCTACGGGACCGAACTCACCGATCCCGACGCGTACCGTCTCGGTCGCAGCGCCGCCGCGTCACTCGGTTCGACGCGCGTCATCCTCGGCACGGACACCCGCGAGAGCGGACCCGCCCTCGCTGCTGCTCTCGCTGCAGGTCTGCGCGATGCCGGCTGCAGCGTCGATTTTGTCGGCGTGGCCCCGACTCCCGCAATCGCCACGATTGCGAAGCTGCGCGACGTCGCGGCCGCGGTCGTCACCGCATCGCACAATCCCTGGTTCGACAACGGGATCAAGCTCTTCGCCCGCGGCGGCGTGAAACTCGACGACGACGCCCAGGCGCGCGTCGAACGCGACTTGGCGGCGACGCACGCATCGACACCCGAGTCGATCCCGGCGGAACGGTTTCCCGTCGAACCGGCTGCGACGGGTTCGTTGCGGGAGTACGAGGACCATGTGTCGACCGCGATCGGTCGTCAGGCGCTCGCCGGTATGAAGATCGTCGTCGACTGCGCCGAGGGTGCGATGCACGAGGTGGCGCCGCGCGTCCTGCAGCGCGCCGGTGCCGACTGCACGATCATCCATCGTTCACCGAACGGTCGCAACATCAACGACGCCTGCGGTGCGACGGCGCCGTCAACGGTGGCGAGGGCCGTCGTCGCTGCTGGTGCGGAACTGGGAATCGCCTTCGACGGTGACGGCGATCGTCTCATCGCCGTCGACCATCGCGGTGCTGTCGTCGACGGTGACCGACTCATCGCACTCGCCGCGCTCGACTACGCGCGTCGCGGTGAGCTGCGGCACATGGCGGTTGCGGTCACGACGATGACGAACCTCGGATTCCACGACGCGATGCGACGGGCGGGCATCGAGGTCGTCGTCACGCCGGTCGGCGACCGCGCGGTGAGCAGTGCGCTCGACGAACGCGATCTCGTGCTCGGCGGCGAGCAGAGCGGTCACATCATCCACCGACTCCATTCGCTCACCGGTGACGGACTGCTCTCCGCGCTGCTGCTCGCCGATCTCGTGAAGCGCAGCAAGCGTCCGTTGGCCGACCTTGCAGCAGAAGTAATGGAGTCGTATCCGCAGGTGTTGCGCAACGTGCACGTCACGAAGAAGCCCGGCGACATCGAAGCGATCATCGGTAACGAACTCGCCGCAGAACGTGCGGCACTCGGAGACCGAGGTCGGATCGTCGTGCGTGCATCGGGCACCGAACCCGTCGTGCGCGTGATGGTGGAAGCACCCGATGACGGCACTGCGAACGCGTGCGCGGCGCGAATCGTCGCTCTCGTCGAGCGCACGTTTTCGGTAGTCTGACGCCATGTGCGGCATCATCGCAGTGCTGTCACGGCCCAGCACGCGCGCGGTACCCGACGCACGGGACCTTCTCGCACGCCTCGACGAGGTGCTCGCGACGTTGCGTCGGGAGGCGCGAGTCGACGGCTCGCATTGTGATGCCGTCTCCGCGGTCGATGCCGCGCTGCGCGGTGACCCGGGCACGTGGCTGCTCGCCGGGAACTCCCAGCTGGCGGCCGAACTCACCACCCGTCTCGACGAGTTCGACGTGCTCCTCGGCGCCGTCGAGGCCGCCCTCGACGGCGAAGCCGCAGCGATGCCCATCGCCGAGGTGGAAAGGCGCGCCGGATGGTTGACCTCGCTGCGCGATGCGGTGTGGGCACTGCGCATGGACCGGCTGCGCACCGCCGAGGCGGTGCACGCCCTCGCTGGACGCGGCGCGAACCAGAGCGCACTGTCGGCGTACCTCTCCATCCAGCAGGCGTTCGCCGCACTCGATCGTCTCGAGGTGCGCGGACGCGACTCGGCGGGTGTGCACGTGTCGGTGTGGAACCACGGCGTGCGCCACGACGACCCGCGCATCGTCGCGCTCCTCGCCGATCGCCGCGACGATTCGTTGTTCACCTCCGGTTCCGTGCGTGTCACGACGAATGCATGGTCCTTCGTGTACAAAGCGGCCGCCGAAATCGGCGAACTCGGTGACAACACGCGCGTGATGCGCAGTGCCGTCGCCTCCGACGACCTTCTGCGGCTGCTCGTCGGTCGCGAGGGTGCGAAGGTGTCCGTGCTCGGCCACACGCGGTGGGCGAGCGTCGGCATCATTTCCGAGCCCAACGCCCATCCGGTGAACAGCGAGGAGTTGGAGTCCGCCGCGGGAACCCCGTATTTCATCGCCGCGCTCAACGGTGACGTCGACAATCACGCCGACCTTCGTGCACGCCACGAGTTGCGCCTCGCGCAGCCGATCACCACCGATGCGAAGGTCATTCCGGCACTCGTGTCGCGCAAAGTGGCGAGCGGATCGCCGATCGCCGATGCATTCCGCGACACGGTGGCGACGTTCGAGGGATCGGTGGCGATTGCCTGCGCTTCGGGGGACGAGCCCGAGCAGATGTACCTTGCCCTGCGCGGCAGCGGTCAGGGTTTGTGCATCGGTCTCGCCGAGGACAGGTTCGTCGTCGCGAGCGAGCCGTACGGATTGGTCGAGGAAACGTCGCGGTACGTGCGAATGGACGGCGAGACCCCGGCCCGCGCCGACGATCCGTCGAGCCGCGGTCAAGTGGCGATCCTCCATGCGGGTCGTGCCGGTGAGGCCGGCGGTGTCGAGTTGCTCGGTTACGACGGAACGCCGATCGAGGTCGGTGCGCGCAACGTGCTCACCGCCGAGGTGACGACGCGCGACATCGATCGCGGCGAGCATCGCCACTTCCTCGCCAAGGAGATAAACGAGGCGCCGCAGAGCTTCCGCAAGACCCTGCGCGGTCGGATCTCGCAACGCGACGGTCACCTCGTCGCCAGCCTCGATGCGACGCAATTCCCTGACGACATCGCGCGCCGACTCGCCGACGGATCGCTCGTTCGGGTGCGGGTCATCGGGCAGGGAACCGCCGCGATCGCCGGTCGCTCGTTGGCCCACATGTTGCGTTCGCTCGCCGGAGATGCGCTCATCGTCGATGCGTTGCCGGCCACCGAATTGTCCGGCTTCGGTCTCACGCTCGACATGCGCGACACCCTCATCGTCGCGATCAGCCAGAGCGGCACGACGACCGATACGAACCGCACCGTCGACCTTGCCCGTGCTCGCGGCGCATCGGTCCTTGCCATCGTCAACCGCCGCGGCAGCGAACTCGCGGCGAAAGCCGACGGTGTCATCTACACGTCCGACGGCCGCGACGTCGAAATGAGCGTGGCGAGCACGAAGGCGTTCTACGCGCAGGTCGCCGCCGGTGTCCTCCTTGCGTGTGCCGTTGCCGATGTCGTCGGCGCCGGCACCGCCGCGGATCGTTCCGCTCTGCTCGGTGCACTGCGCGAATTGCCGGCATCGATGTACGAGGTGCTCGCACGTCGCGGGGAGGTCGCCGATGCAGCGAGGCAGTTCGCATCGTCTCGTCGTTACTGGACGGTCGTCGGCAACGGAGCCAATGCGATCGCCGCCGAGGAAGTACGGATCAAGTTGTCCGAGCTGTGTTACAAGTCGATCGCCTGCGACATCACCGAGGACAAGAAGCACATCGACCTGTCGTGCGAACCGCTGGTTTTCGTGTGTGCCGTCGGCCTGGGTTCGGGCACGGCATCGGACGTCGCCAAGGAGATCGAGATCTACCGCGCCCACAAGGCGCTGCCGATCGTCGTCGCAACGGCGGGGGATCACCGCTTCGCCGCTGCATCGGCGGTCATCGAGGTTCCGCCGGTCGATTCGCGGATCGCATTCATCCTCGCCGTCATGGTCGGCCACCTCTTCGGGTACGAGGCTGCGCTCGCCATCGACTCGCTCGCCGTACCGCTGCGCCGCACGCGCGAGGTCGTCGAGCACGTCGTCGAACGCGGCGGTCACGGTGCGCAACTGCTCGCGAAGGTCCAGGCCGACATCGGGCAGCCCGCGACGCGGTTCTTCGACGCGCTCGCCACCGGCGCGTACGACGGCAATCTCGAGGCGTCCACTGCGGTAAGGGTCGTCACGTTGTTGCGCGACCTCATGTCGCCGGCACCGCTGCAGAACTATCAGCGCGATTCCGGCAAGGTGGGCACGCCCGAAGCGCTGCTCGACGACGTGACCGCGGCACTCACCCGCGCGATCGACGAACTCACCCGTCCGATCGACGCGATCAAACACCAGGCAAAGACCGTCACCGTCGGAATCTCGCGCAGTGACGAGGGTCTGCTCGATCGTCCGCTCGTCCAGGCGCTGCTCAATGCCGGTGCACCGCGCGACCGACTGCCGTACGCGGTGCTGAAGGTGCTCGCCGATCTCGACCCCGCCGTCACTCAGGTCATCGGCTTCACGCGCTACCGCATCGAGGGGGATCCGCACCTGCCCGATGCCACCATTTCGATCGTCGAGCGGGGAGGGATCGCGCGCGATCTCTCGTCGCGCGTCGACACCCGCAACGCACTCGTCGGCACGAAGCGTCACGTTGCGACGTCGCAGCAGGTGCTCGTCGCGCGCGGTCGCCGCGACGCCCGCACCGTCATCCTCGTGCCCGAGACGAAGGGATCCCAGACGACCGGGATCACGTTGCTGCACGTCTTGTTCCACGAGTTCCTGCCGGCGCCGATCATGCGAACGGTCCTGCAGGGCTACGACGATCGTTTCGACCGTCTCGTCGACGCCGTCACCGAAACGGAAGGGACGTTCCGCGAGGACCGGCTCGCCGAAGTGCCGGTCGGCGACGCGCTCATCCTTCCCATCACGTCGACTGCCGACCTGTGGCGCACGCGCGAGTCATGATGCGCGCGCTGGGAATCGACGCCGTCGACATCGAGCGCTTCCGTCGCGCACTCGAGCGATCGCCGCGCCTGTCGCAGCGCGTGTTCACCGCCGACGAACGCGCCGACGTCGCGCGACGCAGCGACCCCGTGCCGTCGCTAGCGGCCCGTTTCGCCGTGCGTGAAGCGGTGATGAAGGCACTCGGCGTCGGACTCGGCGGATTCGATCTGCAGGACGTGTCCGTCGTGTCGCACGAGTCAGGTCAACCGCACGTTCGGATCACCGGTCGTGCCGCGGAGCTCGCGTCGCGCCGCGAGATTTCCTCGTGGCACCTGTCGATCACGCACACCGAGCAGGTGGCCATTGCCGTCGTCGCCGCCGCATAGGTGGGTGTGGGCCGACGTCGACCTCGACGTCGTTGCGCAGAACGCGGCTCGCCTTGCCGAACTTGCCCGTCCGGCCGCGTTGTGGGCCGTCGTCAAGGCGAACGCATACGGGCACGGTGATCGTGAAGTTGCCCGTGCGGCCGTCGCGGGTGGTGCGCAGGGCTTGTGCGTCGCGACGGTCGACGAAGCGTTGCGCGTGCGGGGCGAGTTGCCGAACGTGCCGTTGTTGCTGCTCAGCGAACCGCCGCGCGAATCGCTCGCCGAGCTCGTCGGTGCCGGAGTCGCGATCACGGTGTTCCACCCCGAATGGGTGACCGCATGCGGCGAAGCTGCACGGGTCGTCGGGCGAACCTGCGACGTGCACGTGAAGATCGACACGGGCATGCACCGCATCGGTGCGAGTCCCGGCGCACTGGCGGGGTTGTTGAATCTCGTGCACGACACGCCGGGTGTTCGCCTTGCAGGTGTGATGACGCACTTCGCGGCGGCGGACGAGCCGAACGGTGCGCTCACCGCCCGTCAAACGGAGGCGTTTCGTGGCGCACTCGCAACCACACGTGACGCGGGTGCGTCCGGTGTCATCCCGCCCGGAACCGTCATCCATGTCGCGAATTCGGCGGCAACCTTCGATGCCGCGACGTGGCGCGCCGCGCTCGCGGAGTTCGATCTTCCCATCGCCGTGCGCAGCGGCATCGCGCTGTACGGCGTGGCTCCGTCGGCACACACCGACCTCGCCGCCGCGGGCATCCGTGCGCCGTTGACGCTTCGGGCGCGCGTCACGAACGTGCAGCGCCTCACCGCCGGTGAGGGAGTGAGCTACGGGCATCGAACCGTGCTCGATCGCGACACCGTCGTTGCAACCGTTCCGCTCGGTTACGCCGACGGCATCCGTCGCGATGCCGGAATGCGCGGGGGAGTCGTGCTCATCGGCGGACGTCGCCGTCGCATCCTGGGTGTCGTCACGATGGATCAGCTGATGGTCGACTGCGGAACGGACGACGTGTCGCTCGGCGACGAGGTCGTCATCATCGGCACGCAGGGTGGGGAGTCGATCCGCGCCGAAGACTGGGCGACGACACTCGACACGATCGGTTACGAGGTGTTGTGCGCGATTTCCCCGCGCGTGCCGCGAAACTACGTCGGGAGCGGGCGATGAGCCCCCTTGCAGTGCACTGTGCCTCGGCCGAGGACACCGCACGACTCGCGCGCTGCATCGTCGGCATCGTGCGTCCGGGTGATTGCGTCGTGCTCTCAGGCGACCTCGGTGCGGGCAAGACGACCTTCGTGAAGAGTGCCGTCGCGGCGCTGGGAATCGACGAAGCCGTCACGTCGCCGACGTTCACGCTCGTGCACCGTTACGGCGACGCACGACGCAGTGTCGTCCATGCCGACTTGTACAGGCTCGAGCGCACCGGTGAGCTCGACGATCTCGGACTCGAGGAGGCTCGCGACGACGGTGCGATTCTCTTCGTCGAGTGGGGCGATCTCGTCGGTGACGCCCTCGGCGATGCGTTGATCCTCTCCTTCGCCCACGATGTCGACGCCGTGCACACCACCGGTGCACCCGTCGATTCCGACTCCGTGACGGACACACGCCGTGTCGTCACCGTGTCGGCACGTGGCGAGCGTTGGCGCGGTCGCTGGGACAGGGTCGTTGCCGCGTTGCGCACCGAATTCGGGGTGAATGCCGTCGGCGGGAGCGCGGTCGGCGGATGATCCTGCTCAGCATCGACACGGTTGCGGACGTCGTCGGCGTCGCCGTCACGTCGGGAACGAACGTCCTTGCGGTGAGCGAGGTGCGCAGCGAGCGTCGCCATGCCGAGGAACTCACCCCGATGATCGACTTCGTTCGTCGCCGCGCCGACGTCGACTTCCGCGAGATCGACGCGGTTGCCGTCGATGTCGGGCCGGGATTGTTCACCGGGATGCGCGTGGGGATCGCCGCGGCGAAGTCGATCGCCCACCTCCTCGGCGTGCCGACGATCGGCGTGTGCAGCCTCGATGCGCTCGCCGCCGATGCCGCCGAGTCGGGCGCGGAGGATGACGGCGCGGATCCGACGTCGGTCGTCGTCGCGACGCTCGACGCACGGCGACGCGAGGTGTACTGGTCGACGTACCGCAGCGCAGTCGACGGCAGCGACGGTCGGCAGCGCGTGCTCGCGCCCCGGGTCGGTTCGCGGGAGGATCTGCTCGCGTCCGTGCGCGAGCGGGGTCAGCACGTCACCTTCGTCGGCAACTGGGCCCGCGATCGCGCCGACGATCTCGTTACCGAACTCGCCGCCGTGTCGTTGCGTGCCACGGTCGTGCGCGAACACGCCGGCGTGCCGCGCGTGGCAACCGTTGCCCGACTCGCCGCGGCATTGGCCGTGCGGGAACAGTGGTGCGAGCCGGCACAACTGCAGGCGATGTACCTGCGCTCGCCGGACGTGCAGATTTCCTGGGAGACGCGCCCGACATGAGCCTGCGCGATCGATTCGTTGCCCGTTCGCATGCCGAACCCGACACGTCGGACGGCGATGTCACGACCGGTGACGTACTCATCGTCTCGCCGATGCGCCGTTCGCACATCGACGACATCATGCCGATCGAAACGTCGGTGTATCCGCGGCCGTGGACGCCGGGGGTGTTCGCCGACGAACTGCGCGAGATGGCGCGCGGTACGCGCCACTATCTCGTCGCCCACATCGGCAGGAAACTCGTCGGGTACGCGGGCATGATCTACATGGAAGATGGAGCCCACGTGACGAACATCGCGGTCGATCCGCACCAGCGCCGTCGCGGCATCGCGACCGAGCTGCTCCTCGACCTCGCATGGGAAGCGCGTCGCGTCGGTGCCGGTGCAATGACGCTCGAGGTGCGCGATTCGAACCGCTCGGCCCAGGAGCTGTACCGCCGATTCGGTTTTGTGCCGGTCGGCGTGCGCCCGAAGTACTACGAGAATCGCGACGATGCGATCGTCATGTGGTGCCACGACCTGCAGTCCGAGGAGGTTGCGCGACGACTGCGTGACATCGAGGCGGCGCGACCGTGACGCGTGACCCCCTCGTGAACACGGCAGCGGCACGACCCGTCGTCGACGAAACGACGCTCATCCTCGGCATCGAGACGAGTTGCGACGAAACGGCAGCGGCCGTCGTCATGGGCGGCGGCGACGTTCTGTCGTCGATCGTCGCGACGCAGCTCGACATCCACGCCCGATTCGGTGGTGTGGTCCCCGAAGTGGCGAGTCGTGCCCACCTCGAGCAGATGACGCCTGTCGTCGACGAGGCATTGAGCCGCGCCGGCGTCGCACCCGAGCGCATCGACGCGGTCGCGGCGACGGTCGGTCCCGGCCTGATCGGTGCTCTTCTCGTCGGGGTGTCGGCGGCGAAGTCGATGGCGCTCGTTCTCGACCGACCGTTCGTCGGCGTCAACCATCTCGAGGCCCATCTCTACGCGGCACTGCTCGAGGCGCCCGACGTCGAGTTCCCGATGCTCTTCGTGCTCGTGTCGGGTGGGCACACGCTGTTCGTCGAAATGCGTTCACCGGACGAGTTCCGCATCGTCGGGCAGACGATCGACGACGCGGCAGGTGAGGCTTTCGACAAGGTGGCGCGGTACCTCGGCCTGGGTTTTCCTGGAGGGCCGGCGATCGATGCGGCCGCACGTAACGGTGACCCCCGCGCGATCGCCTTCCCGCGGGCCATGTTGCATGACGGACTCGACGTGTCGTTCAGCGGCCTGAAGACCGCGGTGATCAACCACGTGCGACGCCACCCCGATGTCGCATCGAACGACGTTGCGGCGTCATTCCAACAGGCGGTGGTCGACGTCCTCGTCGGCAAGGCACGAACGGCGGCGCAATCGATCGGAGCGCGCACCATCGCTCTCGGCGGTGGCGTCGCTGCGAACTCGTTGCTGCGAGCGGCGATGCTCGACGCAGGTGAACGCGACGGCCGTCGCGTGCTGCTGCCGTCGCGCGAGATGTGCACCGACAATGCGGCAATGATCGCGAGCGCCGCCTGGTACCGATTGCGCCGCGACGGGGCGACACCGCTCGACGAGGGGGCACATCCGCAACTCAAACTCGCCGCCCAGCAGCGGTGACCGTGTCGAAAGCGCGACGCGTGTTGAAAGCGGGACGCGTATCGAAAACGGGACGCGTGTCGTGACCGGTCTCATCCTCACTCGTCGTCGCCCGAACGGCGACGTCGTGCGGCGCATCGATCCTCCCGTCGTTCTCGCACCGATGGCGGGCGTGACGAACGCACCGTTTCGGTCACTATGCCGCTCGTTCGGCCCTGGGCTCGTCTACGTGAACGAAATGATCATGGCGGCGGCACTCGTGTACGGAAACAAGCGCACCCGTGGCATGATCACCTTCTCGCCCGACGAGGAGTTTCGCAGCCTGCAGTTGTACGGCAGCGATCCGGCGATCCTCGCCGCAGCGATCGACATCCTCGGCAGCGAGGATCTCGTCGACCACATCGACCTCAACTTCGGATGCCCGGCCCCGAAAGTGACGCGAAAGGGCGGTGGAGCGGCGGTTCCGCTGAAGAAGCGCCTGCTCGCCGACATCGTCGGTCGGGCGGTCGACACCGCCGGGCGCTACGGAATCCCCGTGACGTGCAAGTTCCGCATGGGTGTGTCCGACGACTTGCTCACGTACCTCGACACCGGTCGCATCTGCCGCGACGCGGGGGCCGCCGCGATTGCGTTGCACGCGCGTACCGCCGAACAGCACTACGCACCGAGTGCGCGCTGGGCGGCGATCGCCGAGTTGAAGCGTGCGGTTCCCGACGTTCCCGTGCTCGGCAACGGCGACATCTGGCACGCCGACGACGCCCTGCGCATGGTCGCCGAGACGGGATGCGACGGCGTCGTCATCGGACGCGGCTGTCTCGGCAAACCGTGGTTGTTCCGCGACCTCATCGATGCCTTCGCCGGCCGCGAGGTGCGTCCTGCACCGACCCTCGGAGAAGTGTGTGCAGTGATGGTCGATCACGTCACGGAGCTCGATGCGCATTATGAGCGACTCGGATTCGCCGACGCCGACTCCCGTGCCGCACGGGAATTCCGCAAGCACACCGGTTGGTACCTCACCGGGTATCCCGTCGGTCCCGACCTGCGACGCCGGTTCGCCGAGATCAACGGGACGCGTGACGTTGCGCGACTCGTTGCCGATGTCGATCCGGCAACCGTCGTCGTCGACGGCGGCGAGCGCCTGCCACGCGGTCACACGAACGGACCGATTCACGTCGTTCTGCCGCACGGGTATCTCGACCACCTCGATGATCTCGTTGCTCCGGATGATGACGACGTGATGGCGATGAGCGGCGGCTGAGCCGTGCGCGATCCACGCACGCACGAGCCGATCGTTCTGGCGTCACGTTCCCCGCGTCGTCGCGACATCCTCACTGCGATGGGCGTCGCCTTCGAAGTCGACGTGGCGAACGTCGACGAGTCGCCGCGGGTCGATGAGTTGCCACGGGACATGGTCGAGCGTCTCGCGCGTGAGAAGGTGGCGCGAGTCGCGGCGCGTCACCCGGGACGAATCGTGCTCGGCGCCGACACGACGATCGATCTCGACGGACGTTCGCTCGGCACTCCCGTCGACGTTGCGGAGGCACGCATGATGTTGCGCGCACTGTCGGGCCGCACCCACATGGTGCACACCGCGGTTGTTGCGGCACTCGATGCGCGCACGGAGTCGCGGGTGGAGACGGCGGTCGTCGAGTTCGTCCCCCTCGACGATGTCACCCTCGAGGAGTACCTGGCGACGGGGGAGTCGCTCGACGTCGCCGGGGCGTACGCCATTCAGGGAGGAGCAGCCCACCTGGCGTCGCTGCGCAGGGGATCCTTCAGCACGGTCGTCGGGCTGCCCGTTCACGCCGTGGCCGACCTCCTCGCGCGTCTCGGGTTGTCAGTCGCCGGCCCCACGGCCTAGCCTTAGCACTCGCCCGGGGAGAGTGCTAAGGCTCGATCCGGGCGTGAAATCAGCCGAAAACCTCAGATCCATACCGCAAGGAAGGACGATCATGAACTTGAAGCCCCTCGATGACCGTGTCGTAGTGAAGCCGT
This sequence comes from Ilumatobacteraceae bacterium, assembly GCA_044340075.1. Lineage (GTDB taxonomy): Bacteria > Actinomycetota > Acidimicrobiia > Acidimicrobiales > Ilumatobacteraceae > F1-60-MAGs027. Next base: position 27,933 of record JBIIUH010000004.1, on the reverse strand, counting down.
CGGATGCCGAGCAGACGACTGCCTCGGGGCTCGTCATCCCCGACACCGCCAAGGAAAAGCCGCAGCAGGGCACCGTGCTCGCCGTCGGCCCCGGACGCTGGAGCGACGACGAAGGCAAGCACTTCGCCCTCGAGGTGAAGGTCGGCGACGTCGTTCTCTACTCGAAGTACGGCGGAACCGAAGTCACCCACAAGGGTGAGGATCTCCTCATTCTCACGAGCCGCGACATTCTCGCGGTCGTTGGCAAGTAGTCCGCAAGTAACCGTCCCCTCAACACGATCGGAAGAACGACAACAACATGGCAAAGATGCTGAAATTCGACGAAGAGGCGCGCCGCGCACTCGAGGCGGGAGTGAACAAGCTCGCCGACGCAGTGAAGGTGACTCTCGGACCCAAGGGCCGCAACGTCGTGCTCGACAAGAAGTTCGGTGCGCCGACGATCACCAACGACGGTGTGTCGATCGCTAAGGAAGTCGAACTCGAGGACCCCTTCGAGAACATGGGCGCCCAGCTCGTGAAGGAAGTGGCGACGAAGACGAACGACGTCGCCGGTGACGGCACGACGACCGCCACGGTTCTCGCCCAGGCGATGGTCACGCACGGCATGCGCAACGTCGCTGCCGGCGCGAACCCGATGGGCCTGAAGCGCGGCATCGAGAAGGCCGTGGCTGCCGCCGTCGAGGCGATCAAGTCGCAGTCGAAGGAAGTCGACGACAAGAGCGACATCGCCAACGTTGCGACCATCTCAGCCGCCGATGCGGCGATCGGCAAGGTCATCGCCGATGCCATCGACAAGGTCGGCAAGGACGGCGTCGTCACGGTCGAGGAGTCGAACACGTTCGGCATCGAGCTCGAGTTCACCGAGGGTATGCAGTTCGACAAGGGCTACTTGTCGCCGTACTTCGTCACCGATCAGGATCGCCAAGAGGCGGTTCTCGAGGATCCGTACATCCTGTACCACTCGGCGAAGATCTCGACCGTCCAGTCGATGCTGCCGCTGCTCGAGGCCGTCATGAAGACGGGCAAGCCGCTGCTCATCGTTGCCGAGGATGTCGAAGGTGAAGCACTCGCGACGCTCGTCGTCAACAAGATCCGCGGCACGTTCAACTCGTCGGCCGTCAAGGCCCCGGGCTTCGGCGACCGCCGCAAGGCGATGCTCCAGGACATGGCGATCCTCACGGGTGGTCAGGTCATCAGCGAGGAAGTCGGTCTCAAGCTCGAGAACGCAACGCTCGACCTGCTCGGTCGCGCCAAGCGCGTCATCATCGACAAGGACAACACGACGATCGTCGACGGTCACGGTGACAAGACCGAGGTGAACGGTCGCATCAGCCAGATCAAGACGGAAATCGACAACACCGACAGCGACTGGGACCGCGAGAAGCTCCAGGAGCGTCTCGCCAAGCTCGCCGGTGGCGTCGCCGTCATCAAGGTCGGTGCAGCCACCGAGGTCGAACTGAAGGAGAAGAAGCACCGCATCGAGGACGCCGTCTCGGCAACCCGCGCGGCGATCGAGGAAGGCGTCGTCGCCGGAGGCGGTACCGCCCTCGTGCGCACGCGACCGGCCGTGCTGAAGGTCGTCGAGTCGCTCTCGGGTGACGAGGCGACGGGTGCGCGCAGCGTGTACGACTCGCTCGTCGCACCGGCGCGTCACATCGCCGACAATGCAGGCATGGAAGGCGCCGTTGCCGTCCAGCAAGTCGAATCGGCGAAGGGCAACGTCGGCCTCAATGCCGCGACCGGTGAAATGACCGACCTCGTGAAGGCCGGCATCATCGACCCGGCGAAGGTGACTCGCGCTGCGTTGCAGAACGCCGCGTCGATCGCCGCTCTCGTCATCACCACCGAGTGCCTCGTTGCCGACAAGCCGGAGAAGAACCCGGCTCCGGCAGCCGGCGGCATGCCCGGTGGCGGAATGGGAATGATGTAACCACCGCCCCCCGTGACGATCACGGGGAGACAGATCCGAAGTAACGAACACTGCCGCGTTCCGTGCAAACGGGGCGCGGCAGTGTCGTTGTGTACGGCCGGATGCGACGGAGTTGGCGTGCGCTACGCGGTGAGCTGTGCGATGACCGCTGCGTGCAGCTGCGGGTTGGCGCACACGATGGTGTCGCCCTTCCATTGTGCGGCGCCGAAGCGATCGCTCCATGCGGCCCCGGCTGCTTCGACGATCGGTACGAGGGCGGCGATGTCGTACGGCTTCAGACCGATCGCATCGACGGAGACGTCGAGCGCTCCTTCGGCAACGAGCATGTGCTGCCAGAAGTCGCCGTAGTTGCGCACGCGCGCCACGTGGCGGGAGAGGGAGTCGAGTGCGGGGCCGCGACCGGCGTCGCGCCACGATTGTGTCACCGAGATGCTCGCGAACGCGCGGTCGAGCGACGCCGTGTCACTGGCGCGAATGACGCGCCCGTTCAGATGTGCCGGCTCGCCGCGCGTTGCCCACCACCGACGTGCGAGTGCCGGAGCAGAGACGACACCGGTCACCGGCACGCCGTCGACGACGAGGCCGATGAGTGCACCCCACACGGGAACGCCGCGCACGAAGTTGCTCGTGCCGTCGATGGGGTCGACGTACCACTCGCGGCGTGCCGCTGCGGGTCCGATCCGTCCGAACTCCTCGCCGATGATGGCGTCGTCGGGAAATGCGCCGCGCAGAACTGCGGTGATCGCCTCTTCGGTCGCCCGATCGATCGCGGTGACCTCGCTCGCATCCGCCTTGCGCTCGACGACGAAGCTGCGCTCGGTGAAGCCGGTGAGAGCAACCCGGTCGGCCGCGTCGGCGGCGCGGAGCGCGACGTCGAGATCGTTCACGCGTCAGCGTCCGAGGCTCGACAGCACGTCGGCTTCGATTCCCGCGGCGTCGAGACCGAGCTGGGCGAGGATGACGTCGGGCTTGGCGTGCGGAATGAAGCGGGTGGGAACCCCGCGCACGACGAATCGCGTCGCATGCACACCGTCTCGTTGACGCACCGCCTCGGTGAGCAGCGCGCCGATGCCACCGTCGGCAATTCCGTCCTCGTAGGTGAGCACGACGTCGTGGCGTGCCGCATCGTCGAGCATGGCCGGATCGGCGGGAACGCAGCTGCGCACGTCCCACAGGGTCACCGCAACGTTGCGTGCGGCGAGTGCGTCGATCGCCTTCTGCGCCGCACCAACGAGTTTGCCGACGGCGAGGACGCACACCTTCGCGGCCGGATCGACCGACAATTTCCGCGCAGAAAGACCCGATCCGACGTCGTGTTCGGTGACCTGGCGTGCCGTGCCCTTCGGGTACCGGATGACGACGGGACCCGAGTCGGCGAGGGTCATCGCGTCGTGGAGCATCTGCTGCAGGTCCTGCGCACTCGATGGCGCGAGAACGCGCATTCCCGGCACCTTCGACAAGAGGGCCATGTCGTAGATGCCGTGGTGGCTCGGACCGTCGTCGCCGGTGATTCCGGCGCGATCGAGACAGAACACGACGGGAAGACGGTGCAGTGCGACGTCGTACACGAGCTGGTCCCAGGCCCGGTTGAGGAACGTCGAATACAGCGCGACGACGGGTCGAAGACCGCCCATCGCGAGACCGGCGGCGAACGTGACGGCGTGCTGCTCGGCGATACCGACGTCGAAGAAGCGGTCGGGAAAGTGCGACTGGAAGGCGAGCAGTCCGGTTGGTCCGGGCATCGCGGCCGTGATCGCGACGATGCGCGGGTCGAGTTGGGCTTCCTTCGTGATCGCATCGGCGAAGGCCTGCGTGTAACCGGTCGGCACGGCCTTCGGCGGACCGCTCACGGGATCGAAGATCGGCGCGTCGTGAAGGTGCTTCTCATCGTCGTCTTCGGCGGGCGGATAGCCGCGCCCCTTCTGCGTGAGGACGTGGACGACGATCGGCCCTTCGCTCGAGCGCTCGATCGCCGAATTCAGCGCGTGCTCGAGTTCGTCGAAGTCGTGACCGTCGATCGGGCCGACGTAGCGGACGCCGAGCGCCTCGAAGAACGCCGTCGGCTGCAGGTATTCGCGGATGCCCGCCTTCAACGCCTCGAAACCGCGTTCGGCCTGCGGACCGATGTACGGCAGGTCGTAGAGGAACTGCTCGAAGCGCCGCTGCCGTCGCACGTACACCGGGTTGAGTCGGGCGTTCGTCAGCGCGCGCGACAGGCGTCGCGTGAGTCGGTCGGTGGGTCGCGGCTTGTCGCTCGTTTCGTCGAGCGGGTACGGCGGCTGCGTGAGATTGGAGATCGTCGGCGCGTACGAACGTCCGTTGTCGTTGAGAACGACGATGACCCGGGAGCGGGAGTGACCGAGATTGTTCAGTGCCTCGTACGCCATGCCACCGGTGAGCGAACCGTCGCCGATGACCGCGACGACGTGGCGGTGGTGCGCCGTGCCGTTGTCGCGCGCCACGGCGAGTCCGTGCGCGTACGACAGAACCGTCGAGGCGTGGCTGTTCTCGATGAAGTCGTGGACGCTTTCCTCACGACTCGGGTAGCCCGAGAGGCCCCCGGCCTGGCGCAACTGGGAGAAGCCTCCGCGTCGGCCGGTGAGGATCTTGTGTACGTACGCCTGATGGCCGGTGTCCCAGAGGATCGCGTCGGTCGGGGAGTCGAACACACGGTGCAGCGCCACGGTGAGTTCGACGGCTCCGAGGTTGGAGCCGAGGTGTCCGCCCGTCTCCGACACCGCGGACACGATGAAGTCGCGGATCTCACCGGCGAGGAGCTGCAATTGCTCGGTCGTCAGGCCGCGCAGGTCGCTCGGTTGGCGGATGTCCTGCAACGCCATGGTGACGCAACGCTACTCGTCGCCTCGTTCCTGCAGTCGTGCCAAGCGGGCCTGATTCCAGCCGTGGAGGCGTCCGCCGAGCACGCGGCCGGCGACGAACACCGCAATTCCGCCGACTCCGTCCAACCAGAAGTGGTTGCCTGTGACGACGATCGCAAAGAGCGTCACCGCGGGGTACAGCAACAGGGCCAACCGTGCGGCGCGTCGCCGCACGAACGGGTACAGCGCAAAGACGCACCACGTCGCCCAGCCGATGTGCAGTGACGGCATCGCCGCGTACTGGTTCGAGACCGCCTTGCCCGGTCCTTCGTCGAACGACCACGGACCGCCGTGCACGTCGATCGTGTCGACGAAACCGAAGTTCCGTGCGTCGTTGTACGTACGCAGTTCGCTGCGGATGCATGCGCCGCCCTCGGCAACGGGCGGGCACGGTGCGTCGAGCAGCCGCGGCGGCATGACGGGGAACAGTGCGAATCCGACGAGAGCGAGCGCGGTGGTGAAAGCGAGGGTGTTGCGCCACAGCGCGAACACCGCCGGGTGGCGCATGAACAGCGCGATGAACACGCCGAGCGTGACGAGAAAGTGGGCAAGGCCGTAGTACGTGTTCATCACCTGCAGGAAGGTGGGGAACCCTTCGAACCAGTCCTGCACGGACTCTTCGTGGTACAGCCCGAGTGCGCGCTCGATACGGATGATGCGCATCGCGTTGACGAACGCCTCGATCGGGATCTGCGTGCCGGTGACGAGCGCCGAACCGAACTGGTTGCGCACGAGGCTGTAGGCGACGTAGAAGCCGAGCACGATGAGTGCTTCCTTCCACCACATGGTGCGATGGACGACGTCACCGGCGGGCCTCGCGCTCTCACCCGTGGGGGAGGCGCTGCGTGACGCGCGCGACCCGTCCGCGGCGGAGTCCGTGCGCATCGCGCCAGACACTACCGAGAGGGCCATCGGTAGAATTCGTCCATGGCAGTTACCACCGACGTGCTCGTCGCACCAGACGTACTTCAACGTGTCCTGTCAGCCGGTCGGGCCGACGGCGCCGACTTCGTCGAGATCTACGTCGAGGACAAACGTTCGACGTCCGCGGGTCTCGACGACGGACGCATCGAACAGGTGTCATCGGGTCGCGACCGCGGTGCGGGAATCCGTGTCGTCGCCGGTGACACGACCGGTTATGCGCACACGGCCGACCTCAGCGAACGCGGTCTGCTCGCCGCGGCTCGCGCAGCCGCCGCCGCGGCGCGGGGCACGTCGGGCTCGGCACGCACGGTCGCTCTCGGCGCACCGATCACGCACCCGGTGAACGACGTTCGCGTCAGGCCATCCGACGTTGACACGAAGAACAAGGTCGAGCTGCTGCGTCGCATCGACGATGCGGCCCGCTCGGTGCACGGCTCGATCGTGCAGGTGTCGGCGGGGTACGGCGACTCGTTCAAACGCATCCTCGTCGCCAACAGCGAGGGAGTGTTTGCCCTTGACGAGCAGGTGCGCACGCTCGTGCGGGTCAGCGTCGTCGCGCAGGGCGACGGCGGAATGCAGACCGGCTACGACTCGCTCGGACACACCATCGGATTCGAGATGTTCGACGACAACGACGTCGATGAACTTGCACGGCGTGCGGCGCGCCAAGCGGTGACGAAGCTGCGCGCCCGACCCGCACCGTCCGGATCCATGCCCGTCGTCATCAAGAACGGGTCCGGCGGCGTGCTCTTCCACGAGGCGTGCGGCCACGGCCTCGAAGCCGACCTCGTCGGCAAGGGAGCGAGCGTGTATCGCGGCCGCACCGGCGAGTTGGTTGCGTCACCGCTCGTCACGCTCATCGACGACGGCACGATGACCGCCGAGTGGGGCGCCATCGGCATCGACGACGAAGGTCACCCGTCGCAGCGCAACGTGCTCATTCAGGACGGAGTGCTCACCGACTACATGTGGGACTATCTGCGCTCGCGCAAGCAGGGACACGCACAGAGCGGAAACGGCCGGCGCCAGAGTTACCAGCACCTGCCGATGGTGCGCATGACGAACACGTTCGTGCTCAACGGACCTCACGATCCCGACGAGATCGTGCGCGACACGAAGCACGGTGTGTACGTGGCCAAGCTCGGTGGCGGACAGGTCGACACGGCGAGCGGTGACTTCGTCTTCGGCATGACCGAGGCGTACCTCATCGAGAACGGTGAAATCACCGAACCGCTGCGCGACGGAAACCTCATCGGCAACGGTCCGCAGGTGTTGCGCGACATCGACCTTCTCGGCAACGACTTCGCCATGGGCAATCCCGGCACGTGCGGCAAGGACGGACAGGGTGTCCCGGTCGGCGACGGTCAGCCGACGCTGCGCGTCAAGGCGATGACCATCGGCGGCACCGCCGCATGACGCATCCCGCATTCGGCATCAGCACGTCGCCCCGTGAAGCGGTGACGCGGTGAGAACGGACGTTCCCGACCTGCAGGAAATCGCCGACCGCATCGTCGCGCGCGCGACGACGGGGGAGCAGATCGAAGCCGTCGTCGGTCGCGGCGGCGACACGTCGATCCGCGTGTACGAGGGCGAAGTCGAGCACTTCGTGTCGGCGCAGAGCCAGGGCATCGGCATCCGCGTCATCCGCGACGGTCGCACCGGAACCGCGTACGCCGGGAGTCTCGACGAGTCGGTCATCGCCGACGTCCTCGCACAGGCGCGGGACAATGCGCGTTACGGCACCGTCGACCCGTACGCGGGTCTCGCCGAGCCCGACGGTGTCGACCCGATTCCGCAGGTGCTGTGGAACGACGAACTCGCCGCCTGGCCCACCGACGGCAAGGTCGAGATGGCGAAGGAACTCGAGAAGCGTGCACTCGCCGCCGATCGGCGCGTGCGCACGGAAGAAGCGAACTACGAGGACGACTGGAGCGAGTCGGCGTTCGCGACGACGACCGGAATCCGGGTGAGCGGGCGCGGCAACTCGTGCTACGTGTCGGTGGCGACTCTCGCCGACGACGGCGACGAAACGCAGACCGGATTCGGGTTCTCCGTCGGTGATTCGCCGCGCGACCTCGATCTCGGGAAAGCGGCGAACGACGCCGCCGAACGGGCGACGCGACTGCTCGGTGCGACGAAGCCGTCGAGTCGTCGCACGACGATCGTGCTCGATCCGTACGTCACGGCCCAGTTCGTCGGGATTCTGTCGAGTGCGTTCAGTGGCGAGAACGTCGCCAAGGGCCGCAGCATCTTCGCCGATCGCATCGGCGAGGTCGTGGCCACGTCGCAGCTGACGATCGTCGACGATCCGACGAATTCCCTCGCGTACACCGCCACCGACATCGACGGCGAGGGGCTCGCCGCACGCCGCAACGTGCTCATCGACCGCGGCGAGCTGAAGATGCACGTGCACTCCTCGTACAGCGCGCGCCGAATGAACACCCGCTCGACGGGCAACGCGACGCGCGGCGGCTTTGCATCGAGCCCCGGCGTCGGCTGCCTCGCGATGCAGGTTCTGCCGGGAACGCGGGGACAAGCCGAGCTCATCGCGGGCATCGACGACGGTGTGCTCATCCAGGACGTGTCGGGTCTGCACAGCGGCGTCAATCCGGTGTCGGGCGACTTCTCGACCGGTGCGGCCGGCATGCTCATCTCCGGCGGTGCACTCGCCGGACCGGTGCGCGAGTTCACCATTGCGAGCACGTTGCAGCGCATGTTGCTCGACATCGTCGCGATCGGCAACGACGTCGAGTGGCTGCCGATGCGTGCCGCCGGACTCACGCTCGTCATCGGTGACGTGACACTGAGCGGTACCTGAGCCGCCGATGCTCTCCGTGTTCGAGGCCCTCGTGCTGGGCGTCGTACAGGGTCTCACCGAGTTCCTTCCCGTGTCGTCGAGCGGGCATCTCGCACTGGTTCCGTGGCTGTTCGATTGGCAGACCTTCGCCACCGAGGCCGATGCGACGTCGTTCGACGCAGCGCTGCACGTCGGCACCTTCGCCGCAGTCGTCGTCGCGATGCGCGGTGATCTCGCACCGCTCGTACGGGCGGGTGTGCGGTCGATCGGCGCGCCGTCGCGCGCCGTGAAGGATCCCGTTGCACGTCGTGCGTGGCTCGTCGTTCTCTCCGCGATTCCCGCCGGTCTCGCCGGACTCGTGTTGCGCGACGTCATCGCCGATCGTCTCGGCGGACCCGTGGCGGTGGCCGTGTCACTCATCGTCTTCGGCATCGTTCTCGGGTGGGCCGATCGACGCCCGACCCGACGCAGCGGCGACGACCTCGGCGTGCGCGACTCGCTCGTCATCGGCTGTCTGCAGGTTCTCGCGCTCAACCCGGGAACGTCGCGCTCGGGAATCACCATCGCCGCCGCGCGACTGCTCGGCTACGAGCGTGCAGCTGCGGTGCGGTTGTCGTTCCTCGTGGGAATACCGATCGTCGGGGCCGCGGGCGCGTTCGAAGCGATCGACGTGTTGCGCGGCGGGGTGGCGAGTGGCATCGTCGCGCCGCTCGTCGTCGGTGTCGTCGCCGCATTCCTGTCGGGCTGGCTCGCGATCCGCGTGCTCGTCACGTTGGCGACGATGCGCTCATTCGCACCGTTCGTCACCTACCGCGTCGTGCTCGGTGTCGTCGTGCTGCTCATCGTCGCATCCGGCTTACGCTGACGTCGCACTCAACCAGCACCAGGCGGCACCGATCGCGCACGCGGTGACGACGATGTGGCGCACGGTACGGTTCGCGACGATCACCGCTTCGATGCGGTGACACCACTGCCGACACGGTTTGGGAAGGTTCGCACGCAACAGGTGGGCGCGCAATACGTGGACCCGCGATTGGATGACATGCGATTGGATGACATGCGATTGAGTGACACGGAATCGGTTCACGTGCCCAATGTGTGCGCCGCCCGGCGCACGAGGTCGGTCAGTCGCTGCTCGAAGTGCTCGTGGACGAGCCGGATCCCGACGCACTCGTGCCGGAACTGCTCGCCGAGGACGAATCGGTCGACGATTTGGTCGTGCTCGAGGTTCCGGCGGTTGAGCCGGATCCGGCGGAATCCGTCTTGTAGAAACCGCCGCCCTTGAAGGTGATCCCGACGGGGGTGAACACCTTCTTCACGGGGCGGGGCTTTCCGTCGCTCGGATGCGGCGCCTCGCGCAACGGCTCGTCATCGAAGGACTGCTGCACTTCGATGGTTTCCCCGGTGTCGATGAAGCGATACACGTAGGTCGGCATGCGGCGAAGAAGTCTACGATGAGCCGGTGGCCGTGCGCGTTGCTGTGATCCCGGCTGCCGGCATGGGCACGCGCTTCCGCCCGGCAACGAGTGCCGTACCGAAGGAATTGCTCCCCGTGTACGACACACCGGCCCTGCAGATCGTCATCGACGAGGCCCGTGGTGCAGGGATCGAGAGGATCGTCGTCATCTCCGGCCGGCACAAACCCGCCGTGCGTTCGTGGATCGACGCGACGTACCCGGGTGGTGACGTTCTCGTCGTCGACCAGGACGCCCCGCGCGGTCTCGGTCACGCGGTCGCATGTGCCCGCGACGCCGTCGGGGGCGAGCCCTTCGCCGTGCTGCTGCCCGACGAACTCATGGGCGACTCGTCGTTGTTGCGCGATCTCATCGCCGACCACGAGGCCGGCGGATGGTCGTCGATCGGCGTCGTCAGCGTGCCGCGCGAGCTCACGTTGTCGTACGGGTGCGTGTCGCTCGCTGCACCGCTCGTCGACGGGCGGGCACGGATCACCGATGTCGTCGAGAAGCCGAACCCCGCCGACGCCCCGAGCGACCTCGCCATCGTCGGTCGGTACGTGCTCGAAGCCGACATCTTCGCGGCTCTCGAACGTTTGACCCCGGCAAAGAACGGGGAGTTGCAGTTGAGTGACGCACTCGCGGCGCGCGCCCGCGAGGGTCGTGCCGGTGTCGTCGTTGCGCGCTGCACCCGTCACGACACGGGAACGCCGCTCGGCATGCTCACGGCCGTCGTCGACCGGACGCTGGCGCGCCCCGACGTCGGTGCGTCGCTGCGAACGTGGTTGACGCAACGGCTTTCGCAACCGTGACCCGTTTGCACGCCGACGTCGCGCCGATCGCGGCACATCTCTCGCAGTACGTCGACGATGGTCGACTCGCCGGATGCCACTTCGTACTCGCCGAACGGGGCACGGTCGTCGGCGATGTGCGTCTCGGATGGGGCGATCGCGAAGCGGGACGCACCGTGCGCGGCGACGAGCTGTGGCGGATCTACTCGATGACGAAACCGGTGACGTCGCTTGCGGCACTCAACTTGTGCGCCGCCGGCACGCTGTCGCTCGACACCGCGATCTCCGATCACCTCCCGGAGTTCGCGGCGCCGCTCGTGTGGGTCGGCGCCGACCGCGAGCCGCAACCGGCGCGCGAACCGATCCGCGTTCGCCATCTCCTCACGCACATGAGCGGTCTCACGTACGGATTCCTCTACCGGCACCCCGTCGACGCGATGTACCGGAGCGAGGGCTACGAGTTCTCCGTGCCGAAGGGTGTCGACGTGGCCGCGGCGTGCGAGTTGTGGGCGCGACTGCCGCTCGTCGCCGAACCCGGCACGCGCTGGAACTACTCCGTGTCCACCGACGTGCTCGGTCGCCTCATCGAGGTCGTGACGGGTGAGGACCTCGACGTGCACCTGCGGCGCACGATCCTCGCTCCGTTGGCGATGCACGACACCGACTTCTGGGTCGACGAAACACGTGCCGACCGTTTGGCGGCGATGTACGTGCCCGAGGCGCTGTCGCGCCGTGCGCTGCGCTCGGAGCCGATGAGTCGCTCGGGTCGTCGCCGTCCGCAGTTTCTCGCCGGCGGGGGAGGCCTCATCGGTTCGGCGGCCGACTACCTGCGCTTTGCGCGGATGCTCGCCGCGGGTGGCGAGCTCGACGGTGTGCGCGTCGCGACCGCGGACACCGTGCGGGCGATGACGACGAACCAACTGCCCGGAGGAGTCGACATCGCCGCGATCGGCGAACCCGTGACACTCGGTGACGATCTGTCGGGTGTGGGTTTCGGGTTCGGCGTCGCCGTCGTCGTCGATCCCGAGCGCACCGCGCTGCCCAGCGTCGCAGGTGAGTTCTCCTGGAGCGGCGCGGCAACAACGACGTTCTGGGTCGATCCTGAGCACGATGTCATCGCACTCTTCTTTTCCCAACTCCTGCCGTCGAGCACGCACCCCGTGCGTGCCGAGTTGAAGCGTCTCGTCTATTCGATGATGCGCTGAAAACCCACCGACTCGCTCGTCACGACGCCGTGCGCGTCGACGCCGGCGTCGACCGTGGCTCCGACGAGCAAGCTGTCGTAGCGCCACGACGACTCGCCCGTGCGCTCGTAACGAACCGTGCGCGGCTCGACCGACAACGTTTCGACGTCGATTGCCGCCACCGGAACGAGTGCAGCATCGGGGTGCGTGAGCGGCAGTGCGCGAACGACGAGCGAGTTCGTGAGCGGCGTGCGCGCAAGGTCGACGAAATCGCAGCCGTCGAGATCGGGGCGGTGCGCACCGTTCACCTCGCCCCAGCGACCGTGTTTGTCGCGGGCCAACCACAGGTCCGGTTCCTCGAGGTCGCGGAACAAGAGGAACTGTTGCACGCGGAAGAGCGCCGACAGCCGCACGACGTACGTCGCATCGTCGCGACCGAGCGTTCCCTCGACGGTGAAACCCTCGTTCTCCCAGCGAATCGTGCCGTGCACCCGCTCGTCGTCGGGTCCGCGCCACGACCACGCGAGTCCGTCACCGGGAAAGGGGAGAAGTGCGGCCACGCGCCCAGCCTCGCACGAGCGGTCGCCGCTACCGTCACGGAGGTGATTCCGCTGCACGAGGCGCGCGACTATGTGCTCGATCGATGTCGGGTACTCCCGGGAGTCGAGACGTCGTATCTCGATACTCCGGGTCGCGTACTCGCCCGCGACGTCGTCGCCACCGAGGACGTTCCGCCGTTCGCGAACACCGCAATGGACGGCTTCGCCGTGCGCAGCGCCGACGTCACTTCCGTGCCCGTCGAGTTGCGCGTCGTCGGCACCATCGCCGCCGGCGACGACCCCGCGCTGCGCTGCGAGCCCGGCACCGCCGTTCGCATCATGACCGGGGCGGTGATCCCCGACGGCGCCGATGCCGTCGTCATGCTCGAGGACACCGAGTCCCCGTCGCCGCAGCGCGTCGTCGTTCGCCGCGCGGTTGCGTCAGGCACGTCGGTGCGCCCCGTGGGCGACGACGTGCGCACGGGCGACCTTGTCTTCGCTGCCGGCACCGTCGTCGGTCCCGCCGGTGCAGGTGTGCTCGCGTCGATCAATGCGCGCACGGTGCTCGCCCATCCGCCGGCGCGCGTTGCATTGCTGTCGACCGGTGACGAACTCGTCGTCGACGGCTCCCCGTTGCGTCGCGGTCAGATCCGCGAGAGCAACCTCACTTCTCTGCACAACGTCCTGCTCCGCGACGGTTGCGACGTCGTCAATCTCGGCATCGTTGCCGACGACGAAGCCGAACTCGAACGCGTGCTGCGCGATGCGGCGTCACGATGCGACGCCATCGTCACGAGCGGCGGCGTGAGTGTGGGGGACTTCGACGTCGTGAAGGCGGTGCTCTCGCGCATCGCCACGATGCGCTGGATGCAACTGGCGATCAAGCCGGCCAAACCGTTCGCATTCGGCGAGCTCGAATCGCCGGAAAGCGGCTCCGCGGCGGGCGACCGCGCCGTGCGCATCGTTCCCGTGTTCGGTCTGCCCGGCAACCCGGTGTCGTCGCTCATCAGTTACGAACTTCTCGCCCGGCCCGCGCTGCGCAAGATGATGGGGCACCACAACGGCATCGTGCGCCCCGTCGTTCGGGCCGTCGCCGACACGCCGCTGCGGCGCAAGGCTGACGGCAAGGTGCACTACATGCGGGTGTTTGCCGAGCACCGCGATGACGGACGGCTCCACGTGCGTGACGCGGGTCCGCAGGGCAGCCACCAACTCGCGGCGACGGCGCTGGCCAATGCGCTCGCCGTCGTACACGACGGAACGGGTATCGCCACGGGTGACGACGTCGAGGTCATCTGGCCCTTCTGACGCCCCGGCTTTAGGCTTTGGCCATGGCACAGGGAGCATCCGGTCCCTCGCTCATCGATCCGTTCGGGCGCGCCGTGCGCGACCTGCGCATCTCCGTCACCGATCGGTGCAATTTTCGCTGCACGTACTGCATGCCCGAGGAGGGTCTGAAGTGGCTGCCGCGCACCGACGTGCTGTCGTACGAGGAGATCCGCCGCATCGCCAAGGTGTGCGTCGAGCGTTTCGGCGTCGACGGCATCCGACTCACCGGTGGTGAGCCGACCGTGCGGGCACACCTGTCGACACTCATCGAGAAGCTCGCCGAGCTCGTCGTTCCGGCCAACGCCGATTCCCCCCGTGCCGGGCGGCGCATCGATCTCGCCCTCACGACGAACGGGGCGACGCTCGCGCTCATCGCCAAGGACCTCCGTCGCGCCGGCCTCGAGCGGATCAACGTCAGTCTCGACACCCTGCAACGTGACAAGTTCGTGCAGATGACCCGCCGCGACGAGCTCGACTCGGTGCTCGAGGGCATCGATGCCGCAATCGAGGTCGGTTTCTCGCCGGTGAAGGTGAATGCCGTCGTCCAGCGCGGTGTGAACGACGACGAAATCCTCGACCTCGCCGAGTTCGGTCGGCGCAAGGGCGTCGAGGTGCGGTTCATCGAGTTCATGCCGCTCGATGCGCAGGGCGGGTGGATGAGCAACGACGTCGTGTCGCAGGACGAGATCGTCGCCACGATCGACGCCGTGCACCCGCTCGAACCCGTTCCGGCGCGCGGTGCGGCACCCGCGGACCGCTGGCGGTACCGCGACGGCGCGGGCACCGTCGGCGTCATTCCCACGGTGACGAAGCCGTTCTGCGGTGACTGCGACCGCGTTCGCCTCACCGCCGACGGGCAGTTCCGCACGTGCCTCTTTGCCACGACCGAGTTCGACCTCCGGGCGCTCGTGCGCGGCGGTGGCACCGACGACGAACTCGAAGCGCTCATTCGCCGTGCCGTCGGCACGAAGTGGGCCGGCCACCACATCGGTCAGGTGACGTTCGTGCGACCGAATCGTTCGATGAGCCAGATCGGCGGCTGACGTGAGTGACGTTCATTTCTCCCACCTCGATCCGCACGGTCGCGCACGCATGGTCGACGTGACACCGAAGGAACCGACGCACCGTCGCGCCGTCGCGCGGTGCAAGGTGATGATGAACCCGCAAACGACGGCCGCGATCGCGAACAGGGAAGTGAAGAAGGGTGACGTCCTTGCCGTCGCGCGCGTCGCCGGCATCCAGGCGGCGAAGCGCACCTCCGACGTCATCCCGCTGTGCCATCCGCTGCTCGTCGGCGCGGTGCACGTGAACTTCGAGATCGGCGACGATCACGTCGCCATCGAGGCCCAGGTGGAGACCGTCGAACGCACCGGCGTCGAGATGGAGGCACTCCATGCGTGTGCCGTTGCCGCGCTGACGATCTACGACATGTGCAAAAGTGCCGATCGGGAGATGGTCATCGGCGAACTCACGTTGTGGGAAAAAACGGGAGGTCGTCAGGGGACGTACCGTCGCGAGGCCTGACCCCTCGGCCTGACCCCTCGGCCTGACCCCTCGGCCTGACCCCTCTCGTCTGACACCTCGGCCTGACACCCGTACGGGACGTCACCGCAACCACAGCCCTCCGCCGTCGCCGGTGTCGAGAGCGCCCCGGCTGTAGCCCACCCCCGCCACGATCGTGTGCGGGGTGCGCCGGCGGCCAGCGGGAGCCTGTGACAGCCCGCAGCGCGCCGGCAGGCGGGTCGTGGCGCACCGGGTCAGGGTGGGGCGTCTGTTACGAGATTGTCATCTTCGGCCTAGACTTCTCACGGTACATGAGTCAGCTCATCCTTCTCATCGTCGCCGCCGCCTGGGCCGCAGTTCTTCTGCCCCCTCTCGTGCGCGCCCGCATCCGCAACACCCCGGGTACGTCCGTTTCTCAGTTCCGCCGCCAGCTGCACACCCTGCAGCGCGGCGGACGCCCCCAGCAGGCCCCCTTGCGCTCGATGGCGCGTCCCTTCGCCCCGGCGACCCAGGCGCTGCGTCGACCCCTCCACCAGCTTGGGCACCAGGTTGGGCACCAGTTCGGGCACGCCACCTCCGCGTTCGTGCGTCCCGCCGGTGCCCGTCAGCATGCGCGCTTCGAGGGTCCGTCGTTCGAGCGCGAACTCATCCGTCGTCGTCGCCAAAGCTGGGTCGTCGGACTCTTCGGCGGCTCGGTGCTGTCACTCTTCCTCGCCCTCACGACGCGCACGATGTTCTTCGCGTGGACGTTCACGATTGCGACGATTGCGCTCATCGGTTACTGCTACGTGCTCGTCCAGTTGCGTGCACGCCGCGATGCACAGCGTCGCCAGCACCAGTTTCGCCGCGTGGCCTAGGGCGGTGCGCCGCTAGCCTCGTACACCGCGGGGCTGTAGCTCAGTTGGCAGAGCGGTACGTTCGCAATGTACAGGCCAGGGGTTCAATTCCCCTCAGCTCCACGTGATCCGGCAGGCGGTCTGACGATCTCCCTGTCCCGTAACACGTGCGGTGACTTTTCCCGCACGGCCGACGAAAGTGCCATGCTGACAGCATGGTGATGTCGTTGTGACCACTCCACAGGGCGTTTCCTGGGGTGAGGCGATCGACATCGTCACCGGGCCCGGTCAGCTCTTCGAGCTGACGAACGACACCGTTCGCGGCGTCGAGATGCAGGTGTTTCGTCACGCTCCCGCGCATCTCGGGGATCTTTTCGCACTCGCACGACGACACGGCGACAAGGAGTTCCTCGTGTACGAGGACGAGCGCCACGACTTCACGACGACGTTCGCCCGTGCCGACGGATGCGCCGATTTTCTCGTGCGCCAACTCGGCCTCGATCGCGGTGACCGCGTCGCCATCGCGATGCGCAACTATCCCGAGTGGGTGATGGCGTTCGCCGGCATCGTGTCGAGCGGTCTCGTGTCGGTATCGCTGAACAGCTGGTGGACCGCCGACGAGATGGACTTCGCGCTGCGCGACAGCGGTGCGCGCGTGCTCATCTGCGACGAGGAGCGCTACGACACTGCGCGCGCCACGTGCGACGAACTCGGCATCGAGGTCGTGTGCGTGCGCACGAACCGTCCCGCAGGCCCGCGCTTCCACCGCTGGGACGACTGCATTCGCGATACCGCTGCGCATCCGGGAGCGCACGGCGTCGGTCCCGACGACGATGCAACGATCCTCTACACGTCGGGCACGACGGGTCGCCCGAAGGGTGCGGTATCGACGCATCGGGCGATCATCAGCGCGCTGATGGCGTTTTCGTGCCGTCAGCACGTCGACGGCGTGCGCGCCACGAGCAAGCCGCCGGCCGACGACTTCCCGTTGTGCTTCATCCTCATCGTTCCGCTGTTCCACGTCACCGGATGTGTTGCGGTGATGCTGGGTTCGCTCGTTGCGGGCCTCAAGCTCGTCATGATGCGCAAGTGGGACGTCGTACGTGCACTCGAGCTCATCGAACGCGAGCGGGTGACGAACTTCATCGGAGTTCCCACGCAGAGTTGGGATCTGCTGAATAGCCCCGAGTTCACGAAGTACGACACCTCGTCACTGCGATCGGTCGGTGGGGGTGGCGCGCCGGCTCCCGCAACTCTCGTCGCGAAGGTGGCGCGCGACGTGCGCACCGCCGGCCCGCAGCTCGGCTACGGCATGACAGAAACGAACGCCTATGGCCCCGGCAACCGCGGCCCCGAATACATCGCCCGACCGACGTCGACGGGGCGGGCGGTCCCCCCGATGCGCATCGAGATCCGCAACGACGAGGGACGTGCCGTTCCCGCCGGTATCCGTGGCGACATCTGGCTGTTCGGGCCGATGCTCATTCGCGGATATTGGAATCGACCGGATGCGACCGAGCAGGCCTTGCGCGACGGATGGCTGCACACGGGAGACATCGGTCGTCTCGACGATGAGGGGTTCTTGTACATCGAGGATCGGGCGACCGACATGATCCTGCGCGCCGGTGAAAATGTTTATTGCGCCGAGGTGGAGAGTGCGATATACGAACTTCCGGGCATCGGCGAAGCTGCAGTGTTCGGGGTACCTGACGAGCGACTCGGTGAGGACGTCGCTGTCGCGATCGTGCCGTTGCATCCCGGTGCGGTCGATGCACACGCGGTATGGGTGGGGCTGTCCGGACGCATCGCTGAGTTCAAAGTGCCGAAGTATGTCGCGATCGTCAGTGAACCTCTGCCGCGCAACGCCGCAGGAAAGGTACTGAAGCGAACGTTGCGAGAACGCGTCGTCAGTCGCAGCGTGGAAGTGACTGAACGGTCATAAACCGCGTCGTGCTTGTGCGAACGAGCACGAGCAGGCGTGAGCGAGTTCCACTACCGTTCCCAGCAACACCCATGAAGTACGGTCTCACGTGGTGAATTCTGCAGATACCACGAGTGGTTCCTCGCGTGACGACCAGCGTCGCCTGCTGGCCGACGGTCAGGGTCTTCGCCCGTCCGGAGCCGGCATCATCTTCTGGTCCGCCGAACCGTGTCGCAAGCTCGCAGTCGTCACGGCCCACCTGTTGCGTGCGTCGCTTGACGTCGTCAATCGCGGACGCCCGTTCGGTCCGATGTCCCTGCAGATCGGTGTGGCGTCGGGCGGCTTCCTGCCGATCTACGACCCGCTCGTGTCCGAGCGCCGACTCGTCTTCCCGCCCCGCCCGCGGATCGACGGCTCGCCGTGGCACCACGTGTTGCTCACGACGTCGGTGAGTTCGTTCGTGCGCTTTCCCCCCGAGCATGATGCCGGGAAGAACGTCAAGGCAATTGCGCTGCCGCATCTCGTCGACGTTTTGGAAGCCTTCGACGAACGGCGGCCGACCGACGTGCGGGAGTTGTTCGCCGCGATCGAGCGTCCTGCGGTGACAACGACGAAGGGCGACTGCTCGCACTCACGCAAGTGCGTCATGGCGACTGCCGATCTCTGTCAGCGCGCGATCGTCGGCCTTGCCGACGGGTGGTTGTAAATCAGCGACGCGACGTCGTCGACGACTTCAAAAAGTCGGCGAGGCGGCACTTCAGCACCACGCTCAGTCGCGTGAGTGTGTCGAGTGATGGTGAGAAGTGGCCATTCTCGATGCGGTTGATCGTCTTGCGATCGACACCGGCGAGTTCGGCGAGTCGAGCCTGTGACAGACCGCGGTTCGTGCGCAACTCGATGAGTCGCTCGGCAACCTGCTCGGATGATTCTTGTGAAGCGCGCTCCAAGGCCTTGCGCAGCGCCTGCCCCGTCGGTTGCTTGGTTGAGGTTCCCATCAGGCTGACACGCTAGCGAACGGGTATGGGCGACTAGGTTGTCGGCGGTCACAACGGGACGTCAATACCGGGGAGCATCACCGTGTCAGCAGAGCCGTGTCGTTAGAGCCGAGTCTTGATGCAGTGACCATCGGCAACGCGATGGTCGACGTCATCGCAGCGGTGGACGAAAGGTTTCTCGTCGCCCACGACATGGTGAAGGCGTCGATGATGCTCGTCGATGCCCAGCGGTCCGACTTCCTCTACTCCCGAATCGGCGAGTGTATCCAGGCCAGCGGTGGATCGGCGGCCAATACCAGTCACGGAATGGCGAGTTTCGGCGCCCGCGCGGGGTTCATCGGCAAGATCGCCGACGACGAGCTCGGTCGGGTGTTTGCCGCCGATCTCGCGCGCGCCGGGGTGAAGTTTTTCCCCGCGCCGTTCGATCACGACGAGCCGACGGGGCGCTGTGTCATCGCCGTCACGCCCGACGGACAGCGCACGATGAACACCTTCCTCGGTGCGGGGGCGGTGCTCACCCCGGGGGACATCTCCCGCGAAGCCGTGCAATCGGCGGCGGTGGTCTTCCTCGAGGGGTACCTCTTCGACAAGGACGACGCAAAGGAGGCCTTCCGCGTCGCCGCCCAGTACGCCCACGACGCGCGGCGTCGCGTCGCGCTCACTTTGTCGGATTCGTTCTGCGTCGAACGGCACCGCCCCGACTTCCTCGCGCTCGTGCGGGACGAAGTCGACATCCTCTTTGCCAACGAGCACGAGCTGTGTTCGCTGTACGAAACGAGCTCCTTCGACGAGGCGGTGGTGAAGTTGCGTCGCGACTGCCGTCTCGCCGCCGTCACGCGCAGTCACCTCGGCTCGGTCGTCATCACACCCGACGAGTACGTCGAGGTGCCGCCGATCGACGTCGACCGCGTCGTCGACGCAACGGGTGCGGGCGACATGTACGCCGCCGGTTTTCTCGTCGGGTTCGCGCGGGGAGCGTCGCTCGCCGATTGCGGACTCATGGCGACCATCGCCGCGACGGAAGTGATCGGACACGTGGGTCCGCGACCGCTCGTGCCGCTGGCGACGCTCGTTCCCGAGCGTCTGTCGCGCTAGATCTACTCGGCGCCTTCCTGCGTCGGGTGATAGGCGAGCGACAAGTCGCCGAGTTTCACCAGGGTCGACGCCACCCATCCGCCGAGGGCACCGAAGTGTTCGTCGAGCAGCGAGTTGGTTCCGTCGGCGAGCGTCGCCTCGGCCAGCGCGTACACGCCGTGGTACGCGAGCTCGGCACCGTGTTGCGTCGGCTCTCGGGTGTCCGACGGCGTCACCTGCTCGATCGTGACGCTGTCGCGCACGAGTGCATCACCGCCGAGTGACGGACTCGTCGCCGACACGGCCGCGGCAATGAGTGCCGTGTCGGGCGCGGAGACGAGGCGTTGCACGCGGAACACAACTTCGAGCTCGATCACCGGCGACTCGTGGAACGTCTCCTCGACGTACCACGCGCGATACGTCGCCTGACTCCACGACGGCCACGTGAAGGTGACGTGGGCGACGACGCGGGGCGGCTGACCCTCGCCGGGGAGCCCGTAACTCGTCGTCCACACGAGGTCGCCGAGCAGCACGTCGGATTGCAAATGTTCCTCGAAGGCTTGTCGTTCGAGGAACGCCTTGTCGAACGCCTCGCGCAGGGCGCCGATCGCGTCGGTGAAGACGTGGTCGAGCACGTCGTCAGACTAGTGATGTGAAACAATGGGAAAACCATGTCAAAGCTGCTCGTTGACGTCACCGACGGTGTCGCCACTCTCACCCTGAACAACCCCGCCGAACGCAACACGATGACCGCCGAGATGGTCGCCGAGATCACGGCCGCGATGGACGATGCCGAGGCGAATCCGAAGGTCGGCGCGGTCGTCGTCACCGGCGCTGCTCCGGCGTTCTGCGCAGGCGCGAATCTCGGCAACCTCGCCGAGGCGACGAAGGAACGCCTCATGGGCATCTACCAGGGTTTTCTGCGCATCGCCTGGAGTCCGTTGCCGACGCTTGCCGCGGTGAACGGCCCCGCCGTCGGCGCGGGCATGAACCTCGCACTTGGTTGCGACGTGCGCATCGCCGGGAAGTCGGCACGATTCGACTCGCGCTTCCTCCAGTTGGGCATCCATCCGGGTGGCGGCAATACGTGGATGCAGTTGCGCATCGCCGGTGCACAGACCGCGGCGGCGACGGTGCTGTTCGGCGAGGTGCTCGACGGTGATGCGGCGGTGGCGGCGGGTCTCGCATGGAAGTGCGTGCCCGACGACGAGCTGCTCGCAGCGGCCCAGACGATGGCCGCTCGTGCGGCGACGACGCCGAAGGAACTCTCCGCGGCGGTGAAGAAGACACTGCGCGAGATTGGTCAGTTGTCGACGCACGCACTGGCCGTCGATGCCGAGCAGGAGCCGCAGTTGTGGAGCACGCGTCAGCCGTGGTTCCGCGAGCGACTCGAGGCGTTGCAGCGCAAGATTTCCAAGAAGTGAGGCGTCCGTGAGCAAGCACGACGCATTGTTCCAGCCGATCCGGATCGGTCGGCACGACTTCACGCACCGGATCATCGTTCCGCCGCACGGCTCGGGGAACATGGTCGGCAGCGACAAGGAATTTGCCGCATACAAGCAGTACTACGTCGCCCGCGTCGAGGGCGGAATCGAGTGGGTCGGCGGAGGACCGCTGTACCTGCGCAATCCGTTGCCGCCGGGATTCGAACCGAGCGGACTCGGCGCATACGGTCCCGGTCTGTTCCGGCACCCGAAGTTCGCCGCACGCATGACCGAGCTGACGTCCGACGTGCATCGCGCCGGCGGCAAGACCACGGCACAGATCGTCATGCAGGGCGGCAAGCCGCTCGCGCCGTCGCAGGAACAGAGCGGACACGGCGATTGGCGCATTCCGCACGCCGTCGACGCCGACGAGATCGCCTGGCTCGTGCGCGAATACGGCGAGTCGGCGAAGATCGCCGTCGATGCGGGCGCCGACGTCGTCGAGATCCATGCCAACCACGACGACCTCGTGCAGTACTTCCTCTCACCGAAGACCAACCGGCGCACCGACGACTACGGCGGCACACCGGAAAACAGGCGCCGCTTCCTGCGCGAGGCCGTCGAGTCGATCCGTGCGCTCATCGGCAAGGACGTCACCGTCGGACTGCGGCTGTGCATGGACGAACTCATGCCCGGCGGTTACGCTGCCGACTACTGCGAGTACCTGGTGGGTCGCTTCACCGACGAGGGACTCGTCGACTACTTCAGCGTCGACGTCGGCAACAACTGGGGGGCGCCGTCGTACATCGCGCCGTTCACCTTCGCCGAGGGACAGTGGGCATCGCTCGCCGGACAAATGAAGAAGGCGACGAATCTGCCCGTCATCTACGTCGGACGCGTGTCCACCGCCGATCGTGCCGCCGAAATCGTCGAGCAGGGGCTCGCCGACATGGTCGGCATGGTGCGGGCGAACCTCGCCGACCCGAATTTCGTGAACAAGCTGAAGCGCGGACGGGCGCAGTCGATCCGGCCGTGCGTCGGCGTCAACGACTGCATCCACCGCATCGTCGTCGAGGGACTGCGTTTCGGTTGTGCGAGCAACCCGTTTGCGGGCCACGAGACCGACGGTCCGCTCGTGCCGACGAAGGACAAGCGCAAGGTGCTCGTCATCGGCGCGGGTCCGGCAGGGCTCGAACTCGCCGGTCTCGCCGCCGAGCGCGGGCATGACGTCACGTTGTGGGAACGCAGCGATCACCTCGGTGGGCAACTTGCCATCGCAGCGCGTCTGCGCAGCAACCGTGCGTACGAGCGATGGATCACCTGGCAGAAGTGGCGTCTCGACGAGGCGGGTGTCGACGTCGTCACCGGCAAGACCGCCGATGTCGACACGGTGCTCGCTTTCGGCGCCGACGTCGTTGCGACGGCGACGGGGGCGAAGTTCCGTCCACCCCTCGTCGACGGTGTCGACCTGCCGCACGTATTCACCGTGCCCCAGGCACTCGATGATCCGTCACGTCTGGGCAAGCGGGTCGTGGTGATCGCCGAAGATGATCGTCCGAGTCCGTTGTCGGTGGCCGACCACCTCGCAAGTCTCGGTCACGAAGTGACGGTGATCTACCCGACGGTGACGCCCTCGCAGCTCATCGGCGCGTACTCGATCGGCGCGATGCTCGCCCGATTCGACGAAGTCGGTGGCACCGTCGTCACGAGCACGAAGCTCGTGCGCATCGAGCGTGACCATCTCGTCGTCGCGCATTCGTTCAGTTACCGCGAGCGACGCATCGACGGTGTCGACTCGGTCGTGCTCGCGACGGGCAGTCACTCGGAGAACGAGCTGTACGCACAGTTGAAGCACCGTCACCCGAACGTGCACCTGCTCGGTGACGCGTACGCGCCGCGACGCTGGACGTTCGCCACCCGTCAGGCGTACGAGCTCGCACGCATCATCTGACGCGGTGGCCCGGGGCGACGCCCCGCAGTCGCTGTTTCAACCGGCACTCGCCGGGGCGGCGAACAGCGCTATTCGAACGGTGCTATTCGCGCCGTGTGTCTATCGACCCGAGTCGACGAGCGCATCCTCGGTGAGAACCCGCGCGAGGTGGCGGCGGTAGTCGGCCGAGGCGCGGATGTCCGACGACGGTGACGTGTCGCGGTCGGCGAGTTGCGCCGCTTCGCGCACGGCTGCACCGTTGCGCAACGCTTCCTCCACCGCCGTGGCACGCAGGGGAATCTCGCCCATGGCACCGAGCGCGATCGCGTCGCCGGCAACGGCCACCGATACGACGGCCCAGTCCTGCGAGCGCACCGTGAACTTCTGGTAGCTCGAGCCCGCACCCGTGACGGGAATACGGATCTCGGTGAGGATCTCGTTCGGCTGCAGGGCGGTTTGCCAGAAGCCGACGAAGAAGTCCTTCGCGGTGATCGACCGCGATCCGGTCGGACCGGTCGCGACGAACGTGGCGCCGAGTGCGAGGAGCGCGACGGGAAGATCGGATGCCGAGTCGCCGTGGGCGACCGAGCCGCCGATGGTGCCGCGGTTGCGCACCTGCGGGTCGCCGACGAGTGCGGCGGTGCGGGCGAGCAGCGGCACGAGGCGCTGGACGTCGGGTGAGCGTTCGACGAGAACGTGACGGGTGAGCGCACCGACGACGAGTTCGTTGCCCTCGTGGCGGATGCCCGACAACCCCGGCAGCGACGCGATGTCGACGAGCACGCTCGGCGTCGCGAGGCGCAACTTCATGAGCGGGATGAGAGAGTGGCCGCCGGCGAGCAATTTCGCCTCGTCGCCGTGTGTGGCAAGTGCCTCGTGCGCCTCGGTCATCGTGCGGGCCTTCACGTAGGTGAACGGTGCGGGAATCACTTCGGACCTCCTGCGTTCTCCGCTGCCCAGCGCACGGAGTTGACGATCATCTCGTACCCCGTGCAGCGGCAGATGTTGCCCTCGAGCGCGTGGCGGATCTCGCCGTCGCTCGGGTTCGGGTTCTCGTTGAGCAGTGCAGTGCACGCCATGAGCATTCCCGGCGTGCAGTACCCGCACTGCAGGCCGTGCTCCTGTCTGAAGCCCTCCTGCACGTTGCTCAGACCGTCGAACGGACCGCTGAGACCCTCGATCGTCGTCACCGATTGACCGTCGGCCTGCGCGGCGAGGACCGTGCAGCTCTTCACGGCTTCGCCGTCGAGCAGCACCGTGCATGCACCGCAGTTCGACGTGTCGCAACCGATGTGCGAACCCGTGAGTCGCGCATGCTCGCGGATGTAGTGGATGAGGAGCGTGCGGTCCTCGACCTCGTGCGAGTGCTTTCGCCCGTTGAGAGTGATTTCGATTCGTCTCATCGTCCTGCTCCGTTCGTGTTGTGAGAGTTCATTGCGGCCCAGATCTTCTCGGGAAGTACCGGCATGTCGAGGTGCTCGACTCCGAGATGCGACAGTGCGTCGACGATCGCGTTGACGACCGATGGCGGTGCACCGATCGCTCCGGATTCGCCGATGCCCTTCGCGCCGAGCGGGTTGTTCGGGCACGGCGTGTTGATTCGTCCGGGGATGAAGCCGGGGAGGTCCGGCGCCGACGGAATGAGATAGTCGACGAGATTCGACGTGATCGGCTGTCCGGTGTCGGGGTCGTATTTCATCTCCTCGTACAGAGCCTGCGCGATGCCCTGAGCCGCACCGCCGTGCACCTGTCCCTCGGCGAGCAGCGGATTGATGACCGTGCCGCAGTCGTCGACGAGGACCATCTTCGCCACCTTCACCTTGCCCGTGCGCCGGTCGATCTCGACGACGCAGCCGTACGCACCCGACGGGTACGAGAAGTTCGGGCTCTCCTGGAAGAGACGCTCCTCGAGCGTGCCGGCCTGCAACTCGGGCGGCAGGCGCAATGGCTGGAAGCTCGCCAACGCGACGTCGGACCAGCCGACTTTCTTGCCCGGTGAACCCTTCACGCTGAAGGCGTCGTTGGCGACTTCGAGGTCTTCTTCGGCGGCTTCGAGCAGGTGTGCGGCGATCTTTTTCGCCCGCACGAGAAGCCGCTGACTCGCGACCTTCGTCGCCGATCCGACCATCGGTACCGAACGACTACCCATCGTGCCGATGCCCTGGATGACGGTTGCCGTGTCGCCGTGCACGACGTTGATCCGGTCGAAGGAGATGCCGAGTTCGTCGGCGGCGATCTGCGACACGACCGTTTCGGTGCCCTGACCGTGCGGCGACGAACCGATGAACAACGTGCACGAGCCGTCGGGATGGATGCGCACCTGCGCCGATTCCCACGACGCAAGATGCCCGAAGCCCTCGAGCGAGCCGTTCGGGCCGAAGCCGGCGATCTCGATCCACGTCGAGAATCCGATGCCGATGAGCGGCTTCGTCGGGTCGTTGCGGTGGGCGGCCTGTTGCGCCTTCACCGCGTCGTAATCGAGCAGTCGTACGCATTCGCGCAACGCTTCGGGGAAGTTGCCCGAGTCGTAGATGACCGCTTCGTTGTGCGTTTCGTAGGGGAATTCGTTCGGCTGGATGAAGTTGCGCATCCGCACCTCGACCGGATCGAGTCCGGTGCGATCGGCGACGAGATCGACGAGGCGCTCGATCGAGTACGTCGCCTCGGGGCGACCGGCACCGCGGTACGCGGCGACGGGAGTCGTGTTCGTGACGACGGAGCGGAACGCGGTCTGCACCTTCGGCACCTTGTAGCAACCGGCAGCCATCCAGTTCGTGAGCACCGGCAGACCGAGACCCGTGGGGTCGGGGTACGCACCGAGGTTCTGCGTGACGACGAAACGCAGCGCCTTGATCTTTCCGTTCTTGTCGAAGCCGACTTCGAGGTCGTGCTCCTGGTCGCGGCCGTGGGTCATCTGCAGCATCGCCTCGGTGCGCGACTGCATGAACTTCACGGGGCGCCCCGTCCACTTCGAGAGCAGCGGCGTGACGAAGAGTTCCGGCGACCAGACGATCTTCGCGCCGAAGCCGCCGCCCACTGCCGGGGCGATGACGCGGCACTGCGTGTGCGGCACGTTCAGCCACGCGGCGAGCTTGTTGCGCAGGTGGTGCGGCGCCTGGAAAGTTGCCCACACGGTGAGGCCTTCCATCGTCCAGTCGGCGAGACAGCCCATCGGTTCGATCGGAACGACGGCACAGCGCTGATTGACGAGGTGCAGAGTGGCGCGCATGTCGCACGACTCCATGACGCGTTCGAGATCGTCGACCATCGGCACCGTGACGACGGCGTTCGAGCCGTGGTGGGGGAACAGCAGCGGCGCATCGGGCGCGACCGCCTCGGAGATGGTCGTCACCGCGGGCAGTACCTCGTATTCGACGCGCACTGCGGCGACGGCATCGGCCGCGGCGTAGCGATCCTCGGCGACGACGACGGCGACGGGCTCACCGGCCCAGCGCACGCGACCGGTGGCGAGCGGCGGCCGCTCGAGATCGGGCAGACCACCCGGGAGATCGGGGTAGTCGACGAAATCGTGCGACGTCCAGATGCCGAGAACGCCCGGCATCTTCAGTGCGTCACGCGTGTCGATGGAGAGGATGTTCGCGTGCGCGTGCTCCGACACGACGAACTGTGCGAACGCAAGGTTGGTCGGCTTGAAGTCGTCGACGAACTGGGCGCGACCGGTGAGAAGGCGGGGGTCCTCCTTGCGCAGGACCTTGGCTCCGACGAGGCTCATGAGTTCTCCTTCTTTCGTCTACGTGGGAAGTATCTGCTGATCTTCTTGCGGCGCTGCCGACTCGGACGGTGATGGTGCGCCTGGGCGTCGGCGGGATCGTGCCACCACTCGCGAGTCTCGGGCGTCGAGTTCGTGCCCCAGCGCAGCAGGCGACCGAGCAGGTACTCGGGACCGCTCTCTTCGCGTCGCCACCAGCGACGCTGACCACCGTGCACGCGGCGCTGGTACGTCGACAAGCCGACGGAGATGATGAGTGCCAGACCGAAGAAGAGGTTTTCCACCCATAGAACGGCGACTCCTGCCAGTTGCAGTCCCTTCACCCCACTTTGTAGCACGAGAACGCTGAGGAAGGTTCCCGGAACGTTGAATCGGCGCTTGAACTGCGTGGAGCCGAGGAACACCGCGGCAAAGGCGGGAAGGAGGTACGGCGCACCCGACTGGGCCTGGGTCGATCCGTATTGCGAAACGAGCAGCACGCCGCCGATCGAGGCAACGAACGCCGACACGACCATTGCCGCGAAGATGTAGCGATCGGTGTGGATTCCCGCGAGGCGCGCGGCGTCGCGACCGCCACCGGTGGCGAAGAAGTAGCGCCCGACGGGCGTGTGTTCGATGACGAACCAGGCGATGACGGCGAGAACGACGGCGATGATCACCGAACTGCGCAGGCCGAAGGCGAACTCGGTCGTC
>JBIIUH010000009.1:0-33477 GCA_044340075.1 Ilumatobacteraceae bacterium | reverse complement strand
GGCTCGAACGGTTGCCCGAGCGCCACACGGCGAAGGCGGTGAGGATCGAACTCATGCCGAGGGTCGCAATGAACGAGTCGATGCGTATCTTCACGATGAGGAATGCGTTGATCGAGCCGATGGTGAGACCGAGCAGCAGCGCCGCGCCGATGGCGGGCCACACCGGCCACGCCCGGTCGACGAGCAGCCACGCCACGACGACGGAGGATGCCGACATCGTCGCCGCAATCGACAGGTCGAACACGCCGGTGGCGAGCGGAATGATGAGCCCGATCGCCACGACGATGAGGATCGCCTGCTGGTTGATGACCGAGCGGTGGGTGAGCCATGTCAGCCAGGTGTCGGGCACCCACAGTGAGTAGATGAGCCACGTGACGGCGTACAGATAGAGCACGCCGATGTTGCGCGGGTGGAGCTTGCGCCACTTGAACGGTGAGCGACGGGTGTCGAAGCGGCTGTCGATCTTCTCTCGGCGTTCGACGCGGTCGTACTTCAGCCGCCAGCGGCGCGTGATCTTGTTCTGCTTGAGGACGAGTCGCGCCTCGACTTCGCCGGTGGTCGGGTCGACCTTCAGCGGACCTTCGGCATTGCTCATGTCGTCTCCTTCGTGCGGGCGTTCGTTGATGCGTTCGACGCGGGTGCCGGTTCGTCGCGGATGACGGTGAAGCCGAGCTTGCGCTCGACGATGCGTGTTCCGGCACGCAGACTCGTGGCACCGAGGGTCTCGGTGACGATGCGACTGGTCGTGAGGTTCGATCCTGAGAGTTCGCAGGCGATCATGCCGCCGCGCAAGACGAGTACCCGGTCGCACAAGCGGACCAGTTCCTCGGGGTCGGGTGACGTGACGACGACCGCGCCACCGTCGTGGGCGAACTCGTCGATCTTTTCGTAGATTGCGGTCTTCGCGCCGACGTCGACACCTTGCGTCGGTTCGTCGAGGATGAGCACCTTCGGGTTCGTGCGCAGCCAGCGGGCGAGCACCGACTTCTGCTGATTGCCACCGGAAAACTTCTCGAGTCGGCGACGCAGGATCGGCGGTTCGACCTGCAGACGCCCGACCCACTCCTGCACGTCCTCGCGCAGCGGCTTCATCGCAATCTTCGGGCCGCGGCGGTGCGTCGACAAGCGGGGCAGCGGCACGTGCTCCTCGAGTCGGTCGGAGGCGATGAGACCGAGTCGTTTGCGGTCGGCGGGAACGAGTGCCATGCCCGCCTTCACCGACTCGTGCGGATGGGCGAAGACCTTCTTCTTGTTCACGAGGACCTTGCCGGCGAAGCGCGGCGTCGCGCCGAACACGGCCGTGCCGATCTCGTCACGACCCGAACCGACGAGGCCGGCAAATCCGAGGACTTCACCGGCGCGCACCTTGAAGGTGACTCCCTTCAGTGTCATGCCGAACACGTTCTCCACCTCGAGCGTGTTGAGACCGAAGTCCTTGTCGTCGTGCTGGACGTGTGCGCCGATGTCGCGACCGACCATGAGTCGCACGAGGCTCGCGGTGTCGTGGTCGGCGGCACGTTCGCCGGCGGCAACGACGCGACCGTCGCGCAGCACCGTGATGCGATCGGCGAGAGCGAGCACCTCGGGCAGCACGTGACTGACGAAGATGACGCCTGCGCGGCGTTCGGTGAGTCGTCGAACTTCGCGGAAGAGGGCCTCGACTTCGCCGCGATTCAGCGATGCGGTCGGTTCGTCGAGGATGAGCAGGCCGGGTGCGGAGTCGTCCCAGTCCTGGAGAGCGCGCACGATGGCAACGGCGGTGCGCTCCGCCGCGGTGAGTGTGGCGACGGGGCTGCGCACGTCGGGTGCGAGACCGAAGCCGAGGAGAAGTTCCTGGCAGCGCTTGGCTTCGCGGCGCCAGCGGATGTTCTTCAGTGCACCCGTGTCGAAGCCGCGTCCGAGTGCGAGGTTTTCGATCGTCGAAAGAGTGGGGACGAGGCCAAGGTCCTGGTGGACGATGCGGATGCGTTCGCGTTGGTCGTGGCGCGGATGCCACAGATCGATCGGTTCGCCGTTGAACCGCACGCGCGCGCCGTGGTCGGCCTTCACGTAACCGGCGATCGTCTTGATGAGTGTCGATTTGCCCGAGCCGTTCTGGCCGATGAGGGCGTGCACCTCGCCGGGCATCACCTGCAACGAGGCCTCGATGAGCGCGCGTTGTCCGGGGTACGTCTTCGACAGCGACTCGACGTCGAGCACGGGTGTGGTGACTCGTTGTTCAGACATCTCCGTACCTCCTTCGCAAGATCCCGGCGCTGCGATCTCGCGTGCGCGATTGTGTGTATTCGATGCTGTCTTGCACAAGGGCCGCCGGGAAAATCCCGGCGGCCCTTGGCAGTAATCGTGCAACGACACCCGAAGGTGTCGTCAGCCGCGTGGGATCAGCTCAGTCCCCAGCGCTTCTTGAACAGATCCTGGAATCCTTCGACTCCGGGCCACAGCGCGGTCGGATCCTTCACCGTTGGCTGCGTGAGGATCTGGCGGGGCAGACCGTTGAGACCGATGTCGGTCTTGTCGAAGATGCCCTCGATCGCCGGCGACTTCGAGATCGTGCCGTCAGTGAACAGCGTGATCGCGATGTCGACCGCGCGCCAGCCGAGCAGACCCGAGGCGAGTGCGAACTCACCGGTCTGGTGCTTGCCGTCGGCGATGAACTGGAAGTTCATCGGTGAGCCGGCCTGCGACACGGCCTTCGCCTGGTCGACGAGTCCCGCTGCTTCGAGCGCTTCCGGAACGCCGAACATCATGCCGCCGAATGCGTAGGCGATGAAGTCGAGGTTCGGATCAGCCTGGAGAGCCGACACCATCTGGCCGGGCAGGTTCGTTCCGAGATCGGCAAGGCCGATTTCCTGGAACTTCACGGTGCACTCGGGGCAGATGAGTTCGATCTCGGCCTTGAAGCCGTCCTGGACGAGCGACAACACGGGGAACACCGGCAGACCGACGAACAAGATGTTCTTGTTCGGGCTGTTGGCGTACGCGTAGTCGGCCATGACCACTCCGTAATAGAAGTAGTCGTCACCGGAGAGGATGTTCACGGCGATGCCCTTGCCCGGTTCGAACGGCTCGGGGATCGACCACGAGATGACCGGGATGTTCATCGACTCGAGCGTGTCGAGCTGGGTCTGGAACCACTCGCGCGGGTTGCCGCTCGTCATGACGACGTCGGGCTTGGCCGCGATGGCCGCATCAAAGGCTGCCGCGACGGTGTCGGGCGTGTCCTGGTGCGACGTGGTCTTGATGGTCCAGCCCTTGTCGGCCAGTGCCGCTACTGCCTCTTCGACTCCGGAGCCGATTTCTGCACACACCGGCACGGAGCAGGTGATGTAGAACACGGTCTTGTTCTCCGGGATCGACGCCGGTGCCGGGCCCAGGTCGAGCTCGGTGACGGGCTGCGAGAGTGCCTCGACGCGCGCGAGCGCGACGTCGGCGGGGCTTTCACCCGTTGCCTCTGCAGTGGTCTCTTCGGTCGCAACGGTGTCTTCCGTGGCGGTGTCGTCGCTCGAGCCACCACAGGCCGTGACAACCACGAGCCCGAGTGCCGCGAGCGCGGCGACGAGTGTCTTGCGTTTCATGTGTAAGGGTCCCCCTTGTTGCGGTTGTGTAACCGTGGCTTGACGGTACTGTGCCGCGGGTCACCGCGCCAAACTCATGTCCCCACGATCACGGCGCGACGGACGTCGCCGGGGCGCCAGCCGCTCGGGCTCGTCGCAGTGCGGAACTCAGGGGTTGCGGCTACAGCCAGGTGCGGGCGAGTTCGTCGCGTCGGGCGGCCCATTCGTCGCTTGTGCAGCCGAACCGGTCGTGGTCTTCCCACACCCCGTTGATCTCGAGAAAACCTTTCGCCCGACCCTCGTGACGGAACCCGACCTTCTCCATGACGCGCAGGCTGTTGCGGTTGCGGGGGATGATGCACACCTCGACGCGGTGCAGGCGCAGATCCTCGAAGGCGAATTTCGTGATGACGACGACACCTTCGGCGATGTAGCCGTTGCCGGCCCGGTCACGGTCGATCCAGTAGCCGATCGTGCCCGATTGCATCGCGCCGCGCATGACGTTGTTGAGGTTCACCTCGCCGACGAACGCCGAATCCACGAAGACGCCGAAGGAGTACGCATGTCCTCCCGCGCGCTCGCGTTCGCGGGCCACGCAGCGCTGCCTGAATGCGGTGCGGTCGAGGGCAGGGTCGGACGTGCCGGCGGGACGCGTCGGCTCCCACGCGGTCAACCACTCGCCGTTGCGCCGTCGTACCTCGCCGTACGCATCGAAATCCGATTCGGTGAGCGGACGCAGCATGATCCGCCGTCCGTAAAGGCGCGTCGGTGCATGGGGATTGCCCGCGGGATGCACGACACGTCCGCCGTGGCGCGCACTCATCCCGACACCTGCGACGGAGCGGACGGATCAGACGGATCGTCGTTGCGCATCGCCGCGAGCGCGAGTCCGTCGAGCAGGTTGTGCGTGCTCACGGAGATCTCGGACAAGTGGAGCCGGCGCATGATTGCGACGAGCAGGCAGCACCCGGCGACGATGACGTCGGCGCGTTCACGTGGCAGGCCGGGATTGTGAACGCGGTCGGCGAGTTTCTCCGTCGCCAACGTGCGGAAGACGTCCTCGGCAGCGTCCTTCGTGAGCACCATGCCGTGCAGTCGCGATGCATCGAACGTCGCGAGCCCGAGTTCGACGGCGGCGATCGTGACGATCGTTCCCGCCACGCCGACGACCCGTGTGGCGGAGCCGATGAGTGGTTGTTCGAGCACCGCATTGTCGACGGCGTCCCCGACGATCGACACCGCATTCGACAATTCCTCGGGGCGGGGCGGATCGTGGCGCAGTTCCGACTCGGTGAGCGATACGACGCCGAAGGGCAGGCTCACGGTGCCGTCGACGTCGCGCGTGCCGACCGTCAGTTCGGTCGAGGCACCACCGATGTCGACGACCATCGTCGGTGCGTGCGTGTCGGATCCCCCACGTGCGTCGGACATGTCGTCTGCGACGGTCCAGCGGTCACGTAGTGCGCCGCGCCATGCAAGTTCCGCCTCCTCGCGTGCGGACAACAAGCGGGGAGTGGTGCCGACGATGTCGTGGACCCGCGCGAACAAGTCCGGGGTGTTCGCCGCGATGCGACATGCCGCCGTCGCACCGATCGTCGTTGCGGTCACACCGTGGCTGCGGATGAGTTCGGCGTACGTTTCGACCGTGGTGCACACGCGGTCGATCGCCTGTGCAGCGAGCGCACCCGTGGCGGAGACCCCTTCGCCGAGGCGAGTGACGCGCACCTCGCGGTGAACGTCGACGAGTCGACCGTCGCGTACGTCGGCAATGAGCAGGTTCGACGAATTCGATCCGAGGTCGATGGCGGCGATCCGCATCAGCGCACCTCCCCGAGTTTCGTCGCGACCCATGCGCCGACGGGGTCGTCATTGCCCGCGAGCCATGCGGCGAAGTGGGCGTGCAGGCACTTCACGCCGCGACGCGTGCCACCGACCCCGCCGCTCGGACGCGGTCCGCTGTGATCCGCCGGCATTGCGGTGTCGCGTTCGTCGGCGTACGCCGCATGCGCCGCAGCGAGCGTTTCCGGATCGATCTCGCGTTCGGCCGCGTCGACCCCGCCATCGGCTTCGAGTTGCGAGACACGTTTGATGTCGCGCGAACCGACGAGCCAGTAGCGGGTGGGCATCGGGGTCGCATCGTCGAGCAGCGGGGCGTTGCGCACGACTCGCGGATCACCCGCAGCGTCGCGCACGACGACGTCGAAGTCGCCGCGCGGGCGACGACCGAGTAATTCGGCGACGCGCTCCCGGTCTGCCTGTGATGCGGTCAGAGCAGCAGCACCGCCGCGATGACGACGCCGGCGATGACGATGACGGCGGGCACGAGGCGCTTCACCATCGTCGATCCTGCCGTCTCCAGGAGGTTGATCGGCTCCGCCGCCGGTCCGTCGATCTTGCGCACCGTCGGCGCTGCCGGCGCAGCGGGTGTCGACGCAGCAGGAACTGATGCAGCAGGTGCCGGTGCCGGCGGTGCGACGGGCGCCGATGGTGTTGGTGCTGGCGAAGGAGTTGCGGCCGGCGAAGGAGTTGCGGCCGGTGCCGCGGCTGGGTTCACACTGCCGGAGGCTGTGTTGACGTTGCCTGCGGCTGTGTTCACGTTGCCGGAGGCCGTGTTCACGTTGCCTGCGGCAATCAGTTTGTTGAGATTGTCGACGAATTGGGCGAGCAGTTTGTCGCTGACGTCGGCGAGTGCACCGCGACCGAACTGGGCGACTTTGCCCGAAATCGTGAGATCGGTGTGCACGTTGCAGCGGGTCGACGTCGCCGACTCGGACGTCAACGACGCCGTGATGATCGCCGAGGCATTGCCCTTGCCGCCCGTGTCACGGCCCTCACCCTTCAACGCCGCGGTGTACGTCGCGTCGTTGCGCTCGATGAACGATGCCTGACCCTTGAACTGGGCGACGACGGGACCGACCTTCACGCCGACATGACCGCGGTACGTATCGCCCTCGACTTCAGTCAATTGCGCGCCGGGCAGGCAAGGGGCGATGCGCTCGAGGTCGGTGAGGATGCGCCATGCGTCGGCGATCGGTACCGCCACCGTGAATTCGTGTCGCAGGTCCATGGACTACTCCCTTGATTCGTGTGATGCGATTCGTGTGATGCGATTCGTGACGTCGATCGCCCGGTTGTCGTCGTTACGG
Source organism: Ilumatobacteraceae bacterium (assembly GCA_044340075.1). Classification (GTDB taxonomy): domain Bacteria; phylum Actinomycetota; class Acidimicrobiia; order Acidimicrobiales; family Ilumatobacteraceae; genus F1-60-MAGs027. The sequence continues at coordinate 26,777 of JBIIUH010000009.1, read as the reverse complement.
GGACGTTCGTCCGCTGATGCGGGCGAGATCGTCCGTCGTATCGACGTCCGTCGGCGTTCCGCGACAGGCTACTTCGCACACGATTTCGGCTTCCTTACGCAGCAACTGACGGGCACCTTCGTCACCGACCGCGGGAATGTCGGACCACCAGCGTCGGGCGATGCGCACGGGATGACCGCGCTCGCCGTCGTACGTCGCCACGGCGAGTTCGCACGTGCAATCTGCAAGCCGTCGCCACGCGTCGGGCTCGATACGCGGTTGATCGGCGAGACCGACGACGACTGCGTCCATACCCAACGCATCGGCGGCAGCGAACCCGGCATGCAGCGACGTCGCCATGCCGTGCGCCCACTGTGAGTTGTTCACGACGGTCACGGGAACCCGTCCCGTCGCGGGCAGCGCGTCGACGACACGGCTGATCTCGTCGGAAAGATCGTCGGCCCCGACGACGACGACAACGGGACCGATCCCGCTCGCAAGGACCGTCTCGAGAGCGTGTGCGAACACGCTCGACCCGCCGAGGGCGGCACGCAGCTTGTGCCCCGGACCGGCGAACCGCCGCCCGGCACCGGCGGCAAGGAGCACGGCACACACCCCTGTGGTCATCGCCACAGCCTGCCAGACCCTTATGAAATCGGGGCCTGACGGGGGACTGGGGGTGGCCCCAACCCGAAATATGACGAAATGATGACGAAAGTCCCGTAGGCTGTCATCACATCGTTATCCAGACCGTCTCCGCGACGGTCATCCCGATTCAGCCCCACCGCCCGGAGGACCGATGCCCACCAACTCGAGCCGCCACAGCCATAACCATGCGATGCGAACACACGTTCGCCATCGTCGCGTTCTCGTTGCCGTGGCGGTCGTGCTCGGCAGCATCGCCGGCCTCGTCGCAGTGCGCCCGGGAACGGCGCGTGCCGTCCCGATCCCGGAGCACTCGACGGAGTGGATCGCGCGCACGGCCTTCGACATCACGACCGAGTTGCGCCGCGCCGGCGACGTTCCGCAGCCCGAACTGCGCGACGTCGCGGCCCGCGCCATTTCCGAGACGGCGAGTCTCGTCGCGTACCACCTCGATGCCGATCCCGTTCCGTTGCGTCGCGCATGGCTCGATGCACCGCTGCAGCGCAAGATCGCGGTGTTCTCCGCCCTCAGCCAACTCGGTGTGCCGTACGAACTGAACGGCGATGCGCCGTTCGTCGGTCTCGACTGCTCGGCATTGACGAAGTACGCGTGGGGTCAGGCGGGTGTGAATCTCGATCGCGCCAGCGCGTCACAGTACGCACGCGGCCGGCGCATCGCCATCGACCGTCTCCGCGCCGGCGACCTCGTTTGGTACCCGGGGCACATCATGATGTCGCTCGGAGTGCCCGAGCTCATCGTGCATGCCCGTTCCGGCGCGCGGACCGTCGAGATCCATCGCATCGCCGACGAACGCCTCGACTGGATGCGCTGGGTCGATCCGACGCCGCGTTCCTGACGCGCACCGGGTCACTGGATCGGGGTCAGAGAGTCGGGGTCAGTGAATCGGACCGCTCGTCGCCGACAGCGGCCGGGCCGAGCGTCCCGAGCGTGCGGCAACGATCTCCGCGCAAATCGAGATTGCGGTTTCTTCCGGTGTGCGCGCACCGATGTCGAGTCCGATCGGTGAGTGCAGCCGGGCGATCTCTGCATCGCCGATGCCCACTTCGCGCAGACGCTCGAGGCGCTTGTCGTGCGTGCGGCGGCTGCCCATGACGCCGATGTAACCGACGTTGCCGGCGAGCGCGCCACTGATCGCGGGGACGTCAAACTTCGGGTCGTGGGTGAGTACGCACACCGCGTCGCGTGAACCGAGGTCGCCGCCGATTCGGTCGAACAACTCGTTCGGCCAGGCGACGACGAGCTCGTCGGCCATCGGGAATCGTTTCGGCGTGGCGAACACCTTGCGCGCGTCGCACACGGTGACGTGGTAGCCGAGCACCTTCGCGACGCGGGCGAGGGCGGCGGTGAAGTCGACCGCACCGAAAATGATCATCCGCGGCGGTGGGGCGAACGACTCGATGAAGACGCGTACGACGCTCGCTCCGACGAGGTCGGCAGGAGTCGTTTCGCCGCGCGGGCCGTAATTGCGCACGACGTTGCGTCCGGCGTCGAGTTCGCCGAGTGCGTCGCGGGTCGCCACGCGATCGAGTTCGTCGTTGCCGAGGGAGCCCTGCGTCGAGCCGTCACCGTTGACGAGCAACGACGCGCCGCGGCGTGCACCGTCGAGCACGGTGAGGAGGGCGACGGGCCTGCGGCTGCGGACGGCGCTCGTGAGCGCGGAAACGAGGTCAACGTTCATTGATTCGTCGTTCATTGAATACGTCGTTCATTGATCCGGGGCTCATCAACGCGTCACCACGTGTAGCGCTGCATGAACAGGTGGATCGTGCCGCCGCACGTGAGACCGACGGCGAATGCCTCGTCGTCGCTGTATCCGAAGCTGATGAGTTCGGGAGGGGAGTCGTTGCGCAGCATTTCGATGGCGTGCTCGACGACGGCCCCCTCGACGCAACCACCGCTCACCGATCCGACGACGTCACCGTCGACGGTGACCGCCATGGCGGCCCCGGGGAGGCGCGGTCCGGATCCCTCGATGTCGACGACGCGGGCGACGACGCACGCGGTTCCGCTTTCGCGCCAGCGTTCGAGTTCGTCGAGGATTTCGCGCATCAGGACTCCGCCGACATGACCATAGCGAGGCGTTCGAGCGCATCAACCGAGTGACCCTCGACGAACGCGTCGACGTGCGGCAGCGCAGCGGCCATTCCGCGCGCGAGGGGCGCATATCCCGGTCCGGCCTTCAACGGGTTCACCCACACGACGCGGTGCGCGACGCGACCGAGGCGTTGCATCTGTTCGGCGAGGACGTTCGGGTCGCCGCGATCCCACCCGTCGGAGAGGATGACGACGATCGCACCACGGGCCATGCCGCGCACTCCCCAGCGGTCGTTGAACAGGCGCAGCGTTTCGCCGAGTCGAGTTCCGCCGCTCCAGTCCTCGACCCGCCCCGATGCACGGTTGAGGGCACGATCGGGATCGCGGCTCGACAGCTCGCGGGTGACGCGCGTGAGACGGGTGCCGAGCGTGAAGGTCTCGACGCGCTGACGCCCGACGACGGCGGAGTGCATGAACTGCAGCAGTGCCCGTGCATAGGGCTCCATCGATCCCGAGATGTCGAGCAGCACGACGAGCCTGCGCAAGCGCTGTGCGGGCCTCCTGTGCAGTCGTCGTACGGGTTCACCGTGGTGACGCAGGGTTGCGCGCACCGTGCGGCGCACGTCGGTGTGGCGAGTGCGCCCCGACGCCCGTTCGAGTCGCAGTGCCCGTCGCGGCGGACCGGCGAAGCGCAGGCGCGACATCAAGCGGCGCGAGTCGCGCAATTCCTCGGTCGTGTATTCCGCGAAGTCCTTGCGACGCAGCGTTTCGAGTGCGGAGAAACGCAGCGTCGTCTGTTCGCGGTCGCTGCGTCGCGAGCCGGAGCTGTCGGAGTCGTCGTCGAGGTCGACGGCGAGAGTCTGCGGTCGTTGCACCGGCGCGTTGCGATCGTCGAGGGCGCGGTGGTCGCCCTCCCAGAACGCGCGGAACGCCTTGTCGTAGAGGTCGAGATCCTCGGGTCTGCGCACGAGCGATCCGCGGCCGGCCCAGTACACCGCATCGCGTTCGGTCACGCCGACGACGCCGAGACACTGCACGAACGTGAGGATCGAATCGAGCGGTACGGCAATTCCGGCGCCGCGCAACACGCGCCCGAAGGCGACGGCCATGTTCTCCGGTGTCACGAGTTCTCCCGAATCACCGGTTCTGCCGAGTCACGCGTTCGTCCCGACATGCGACAGCCGATGTCGCGACTCGTCGAACGTCATGAAGCCGACAGCGCGCGTCCGATCGCGTGACGCACGAGGTCGTCGACGCCGGCATCGCGCACGCGCTGGTGATCCTCGCGGTACTTCAGCACGGCGCCCAACGTGGCATCGACGACCGACTCGTCGATCTTCGCCACGCCGAGTGCGGCCAACGACGTCGCCCAGTCGATCGTCTCGGCGATGCCCGGTGGCTTGTACAGATTCATGTCGCGCAGCCGCTCGACGACGGCGGCAACCTGACGGGCGAGATCGACCGTCGCGCCGGGGCAGCGCAGGCGCACGATCTCGACCTCGCGGTCGAAACTCGGGTGTTCGACCCAGTGGTAGAGACAACGCCGCTTCAGCGCATCGTGAACGTCGCGCGTGCGGTTCGACGTGAGCACGACGAGCGGTGGTTCGTTGGCGCGGAACGTTCCCACCTCGGGCACCGTGATCTGGAAGTCGGAGAGAACCTCGAGCAGGTACGCCTCGAATTCGTCGTCGGCGCGGTCGATTTCGTCGATGAGGAGCACGGGCGCCGGCGTGTTGTTCGGGTCGATCGCGCGCAACAGGGCGCGACGGATGAGGAAGCGCTCGCCGTACAACTCGTTTTCGAGTGCGTCGGTGCCCTTCGTCGTGGCTTCGCCGGTCGCTTCGGCGGTGCGCAAGTGGAGGAGCTGACGCGAGTAGTCCCAGTCGTACACCGCTTGTGCGGCATCGATGCCTTCATAGCACTGCAGGCGAATGAGTTCGGCGCCCCGTACGCGCGCGAGCACCTTCGCCAACTCGGTCTTGCCGACACCGGCCTCGCCCTCGAGGAAGAGGGGACGCTTCAAAGTCAACGCGAGGAACACCGCGGTCGCGAGACCGTCGTCGCTGAGGTAGCCCTCGGCGGAGAGTGCACTGCGAACGTCGGCAACGCTCGACAAGTTCGCAAGGGGCGCCACCTCGCCAGCATACGACGGGTGTCGTTGACGTCGTTATGGACGGTGAACGGCGGTCTACCCTGAGAAGTGATGGATCTGGGAATTGCCGGTCGTACCGCCGCCGTTGCCGCAGGCACCGCAGGTCTCGGTTATGCGAGTGCAGCAGCATTGTGCGAGGCGGGCGTGCAGGTCGTCATCTGCGGTCGCGATCGCGCACGCGTCGACGACGCGGTGTCGCGACTCGGCAAGAACGCGCGCGGCGTCGTCGCCGACGTCGGCACTGCGAACGGAGCAACGGCGTTCGTGGCGCAGGCGGGCGAGCTGCTCGGACGCATCGACATCCTCGTTGCCAACGGCGGCGGCCCGAAGCCGGGCAACTTCTCGTCGTTGAAGGTAGAGGACTACGCGCCGGCCGTCGAACAGAGCCTTCTCGCCACGGTCGCGATGTGCCATGCCGCCGTTCCGTCGATGCGCGAACGCAAGTGGGGTCGCGTCGTGGCCATCACCTCGATTGCGGTGCGTCAGCCGATCGCCAATCTCATGTTGTCGAACACCGCGCGCGCCGGGCTCACGGGGTTCCTGAAGACGCTCGCCCGCGAGGTCGCCGGTGACGGCGTCACCGTGAACTCCGTGCAACCGGGTGTGCACGCCACCGACCGCGTCACGCAGGTGTACGGTGCCCAACCCGATGCGTCCGCACTCGGCATTCCCGCCGGCGTCATCGGTGATCCCGCCGATTTCGGACGCATCGTCGCCTTCCTGTGCAGCGAGTCGTCGCGGTTCGTCACCGGAGTGCACCTGCCGGTCGACGGCGGCGCCTACGCCGGCTTGCTCTAGTTCGTCGCTGCGCCGGCGCGGCGTCAGTTCTGCATCTTGCGCAGGCCGCGCAGGGCGAAGGTGATCGTCAGCGCCGACAGCACTGCGACGGCGACGAGCCCGCCCCACACCGAACCCCACGACAATGCATCGGGCGACGACGGATCGACGAGACCGGTACGCGCAAGGCGCAGGACGTTCGTCGCGGGGTTGAGCCGTGCGACGGAGTGGAGCCACCCGCTCATCACCTGCAGCGGTACTTGCGCCGTCGAGAGGAACATGACGACGAAGATCGACAACTGCATGATCGCCGCGGCGCGCATGTCGCGGAAGCGGTAGGCGAGGCCCAGACCCCAGCCCGCGCCGGCAGTGGCGATGCCCATTGCCGCGACGTACAGGCACAGCACACCGAGGATTCCACCGGGGAATCGCGCACCGAGCGCAACGCCGAGCACGATGACGAGCGTGCACATGAGGATGACGCGCACGAGCGAACCGAGGATCGGACCCATGACGAGCGATAGTCGCGACGTCGGTGACATCCGCAGACGGTCGTAGAACCCCGTCTGGATGTCGCGAATGGTCGTGAATCCGAGTCCGACACCGGCGAACGCGGAGCCCATCATGATGCCGAGCGGCATGTACCAGTTGATCGACCGGTCGGTGGGGAATCCGGGCAGTTGCGTGATCGCGTAGAACGTGCCCGAGAAGGCGATCATGTTGAACACCGGCATCGCGAGTGCCGGGAAGAAGGCCGACGGCAGGCGACGGATCGTGCGGATGCTGCGCAGTGCGAGCATGCGCGCGCTGCGCACGGTGCGCGAACGCAGCTGGCCGACGGACTCGGACGGTGAAGCGACGATGGTCATGAGCGTGCGATCCTGCGACGGAGTTGATCTAGCGACACGAGCGTCGCACCGACACCGATGAGCGCGGGAATGACGAGCGAGCGTACGAGCGCACCCGTTGACAGTCCGTCGATGATGAGTGCACGCAATCCCTCCACCATGTGCGACACGGGATTGACGTCGGCGATGCGACGGTAGACGCCGGTCATCGTCTCGCGGGGGAAGAACGCACTCGAGAGGAAGAGGAGGATGAACAGCAGCGGAAAGGCACCCTGCACGGCCTCGGCGGACCCGGTGCGCAGTGCGACGCCGGACATCAACGCGCCGACGGCGAATGAGATGAGCAGACCGCCGAGGATGATCGCGAGGTAACCGGCGATTCCGGCGCTGACGCGCACACCGAACGGGGTGAGCACGGCGACGAAGACCGTTGCCTGCACCGCACCGAACAGCGACGCTCCGGCGAGGCGCCCGAAGAGGATCGCCGTGCGCGACGTCGGTGCGACGAGCAGACGGTCGAAAAAGCCGTCGCCGATGTCGGTGGCGAGTGCGGCGGCTCCGGTCACCGAACCGAAGAGCACGCCCTGAATGACGGTCCCGGCGAGCGAGTACTGCAGGTACGAATCGACGACGGGGAAGCCGGGCAGCGACGTCGCGCGGCTGAACGCCGACGCACCGAGTGCGGCGAAGAACAGCGGGAAGATGAGCGACGGACCGATGAGCGCCGGCTGGCGCAACATCGCCATCGTCGAGCGACGGGAGAGCGCGACGAGATGTCGCGCCGACTCAGCGGGCCTTCGGCGCATTGTCCGCACCTTCCAGCCGGTAACCGGTTGCTTCGGCGAAGACGTCGTCGAGGCTCGGTTCGTTGAGCGCGAGGTGCTGCACCTTCACACTCGCTTCGTCGAGGCGACGAATGACCTCGGCGACGCGGCCGGCACCGCCGCGCAGACCCACACCGAGGGTTCCCTCGGCAGTCGGACGGAGATCACCGAATTCGTGCAGGACGGCACTCGCCGCTGCGAGTTGGTCGCGGGCAACGTCGACGAGCAGCGTCGGATCACCGACGCCCTGCTTCAGGGTTGCGGGAGTCCCTTCGCGCACGATCTTGCCGTGGTCGATGATCGCGACCCTGTCGGCGAGTTGGTCGGCTTCTTCGAGGTACTGCGTCGTCAGCATCACCGTCGTGCCCTCCGAGTTCAGGCGGCGCACCTCCTCCCACAGCGTGAGACGGCTCATCGGATCGAGTCCCGTCGTCGGCTCGTCGAGGAATAGCACGACGGGGCGGTGGATGAGCGACAGGGCGAGGTCGAGTCGTCGGCGCATGCCGCCCGAGTACGTCGCGACGCGGCGGTCCGCTGCGGCGGTGAGTCCGACCCGCTCGAGCAGTTCATCGGCGCGCTTCTTCGTCGCGTTGCGCGGCAGGCCGTACAGCACGGCTTGCAGAGCGAGCAATTCGGCACCCGTCATCAACGGATCGATCGCCGCATCCTGCAGTGCCACACCGATGCTGCGTCGCACGTCGTCGGCCTGTGTGACGACGTCGTAACCCGCGACCCGTGCGCTGCCCGACGTCGGGCGCAGGAGCGTCGTGAGCATGCGCACCGCGGTGCTCTTGCCGGCGCCGTTGGGTCCGAGGAATCCGAAGATCTCACCTTCCTTCACGGTGAGGTCGATGCCGTCGACGGCCTTCACGTCTCCGAAGTGCCGGGTGAGTCCCTCGGCGATGATGGGTGCGTTGTTCACGCCTCAGGTCTAGTGGCTGTGATCGCCGTCCAGACGCGTTCCGGTGTCAGCGGCATGTCGATGTGACGAACGTCCAGATGCGACAACGCGTCGATGACGGCCGATTGCACGGCGGGCGTCGAACCGATCGTGCCCGATTCACCGATTCCCTTTGCGCCGAGCGGATTGCGCGGAGTCGGTGTCTCCATCCGTACCGTCGTGATGCGCGGCATCTCGCTCGCGGTGATGAACGCATAATCGACCAGGTTCGTCGTCTTCGGCGTGCCGTCGGTGTCGTAGATGACTTCCTCGAGCAATGCCTGCGCGGTTCCCTGCGCGATCCCTCCGTGCACCTGGCCCGTGAGCAGGAGCGGATTGATGATCGTGCCTGCATCGTCGCAGGCGAAGTGCCGGCGATGGTGTACCGCACCGGTGCGCTTGTTCACCTCGACGACGGCGACGTGGGCGCCGAACGGGAACGTCGGGCCACCCGACGTGAAGCGTCGCTCGCACTCGATTCCGCGCGATGCATCGACGCTGCGCGCAACCTCGGCCCATCCGACGTGCACCGACGGAGTTCCCCGCACGTGGAAGGTTCCCGACGTCGCATCGCACACGACGTCCTCGACGTCCGCCTCGAGCCGACGTGCCGCATGTTCACGGGCGAGATCGACGAGACGATCGGCGGTGTGCTGCACGGCCGATCCGCCGAGTTGGAGCGAACGCGAACCGTACGTGCCGAGCCCCTCTGCGACGACGTCGGTGTCTCCCCAGACGAGTGAGATCCGCTCGATCGGTATGCCGGTGCGTTCGCTCGCGATCATCGCCCAGGCGGTGTGATGGCCCTGGCCGTGCGGTGAGGTGCCGGTGGCGATCGTCGCACTGCCGTCGGGGTGAACGGTGATGCGTGCGTCCTCGTGGGTCGTGCCGCCGCTCGTGATCTCGACGTACACGCTCACGCCGATTCCGAGTAGGACGTCGTCACCGCGTTCGCGGCGTTCGCGTTGCTCGCGACGCAGCTCGTCGTAGTTCGCCGCGGCGAGGACGCGGTCGAGCGCGCCGGCGTAGTCGCCGACGTCGTATTCGGCACCGATCGCCGTGCGGTGCGGTTCACGGAACGCGGTGATGAGGTTGCGCCGGCGCACTTCGACGGGATCCATGCCGAGTTCGTGGGCGACGAGGTCCATCGTGCGCTCGATCGCGGCCGTCGCCTCGGGTCGACCCGCACCGCGGTACGCGACGATCGGTGTCGTGTTGGTGAGCACCGACCGCACGCGGGCCTCGATGCGCGGAATGGCGTAGACACCCGACGACATGTTGCGCGTGCCGCGCGCGAGAACCGTGCCGATGTCGGCGAAAGCGCCGCAGTCCTGCACGATGTCGAGGCGGTAGGCGAGGATGCGCCCGTCGCGGCGCGCACCGACGACGACGTCCTGAATCTGTGCCCGACCATGACCAAGGGCGAGCATCGACTCGGTGCGCGTCTCGCGCCAGGTGACGGGCGCCCCCACGACGCGGGCGATGGCGCCGAGGGCGAGTTCCTCGGGGTACGCGGTGATCTTCGATCCGAACCCGCCGCCGACATCGGGGGTGACGACGTGCACGGCCGATGCATCGAGACCGTGGATCGATGCGAGCTGATCGCGCACTCCGTGTGCGTGCTGTGTGGAGATCCACTGGTGCAGGCGACCGTCGTGCCACACCGCGGCCGAACCGCGCACCTCGAGCGGGCACGGTGCGACGCGTTGGTTCACGAACCGACCGCGTACGACGACGTCGCAGTCGGCGAAGAACTCGTCGCCGGTGAAGCCCGGCAAGCCGGCGGCAACCGACCCGTACGCGACGTTGCTGTCGAGTTCGGGATAGAGGAGCGTGTCGGACTCGAGTGCAACGAGCGGATCGACGACCGCGGCCAGCGGATCGATGTCGAGCTCGACGGTGTCGACGGCATCGGCGACGAGTGCGGGGGCCGTGCCGACGACGACCGCCACGGGTTCACCGACGTACCGCACTCGATCGTCGGCGAGCACCGAGCGGCTGACGTTGCGATTGAAGTTCGACACCTCACGGGGCAACCCGAGATCGCCGGCGACGAGGACGGCGACGATGCCCGGCATCGAACGTGCCCGCGAAGTGTCGATCGATCGGATGATTCCGTGGGGGAGCGGTGAGCGGACGAACGCGACGTGCAGTGCACCGGTGAGGAGCGGCTCGTCGCCGAGTTCGTCGACGTGACGCGCAGCGCCGACGAGCAGGCGGCGATCCTCGAGTCGAACGACGCGAGTTCCCAGGATGCTCGTGCCCACCGCCTCAGACGGTAGCGAAACCGACGATGACCACGTTCACGCAACCCTCAGGGTTGCAGCGGATCGAAGCCGTCGATGTCGCCTGCTTCGACGCGGGCGAACGCGTCACGACGCACGTCGAGGATCCCCGCGACGAGGGTGTGCGGCCAACGATCCGGCAACGTGATCGGTGCGTCCGGCTGCGCGAGCAGCGGAACGCGCCGCTCGTTCGGGAGGAGGTACCCGAGTTGCGAGCGGATCGCCTGCTGCAAGCCGGTCGGCGTTTGCAGCGAGTCGACCTCGTCCTGCAGTGCGTCGTTGATGTCCTCGAACAATGCGTACTGGGCCTCGCGTTCTCCGAGCAGGTCGCGCTGGGCGAACCACGTACGCAGCGGCAACACGAGCAGCGTGAGAAGGATGGCCACGAGGCCCGCGGCGATGAGCGGAACGCTCCACCGCCGGGCCCGCGCCACCACGTTTCCGACGAAGCTCACCTCACCATTGTGGCGTTGACGATGCGATGTGCACCGTCATGCACGGCTCAGCGACGCGGGGAGAGCCTGGCGCGACCGAGGTATTTCGCCGAGGATCCGAGCTCTGCTTCGATGCGCAGCAACCGGTTGTACTTCGCGACGCGGTCGCTGCGCGCCGGGGCGCCCGTCTTGATCTGTCCGCAGTTCGTCGCGACGGCGAGATCGGCGATGGTGGCATCCTCGGATTCGCCGCTGCGGTGACTCATGACGCTCGCGTAGCCGTTCGCTTCCGCGAGTGCCATCGTCTCGAGTGTTTCCGTGAGCGTGCCGATCTGGTTCACCTTCACGAGCACGGCATTCGCGCACCGTTCGTCGATGCCGCGCCGCAGGCGACTCGCGTTCGTGACGAACAGGTCGTCTCCGACGAGCTGCACGCGCGAGCCCACTGCCGAGGTGAGTGCCGCCCAGCCGTTCCAGTCGTCCTCGCTCATTGCGTCCTCGATCGACACGATTGGGTACTTGTCGACGAGCGACGTCCACCACGTGACGAGTGCATCCGCGTCGAGCACCTTCTTCTCACCCGCAAGGTGGTACTTGCCGTCGCGGTACAGCTCGCTCATCGCCGGATCGAGGGCGATGCACATGTCGGTTCCGGCCATGAATCCCGCCTTCTCGATGGCCTGCAGCAGCGCGACGATCGCTTCTTCGTTGTTGGCGAGATCGGGCGCGAATCCGCCCTCGTCGCCGACGGCGGTCGAGCAGCCGCGTTCGCGCAGCACCGACTTGAGGGCGTGGTACGTCTCGACACCCCAGCGCAGCGCCTCGGCGAACGACGGTGCGCCGACGGGCATGATCATGAATTCCTGCAGGTCGATGTTGTTGTCGGCGTGTGCACCGCCGTTGATGACGTTCATCATCGGCACGGGCAAAACGTTCGCTGCGTCACCGCCGATGCTGCGGTACAACGACACGCCCTTGTCGGCTGCGTTCGCATGGGCGAGTGCGAGGCTGACACCGAGCAGCGCGTTGGCGCCGAGACGACCCTTGTTCGCCGTGCCGTCGAGGACGATCATCGCCTTGTCGACGGCTTCCTGGTTCGCTTCCTTGCCGACGAGCGCGCCGGCGAGATCGTCGTTCACGTGGCGAACGGCGCGCTGCACGCCCTTGCCGAGATAGCGCGAGCCTCCGTCGCGGAGCTCGACGGCTTCGTGTTCGCCCGTCGAGGCACCGGAGGGAACGATCGCGTGTCCGCGTGCCCCGCCGGCAAGGCGAACTTCGACTTCGACTGTGGGATTGCCGCGGGAGTCGAGGACTTCGCGGCCGGTGATGTTGGAGATCGTCGTCACGAACCCAGAGTAGTTTGCGCCTTCACTTCGTCCCACAGTGAGTCGAGTTGCGCGAGGCTCGCCGACTCGAGGGCGATGCCGCGCTCCCCGGCGATGCGCACGACGCCTTCGAAGCGGGCGATGAACTTGTCGGTCGCGGTGCGCAGCGTCGCCTCGGCATCGAGTCCCAGCTTGCGAACGACGTTCACGACGCTGAAGAGCACGTCGCCGACCTCGAGCGCGACGGTCTGCGGATCACCCGAGCCGATCGCCGCACGCAACTCGTGCGTTTCCTCGTCGAGCTTCGCCAGGGCACCGTCCGAATCGGGCCAGTCGAAACCCACCTCGGCGGCGCGCTTCTGGATCTTCTGCGCGAGCGCGAGTGACGGGGCGGAACGCGCCACGCCGTCGAAGAACGACGCCCGTGTTCCCTTGGCGGCACGCTCGCCGCGTTTCACCTCGTCCCACGTCGACACGACGTCGTCGGCGGTCGTTGCCTCGACGTCGGCGAACACGTGCGGATGACGGCGGATGAGCTTGTCGTGCACGCGCTGTGCAACTTCGGCGAGCGTGAAGCGTCCCTGCTGCTCGGCGATCGTCGTGTGGAACTCGATTTGGTACAGCAGGTCGCCGAGCTCCTCGATGAGCGGTTCGTCGCTCGCCGGGTCGTCGGGATCGAGTGCGTTCAGTGCATCGACGACTTCGTACGTCTCCTCGATGAGGTAGCGCACCAGTGATCGGTGCGTCTGTTCTGCATCCCACGGACACTTCTCGCGCAGTGTGCGGGCGAGTGCATGGAGGCGCACCATCTCGCCGCCGATCGGCGCGCCGAGTCGGGGAATCCACAGACTCGTGAGATGGTCGACGTCGAGTCGGTGCGGCTCGGAGCCGAGCCTGTCGATCTCGGCCCACGTCGTCGCGACGATTCGTTCATCGGGCAGGCCGAGGTGATGGAGAACGACGACCTCTTCGTCGCCCGTCGCGTTGTCGTTGGCCAACTTGATGTCGGACATCACCCATTGCGCATGGCACTGCGCGACGAGGAGGGAACCGTGTTCGTTCGCCGCCTGTTCGGCGAATCGGTGCGCATCGACGAGCCGCACGCCACTGGTCACCGGATCGATGCCGAGTGCCGCCCACGCCTCGTCGAGGAAACTCACGGCGGGAATGACGACGACGTCGACCGACGGATCGGCACGCAGCAGCGTCACGGTCGTTTCGAGAACGAGCGGGCTGCCGGGCACCGCGTAGAGCACCTCGCCGTGTTCGACGGCGGCGTCGGCGAGTCGGCGCGCGATAGCCCGGTATACGTCGTCGAATCCGGCATGCCGTTCGTACTCGTCATCGAACGACGTCGCATTCGCGACGAGATGACCCGACGGATGTTGCGTCGTGCGCAGGTAGCGGTGGGGAATGCGGTCGATCTCGGCGCGCGCCTGCGCGGTGATGCGGTCGTCTGGTCCCGGTCCGAGTCCGACGACGGTGATCTGACCGCGCTGCGTCGACACTGCGTTGTCCGGTCGACGACTCGTCGGTGAATCCGGCGATGACCTAGTTGGCGACGACTGCGCCCGCGAGCGGATCCCAGCGCCCGTACGCCGAGTCGACGCGAATGTCGGCGTCGGCGAGGGCTCCGAGCAGCAGGTAGTCACCGGCCGACGTCGCATAGTTCGTGGTGACCGACTCGGCCACTGCATCGAAGGGGCGTACGAAGATGACGTGGTAACCGAACGACGAACGCACGGGGCCGAACGGACGAGCCACCGACGCATCGAGTGCACCCGCGAGGAAGCGGTCGTCGAATCCCTCCTGGTACTGATTGAGGGCGATGCAGTCACCGTCGGCCGCGCTCAGCGCACCGCCGGTCGTCTTTGCATTCGGCTCCACCGAGTACTTGGCGGCAACGCCGGCGAATGCCCCGTCGTCGACGGTCGTGTTGCCGAGTTCCTTCAGGGCCTTGCGTGCGGTTGCCTCATCGGGCACGACGAGATGGCGCAGGCACAGCATGCCGACCGAGGCCGGTCGACGCTCGTAACTCGCTCGCAGTACGTCGGTCGACGGTGCCTCGGCGCGGTCGAGTGCCGACACTGCACTGTTCAACTGGATGATGATCTCGCGCAGCGACTCGCTGTATTCCGCACCGCCCGACGCTCCGAAGCGTTGTTCGCTGAACTCGCGATCACCGTCGGTCACTTCGAGTCCGAGGTCGGTGAGCAGACCGTCGGTCGTGCGACCGATGATGAGCGAGGTGAGCACGCTGCGCACGAACTCGGCATCGGCCATGCCGTTCGTCGTGATCGCCGTCTGACCGACGGCGGCGAGGTCGGAAACGACCGTCTCCAGCTCGGTGCGGTCGATGTCGCTGCCGTTGATCGAGGCGGCGGCGTTGCTCGTGACACCGCACGAGGGAAGGACGACCAATGCCGCGAGCGCGGCGACGACGAAGCGGCGGTGACGGGACGTGGATCGCATGTGTTGCACGCAAACACCCTAGTTGTCGGGGTGGAAGCGGGTGCCGGCGTTCGCCGTGAGCATCACTCTCCGGGATCGAAGAGTTCGCGCAGAACGTCGAGGAACACGTTGACGGGGGTGGCGGTCGAAACGAGCGGAACCGTCAGTTCCTTGTCGTCGACGTCGAACTTCGCTCCCGCGAAGAGACGCTCGATGCGCATCCGGCGACTCGCCGGCACGGTGACGGGGGAGATGCGGATCCGTTTGTCGACGACCGCCACGTGCGTGATGCCGTGCTCGACGCAACGGGCGCGCAGCGCACCGATGTCGAGCAGTGCGACGGCCTCGGCCGGTGGTGGTCCGAAGCGGTCGGTCCATTCGGCACGCAACGCCTCGACGTCGTCCATCGACCGCACCTGTGCGACGCGACGGTACCCGTCGAGACGCAATTCCTCGGCGTCGACGTACGTGTCGGGAAGGAATGCGCGCGTCGGAATCTCGATCTTCACGTCCACGGGGGGCGGTAACTGCTCGCCCTTCAGTTCCTCGACGGCTTCCGACACGAGTTGGCAGTAGAGGTCGTAACCGACTGCGGCGATGCGCCCGCTCTGCTGTTCGCCGAGCAGGCTGCCCGCACCGCGTAACTCGAGGTCGCGACGCGCAATCTTGAAGCCGCTGCCGAGCTCGGTGGCTTCGCCGATGGTCCGCAGCCGCTCGTAGGCGACCTCGCGCAGGACGAGGTCGCGCGGGTGGAAGAGGTACGCGTACGCCTGCTGTCCGCCGCGCCCGACGCGACCGCGCAGCTGGTGCAACTGACCGAGACCGAGACGGTGCGCATCCTCGACGACAAGCGTGTTCACCGCCGGCATGTCGATGCCGCTTTCGATGATCGTCGTGCACACGAGGACGTCGAACTTGCCCTCCCAGAAATCGACGACGGTGCGTTCGAGGGTCGCCTCGTCCATCTGGCCGTGGGCGAAGGTGATCCGCGCCTCGGGCACGAGCGTGCGCAACTCCTCGGCACGTTCCTCGATCGTCGCCACGGTGTTGTGCACCCAGAACACCTGACCCTGGCGCAGCAGTTCGCGCCGGATCGCCTCGGCAGCGATGCGCCGGTCGTACCCGGTGACGAACGTGCGGATCGGCTGGCGATCCGCCGGCGGCGTGTGCAGCAGCGACATGTCGCGAATGCCGACGAGGCTCATCTCGAGCGTGCGCGGAATCGGCGTGGCCGACAGCGTGAGCACGTCGACGTTCGTGCGCAGCATCTTCATCGACTCCTTGTGCTGCACACCAAAGCGTTGTTCCTCGTCGACGACGAGCAGTCCGAGGTCGCGGAACTTCACGCCTTCCTGCAACAAGCGGTGCGTGCCGATGACGCAGTCGACGTCGCCGCTCGCCAGCCCGGCGAGAACTTTGCGTGCCTGTGCGGCCGTCACGAATCGCGACAGCATCTCGACGCGTACCGGGAACCGCGCGAAGCGCTCGCTGAACGTGGTGAAGTGCTGCGATGCGAGCAGCGTCGTCGGCACGAGCACCGCCACCTGCTTGCCGTCCTGGATGCATTTGAACGCCGCGCGCAGCGCGACCTCGGTCTTGCCGAAGCCGACGTCGCCGCACAGCAGGCGATCCATCGGCGCGGGGCGCTCCATGTCGCGCTTGATCTCCTCGATCGCCCGCAACTGATCGTTCGTCTCGACGAACTCGAATGCCGCTTCCATCTCCTGTTGCCACGGAGTGTCGGGGCCGAACGCATGGCCGACGGCGTGCAAGCGGCGCTGATAGAGCACGACGAGTTCCTGGGCGACCAGGCGCAACTCGGAACGCACGCGCTGTTTCACGCGCTCGAAGTCGGCGCCGCCCATGCGGTTGAGCGCCGGTGAGTCGCCCCCGACGTACGGGCGGATGGCGTTCACCTGGTCGCTGAGGACGTAGATGTTGCCGTTCGCGTACCGCAGGCGCAGATAGTCGCGCTCCACGCCGTCGATTTCCTGCCGCACCATGCCCTCGTACACGCCGATGCCGTGCACCTCGTGCACGACGTGGCCACCGACGACGAGATCCTCGAACGACAGCGCAGCTTCGCGCCGTTTCGTGTTTCGCCGTCGCGCGGAGCGACGACCGACGATTTCTCCCTCGGAGACGATCCACAGTCGCTGCTCGGGGAACACGCAACCGTCGGTGAGCGGCGCGACCGCGAGATAGGTGCCGGGGACTTCGGGCACGGCATCGGCCGCGAGCCGGCGCGGTGCGACCGAGTGTCCCGCGAGCTGCGTCGCGAACCTGTCGAGCGATTCGTCGGTGTTGAAGCACAACACGACGCGCTGGTCGCGCTGCACCGCGTCGCTCAGGCGTGCGGCGAAGTCCTCGATCGTCGCGGGCGCGGATCCCCAGCGGCTCGTGTGCACCGTCGCCGATGCGTCGATCTCCATGGCGGGGGACGAAACGGTGAGTGCGAGCGGTGCGTCGGCGCCGCCGAGCACGGTGTCGAGCGGCAGGTGCAGGCGGGGGAATCGTTCGGCATCGGTGCGGTCCCATGTCGACGCGAGACCTTCGGCGAGCGCAAGTTCCTCGTCGAGCACGTCACGTGCGCGGTTGTCGAGATAGTGCGGGTCGCACACGATGATCGCTGCGCGCGCAGAAAGCAGCGACACGACGGTCGTGTCGTCGGCGAACCACGGCGTCCAGTTCTCGATTCCGTCGAACGCGGTTGCGGTGGCGAGACGCTCCCAGTGTTCGCGACCCCAGGGTTCTTCCCCGACGAGTTGACCGGCACGCTCGCGCACCGCCGGCGTGATGATGAACTCGCGCGACGGCACGATTCGTGCGACGTCGATGTCGTCGGTGCTGCGCTGATCGTCGACGCCGAAGCGCGAGACGCGTTCGACTTCGTCGCCCCACCACTCGATACGCACGGGCGAATCGCTCGTTGCATCGAATACGTCGAGGATCGCTCCGCGCCGCGAGAACTCGCCGCGGTGCTCGCACAACGGCTCGCGGCGGTATCCCCATTCGACGAGCGTCGTCATCAGCGATTCGGGATCGACGACGTCGCCGCGTCGCACGACGATCGGCGTCACGTCGGCGATACCGGGTGCAAGTCGCTGCATGACCGCACGGCCCGAACCCACGACGATGCGCGGTGCGCGGCCGTCGCGCAGTCGGGCGATCACCGACATGCGACGGCCCATCGTCGCGACGTCGGGGCTCATTCGTTCGAAGGGCAGCGTTTCCCAGGCGGGGAAGTGTTCGACGTCGTCACCGAGAAAGCAGCGCAGGTCGTCGGCGAGCGCCCGCGCCTGCGCCTCGGTCGGCACGATGATGAGCGACGTCGCTGCCGGCCGGGTGTGGGCGAACGAGGCGAGCAGCGCGGGGCGCGCATTTTCCGGCCACGACACGCCCGATCCGTCGGGCTGATTGAGGCCGATGCTGCGTCCCGCCGCAGCGAGTACCGCGGCGACCCCGGCGAGCGGTGCCGCGTCGTGGAGCGGGGGCGGGACCGGATCGGACATCGTGCGCGGGTTCGGCATGCGGCGTCGGGTCAGGACGCGTTGATCTGCTGCATCGCGGTGTCGGCACCGTGAAGGATGACGAGTTCGACGGCGTCCGCGGCGCGTTGCACGGCGTGATCGAACAACTCGCGGTCGCGGCGGTTCATCTTCGTCAGCACGTGGTCCGCGCCGTCGTCCTTGTGGCGCGGTTTGCCCACGCCGATGCGGATGCGCACGTAATCCTGCGTCTTCAGTTGCTGGGTGATCGAGCGCAGCCCGTTGTGGCCGGCGAGACCACCACCGACTTTCACGCGAACGACGCCGGGCTCGAGGTCGAGCTCGTCGTGCACGATCACGATGCGGTCGGGTTCGTTGATCGCGTAGCGGCGCGCCATCGGACCGACCGACTGACCGGAGTTGTTCATGTACGTCGTCGGCTTGGCGAGAACGAATACCTGGGCGGTGTGACGCACTTCGGCGACGAGCGCCCGATCACGACCGGCCTTCAGTTGCACCGAGTGACGTCGTGCGAGTTCGTCGATGACGTCGAAGCCGACGTTGTGTCGCGTGTCGTCGTAGTCGCGGCCGGGATTGCCCAAGCCGACGACGAGCGCGCCGTACGGCGTTCCCCGCCGCTCGGGTCGCGCACCGCGACCGAACAGCGCCATCGCGGATTAGGACGCGGGCTTGGTCTCGGCGGCGGGAGCAGCGGCGGGAGCGGCAGCACCTTCGGCCGGGGCCGCGGCGGCAGCGGGAGCTGCGGCGTCGGGCTTCGTCGACACGACGGTGACGATGACGAACTCGGGATCACCGACGATCGACACGCCGTCGGGCAACTGCAGGTCGCCGAGGCGGATGACGTCGTCCATGCCCATCGCCGAAATGTCGACGGTGATGTCGTTGGGAATGTTGCTCGCAGTGGCGCGAATTTCGACCGAGTTGCTCACCGGGTCGACGAGTCCACCTTCGGCGACGACGGCCTTGGCCACGCCCTTGAGGTGCAACGGCACTTGAACAGTGATCTTCTCGGTGAGGCTGATCTGCTGGAAGTCGACGTGACGAACGGTGCGCTTCAGCGGGTCGCGCTGCATCTCCTTGACGATCGCCGGGTACGTCGAACCGTCGACGTGCAACTCGAGGATGGTGTTGACACCGGCAGGACCCGACAGTGCGATGCGCAGGTCGCGACGCTCGACGGTGACGGGGATCGGCTGCATGCCGTGTCCGTAGATGACGGCGGGAATGTGGTCGGCGGCGAGGAGCCGGCGCGATGCGGCACTCCCGAGGGCGCGTCCGACGGAGGTTTTCAGCGCTGTTGGCATTCGGACAGCCTACGGGGCTGACGGACGGGACAAACCCTCCGGGTCAGGCTTGGTTTTCGCCGCCGAAAAGTTCGCTCACCGACGTCTCTTCGAACACCGCCGACAGTGCGTCGGCGATGATCTTGGCGACCGACAGCACCTCGATCTTCGGGCTGTGCTTGCTCTCGTCGAGGGGAATGGTGTTCGTGAGCACGATCCGCGAAATGGGCGACTTCTCGAGTCGTTCGATGGCCGGGCCCGAGAGCACGCCGTGCGTCGCCATCGCCCACACTTCCTTTGCGCCGCGGGCGATGAGCAGCTCGGCGGCCGACACGATGGTGCCGGCGGTGTCGATCATGTCGTCGGTGAGCACGCACAGACGACCCTCGACGTCACCGATGACTTCCTTGGCGACCGCAACGTTGGCCGTACCCGGCGGGCGACGCTTGTAGACGAATGCGACGTCGGCATTGATGTCGGACAGGTGCTGGGCGAAACGCTCGGCGACCTTCACGCGTCCGGCGTCGGGCGACACGATGACGAGACCATCGGAGGCGTTCTCGCGCAGGTACGTCTCGAGCACGGGGAAAGCGGTGAGGTGGTCGACCGGGCCGTCGAAGAATCCCTGGATCTGTCCGCTGTGCAGGTCGATCGACACCATGCGCTTCGAGCCCGCCGCCTTGAACATGTCGGCGAGCATGCGCGCGGTGATCGGCTCGCGACCCTCGGCCTTGCGGTCCTGACGCGCGTATCCGTAGAACGGACACACGGCGGTGACGCGCTTGGCCGACGCGCGGTACGCGGCATCGATCATGATCAGCTGCTCCATGATCGAGTCGTTGATGCTGCGCCCGTTGAAACCGCAGTGCGTCTGCATGACGAACACGTCGCCGCCGCGCACGCTCTCGCCGAAGCGGGGGCGCACTTCTCCGTTCGAGAACTCGATGACGTTCGAATCACCGAGTGTGATGTTGAGGTGTTTCGCCACTTCCTCGGCGAGTTGGGGATGAGTGCGTCCGGTGTACAACACCATTCGCTTCGTCGTGACTTTGTCGATCGACTTGTTCATCGCGCGCCATCATAGAACGAACCCGTCTTCGCGCCCGTGGCGACGGTCGTTCCGGCGGGAAGGTGCGCGTACGGTCCGACGTGCGCGCCGTCCCCGATGGTCGATTCGTAGGCGGTGGTGTGTTCCATGCGCACGTTGCTGCCCACGACGCAGTCGACGAGTCGCGTCGACGGACCCACTTCGGTGCCGTCACCGATCGTCGTGGATCCCTGCAGGATGACCCCGGGGTAGAGGGTGACGTCGGTGCCGATGGTGACGGTGACGTCGATGAACGTCTGGCGCGGATCGAGCATGGTGACGCCCTCGAGCAACCACCGGCGGTTCGTGCGGGCACGTAGTTCCCGCTCGGCGAGGGCGAGCTGCCAGCGGTCGTTCACCCCGGTGACCTCGGCGGGATCGGCGTTGTGAGCATCGACGCCGTGGCCCATCGAGGCGAGCACGCCGACTGCATCGGTGAGGTAGTACTCGCCCTGCGCGTTTGCGGTGCCGATGCGGCGCAGCGCCGGGCCGAGCAGGCCGCGACGGAAGGCGTAGATCCCCGTGTTGATCTCGCGGATGTCGCGCTGCTGCGCACTCGCATCCTTGTGTTCGACGATCGCAGTCACCCCGCCGTGCTTGGCGCGAACGATCCGTCCGTAGCCGGTGGGGTCGGCAACCACGCTCGACAACATCGTCACCGCGGCGCCGCTCGCGCGGTGCGTGGCGACGAGGTCGGCGATGGTGTCGGAGCGCAACAGCGGCGTGTCACCCGGCAGAACGAGCACGGTTCCGTCGTCGTCCATGTCGAGATCGCCGTCGTCGGCGAGGCCGTCGAGACGGTTCAGCGCGTGGAGACCGACGAGTGTGGCGTCACCGGTGCCGCGCTGCTCGGGCTGTTCGACGAACGACACGTTCGCCCATGACGGCGCGTTGCGCGACACGGCATCCTGCACGCGCTGACCCCCGTGACCGACGACGACGAGCGTGCGGGCCGGGGCAACTCCGCCGAGGGCCTCGATGACGTGCATGACCATCGGACGACCGCAGATGACGTGCAACGGCTTGGGTCGGGTCGAGCGCATTCGCGTGCCGTGGCCGGCGGCGAGAACGAGAGCGGTCGTCGTCATGGTTCCGGGGAGAGGATTCGAACCCCTATATACGGGACCAAAACCCGTCGTCCTGCCATTGAACGACCCCGGAGCGTCGTTGTAGATGTGCAATCACACATCGCCGTCAAGGGTAGTGGTCACGGCGATAGCGTGATGCCTCCCATGGGTTCACTCGTCAAGCGTCGTCGCAAGCGGATGCGCAAGAAGAAGCACAAGAAGATGCTTCGTCGCACCCGTCACCAGCGCAACAGCAAATAGTTCAGCGCTGAGTCGACGCGACGACCACCGTCGCCTCCGGCAGAGCGGTGGTGAGTTCGGGATGCTTGCCGTCCACGAACCAAGTCGAACCGCTTCCGGCCAGCGTCGGCGCCGTTCCGCAGGCCGCGGTGATGCGTTCCTTCCACGCGACGAGTCGCGGCTCGACGATGCACGCGGCCGCCTCGAGATCGTTGCGACCCGTCGACTGCAGATGCGCGGGTAGCGAGTCCCACGCGCGATACACGGCCGGCGTCGACACGAACAACGGCGGCACGACGAGTGTGACGTCGAGTGCACGGAACTCGAGCGGCGTGACGATTTCGCCGATGCCCGTCACTTGTGCGCGACCGCCGATCATGCAGAACGGCACGTCGGCTCCGAGGCGCGATGCGGCGATGAGATCGTCGAAGCCGGCCCACCGCAGGACGGCTGCGGCATCGGCCGATCCGCCGCCCAATCCGGCTCCGTGCGGGACGTTCTTCGTGAGATGCACCCCGGCGCGCCGACCGGCGAGTCGCAACGCGCGTGCGACGAGGTTCGAGTCGTCGTCGGTGATGCCCGCGGCGAACGGACCGTCGACGGTGAGCGAATCCCCGGCCGGGTCGATGCGCAGCTCGTCGCAGAAATCAAGACTCACCATTTCGGCGTCGATTTCGTGGAACCCGTCGGCGCGCACGCCAGTGACCCGCAGGGAGAGGGTGAGTTTCGCCGCGGCGCGCACGTGCACGGCCGGGGCGCTCATTGCTGTGCAGTCTTTCGCGCGGCGACGGTGCGGTACAAACGTGCCCACGCGGCGACGTCGAGGTCCTCGGCCCGGGCCGTGGGGTCGATTCCGGCGGCGGTGAAATCCCCTGGCAAAACGTGCTGTTTCAGGGCGCTGCGCAACATCTTGCGGCGCGTCGCGAACCCGGCCCGCACGAGGGCGAAGAGACCCTGCGGATCGACGTCGGTGAACATCGGCTCGCTGCGGCGTCGAATCGCGAGCAGCGCCGACGCGACACGTGGCTGCGGGAGGAACACCGCCGCGGGAACGTCACCGACGATGCGTGCGGTCGCCCAGTATGCAACCTTCACACTCGGTGCACCGTACGCGTCGTCACCGACCGTTGCGCACAGCCGTTCGGCAACTTCCTTCTGCACCATGACGAGCATCCGCGTGATGCGCGGAACCGAGTCGAGCAGGTCGAGCACGAGCGGCGTTCCGACGTTGTAGGGAAGATTGGCGACGAGCACCCAGTGCGGTGCATCGGCGAGAAGGTCATCCCAGTCGACGCGCAGTGCGTCGGCGTGCACGCAACGTACGTTCGTGCGCCTCGCGACGTTGTCGCACAACACGGGAAACAGTCCCGAGTCGACCTCGACGGCGGTGATGCGTGCACCGGTGTCGGCAAGTGCGAGCGTGAGTGCGCCGAGACCTGCACCGACCTCGACCACGTGGTCATCGCTCGTGACGTCGGCGAGTCGGGCGATGCGGCGCACCGTCTCGGGCTCGACGACGAAGTTCTGACCGAGCGCGCGACGCGGAGCCAATCCGTGGCGACGGAGAAGTTCCGAGGTGGCGGTGCGGGACAGCGTCACCAGGACACGGCAACGGGAATCGGCGCGTTGACGAGGTCGGAGAGAGTGAGGAAGACCTGGGTGTGCAGCACGATCCGCGTGCCCGGCGGGATGCTCGGGGCGACGACGTTCGTGCACGAGGTCGTGCGGCCGTTGTTGAGGTTGGTGACCCGCAAAACCAGGCCGTATGGGGCCTCCGGGGCGTAGCAGACGTATGCGGGGCCGCCCTGGAAGTTGCTGAACGAGGCGTTGCCGGAGAGTCGCGCAGCTTCGCTCGACGGGTACGCGATGCGCGCCGATCCGCCGGGTGCGGCGGTCACCGGTCCGTTGAGAATGACCGGCTCGGGTAACGCGTCGGTCGTCGACGGTGCGGTCGGGGCGGTGAGGGAGATTCCTCCCTGCGGTCCGGCGACGGCGACTGCCGGTGAGTCGACCGAATCATCGCCGCGCGACACCCACCAGAAAACGGGAAGCAGGACGAGCGACAGCGCACCGACGACGAAGAGGCGACGACGATCGGAGGCGGTGAAAAACACGGCCCCGTCACGCTACCGAGCGATGCCGGGGAAGGCCGCGGCCGCGTTCGCGCACGTGACGGCAGCGAACTCGTCGATCGACTCTCCGCGTTGCGCCGCAAGGAATTCGCCGATGACCGCGACGTGGGCGGGCTCGTTCTTGCGACCCCTGTGCGGGACAGGTGCGAGCCAGGGTGCATCGGTTTCGATGACGATCCGATCGCGCGGACACCAGCGCGCCGCTTCACGGATGTCCTCGGCGTTGCCGAACGTGACGATGCCGGAGAATGAGAGGTACGCACCGCGTTCCACGCATGCACGCGCCTCGTTCGCCGATCCGGTGAAGCAATGGAAGATCGTGCGCTCGGGCATGCCTTCGGCGTCGAGCACGTCGAACGTGTCGTCCCACGCGTTGCGCGTGTGGATGACGAGGGGGAGTCGGGCGCGATTCGCGAGTTCGATGTGTCGTGCGAAGACGTCGCGCTGCACGTCGCGCGCCGAATGGTCGTAGTAGAAGTCGAGACCGCACTCGCCGATGGCCACGATGCGCCGTTTTTCCTGTGTTTCCGGGCGCTCTGCATCGATGAAGCCGGCGATGGTGTCAAAGCCGCGCGATGCATCGTGCGGGTGCAGACCGACGGTCGCCCACACGTCGGAATGACGCGACGCGATGTCGATGGCCTTCTGCGACGTGTCGGCATCGGTGCCGATGACGATCATCGCGGCGACGCTCGCGTCACGTGCGGCAGCGAGCGAACCGTCGGTGCCGCCCGGTGTCGTTTCGTCGTACACGTGACAATGGGTGTCGATCCAGCGCGCCACGATGCTTCGTCCTCGTTGCTTCCCCGGGTGCGGCCTTCGTTACGCCTTCTTGCGCGGGAAGAGTGGTTCACCCTTCTCGACGCGCAGTCCGCCGGGGTATCCGCCCCACGTCGTGTCGGGTCCGACACGACGATCCTCGATGTTGCCGGACAACCCCAGGCGTCGCCAGATTTCCTGCGTCGTCGTCGGCAATGCCGGATTCGCGAGGATCGTGACGATGCGCAGCGCCTCGATGGCGTCGCCCATGACGACGTCGACGTCGGGACCGGGCGACATCTTCCAGGGCTCGTTGCGCTCGAGATGCGCATTCGTCGCGCGGATGAGATTCCACGTCGCTTCGAGTGCGCGACTCGGCTGCACGCTGCGCCATGCGGCATCGGCGTCGGCGACCGTCTGCTTTGCGATCTCGGCGAGCGGCGAGTCGGCACGCGGTGCGGGTCCGAGTCCGTCGCACTTCTTTTCGACGACGGTGGCGATGCGCGCGGCGAGGTTGCCGAGGTTGTTCGCAAGGTCCGAGTTGAAGCGACCGATGAGTCCCTCGTACGTGAAGTCACCGTCGTTGCCGTACACGGTGTCGGCGAGCACGTAATAACGGAAACCGTCGACGCCGACGTCGTCGATGAGATCGAGCGGATTGACGACGTTTCCCGTGGTTTTCGACATCTTTTCGCCGCCGACGAGCAGCCATCCGCCCACGGCCCAGCCGCGCGGCGGCTCGATGCCCGCCGACATGAGCATCGCCGGCCAGTACACGCAGTGGAAGCGGAGGATGTCCTTGCCGATGAAGTGCCAGTCGACGGGCCAGCGCTGTGCGAAGCGCGTCTCGTCGGTGCCGTATCCGTGCGCAGTGATGTAGTTGGCAAGCGCGTCGAACCACACGTACGTGACGTGCGACGGATCCCACGGCAGGGGAATGCCCCATGTGAGCGTGCGGCGGCTGATGGAGAAGTCGGCGAGACCGCCCTTGATGAACCCGATCACCTCGTTGCGCCGGAACGTCGGCGCTATTGCGTCGGGATGGCGTTCGTACCACTCGAGCAGACGGTCCTCGAAGCGCGACAGACGGAAGAACCAGTTCTCCTCTTCGACGAACTCGACGGGACGCTTGTGGATCGGGCAGTTGCCGCCCTCGATCTCGGACTCGATGTAGTACGCCTCGCAAGCAACGCAGTAGTGCCCGCGGTAGACGTCCTTTTCGATGTCGCCCGCCGCGTAGCACGCCTCGAGCAGTTGCTGCACGCCGATCTTGTGGCGCTCTTCGGTCGTGCGAATGAAGTCCTCGTAGCGCACGTTCAGTCGCTTCCACGCATCGGCGAAGAGCGGAGCAACGTCGTCGACGAATCGTTGCGGAGTCACGCCGGCTTCCTCGGCCGCGCGGGCGATCTTCAGACCGTGTTCGTCGGTGCCGGTGAGGAGGTGCACGTCGTCACCGAGGAGACGGTGCCAGCGACTCACGGCATCGGCGATGATCGTGGTGTACGCGTGACCGAGGTGCGGTTTGGCGTTGACGTAGTAGATCGGGGTGGTTGCCGAGAACTTTGCCACCTCTCCAACCTACGCTGGCGACGTGCCGTTTCAGTTCGACGATGCGACGTCGGTGACGTCGCTCGGCGACGGTCGGTACTCCGCGCGAGTCGTCGCCGGGTGGGACATCGGAGGAAATGCGAACGGCGGCTACCTCATGGCACTGTGCGCGCGGGCGATGCGCGACCTCACGGGCGACCCGTGCATCCTCACGATGACGGGCAACTTCCTCGCGCCGATCAACGATGCCGACGTCGTCATCGACGTGGAGTTGGTGAAGCGCGGGCGTACGGTATCGACGACGCATGCATCGATGCGCGCAGATGGTCGCGAGGTGCTCCGGGTCGTCGCGGTGACGGGTGAACTGCCGCGGGAAACGCCCCCCGTGCACTCGGCACCGATGCCCGAGATGCCCGCACCGGACGCGTGTTTCCGCG
>JBIIUH010000017.1:0-24887 GCA_044340075.1 Ilumatobacteraceae bacterium | reverse complement strand
GGGCACGAGCTTCTTGCTGCCTGGCGCATCGCCCTGCGCAGAGCCGTACCGGTCGGCGCCGAGCCCCTGCATCGCCCCGAGCGATCCCATCCCGCGGTAACTCTTGTAGCGGCGACCCTCGAACAACTCGACGTCACCCGGTGCCTCGTCGGTCCCGGCGAGCAGACCACCGAGCATCACCGTGCTCGCACCTGCGGCAAGTGCCTTCACGAGATCACCCGAGTACGACACTCCCCCGTCGGCGATCACGGGAATGCCGAGTTCTGCCGCACGACGCGACGCGAACCAGATCGCCGACAGCTGCGGCATGCCGGCACCGGCGATGATCCGCGTCGTACAGATCGATCCTGCACCGACACCGACCTTCACCGCATCGGCGCCGGCGCGGTGCAACGCCTCGACGCCGTCCTCGGTGACGACGTTGCCGGCGACGACGGGAAGTTGCGGCCAGTGGCTCTTGATCCGCTCGACCGCCTTCACCACACCCTGCGAGTTGCCGTGGGCCGTATCGACGACGACTGCATCGACACCCCGTGCGACGAGAGCCGCACACCGTTCCTCGAGGTCGGCACCGACACCGACGGCGGCGGCAACGCGCAGACGTCCCGCGGAGTCGCGGGTGGCGTGCGGGAACTCCTGGCGCTTCATGATGTCCTTCACCGTGATGAGACCGCGCAGGTGACCGTGCGCGTCGACGAGCGGCAACTTCTCGATGCGATGCTTCTGCAGGATCGCCCGTGCATCGTCGAGCGTCGTGCCCTCCGGTGCAGTGATGAGTCCGTCCTTCGTCATGAACTCGCTCACGGGCCGGCGGTAGTCGGCGTCGCTGCAGAACCGGATGTCACGGTTGGTGAGGATGCCGACGAGTCGGCCGGACGCGTCGGTGATCGGCACGCCGGAGAACTTGAAGCGGTTCATCAACTGCTCGGCGTCGTCGAGGGTGGCCGTCGGCGGCAGCGTGACGGGGTCGCTGATCATGCCCGATTGCGAGCGCTTCACGCGCTGCACCTCCTCGGCCTGGCGCTCCACGGTGAGGTTGCGGTGGACGACGCCGAGCCCGCCCGCACGTGCCATCGCGATGGCGAGGCGCGCCTCGGTGACGCGGTCCATCGCCGCCGACACGATCGGCACGTTGAGTCGAACGTCGCCGGCGAAGACGGCACTCGTGTCGGCCATGTCGGGAAGCACGTCGCTGTAACCGGGTACGAGGACGACGTCGTCGAACGTGAGCCCCTCGAATCGCGAGAAGAACTCCCCGTTGTGGCTGCGCGGTGTCGTGTTCACGGTGTTCCTTTCGTGTCAGTGGCGGAAATGACGTCTGGCCGTAAAGATCATCGAGATGCCGTGCTCGTTCGCCGCGGCGATCGACTCGTCGTCGCGCTGACTGCCGCCGGGCTGCACGATGACGACGACTCCCGCGGCAGCGAGTGCATCGGGGCCGTCGCGGAACGGAAAGAACGCGTCGCTCGCCGCAGCCGCTCCGCGGGCCCGGTCTCCCGCTCGCGTGCAGGCGATCCGTGCCGCATCGACGCGATTTTGTTGTCCAGCGCCGATGCCAACGGCGGCGAGATCCTTGGCAATGACGATGGCATTCGACGACACCGCCGCACACGTCCGCCACGCAACGACGGCGTCGCGCAGTTGCGACTCGGTCGGCTGCGCGACCGTGACCACACGCCATATCGAGGTATCGGTCTCGACGACATCGGGCGTCTGCACGAGCATCGCCCCGTCGATGCTGCGCATCGCCACCGCGCCGGCACCGGGCACCGGAGCGCGCAGGATGCGCAGGTTCTTCTTCTCGCGCAGTACCACAAGGGCATCTGCGGCATAGTCGGGAGCGACGACCACCTCGGTGAACGTCTCGACCAGCGAGCGAGCGCATTCACCCGTCATCGGTCGGTTGACGGCGACGATGCCGCCGAACGCACTGAGCGGATCGCACGCGTGAGCACGACGGTACGCCGTGGTGACGTCGTCGGCGACGGCCACACCGCACGGGTTCGCGTGCTTGATGACGACCGCCGCCGGATCAGCGAATCGGTGGACGAGGCTCCACGCGGCGTCGGCGTCGTACACGTTGAGATACGACATCTCCTTGCCGCCCAATTGCTCGACTTCATCCCACCAGCTACGTTCACCGACGATGCGATAGCGGGCACCGCGTTGATGCGGATTCTCTCCGTAGCGCAGGACGTCGGCACGCTCGAGCCGGAGCGTCATCGCTGCGGGCAACTCGTCGCTCGGTGCGCCGGAGCTACCGCCGACCAGCGAACCATCATTCGCCATCCACGCTGCGACCGCTGCGTCGTACCGTGCCGTCAGTGCGAACGCACGAGCCGCCCACTCATGTCGGGTCGATTCGCGCACCTCGCCGTGTTCGCGCAGTTCGCGCAACAGGCCCGGGTAATCGGTGGGATCGGTGACGACGGCGACGTGACGATGGTTCTTCGCCGCTGCCCGCACGAGGGCGGGGCCACCGATGTCGATGAGGTCGACGCCGGGATCACTGTCGAAGGGGTACACATTGACGACGACGAGCGAAATCGGCGAAATATCGTGCGTCTCGAGGTCGGCACGGTGCTCGGCGAGGTCGGGGTCGGCGAGGATTGCGCCGTGCACCTTCGGGTGCAGGGTGACGACGCGGTGCCCGAGGATCGCGGGGTAACCCGTTTCGGTTGCCACGTCGACGACGGGGATACCCGCCTCGGCGATGACCCGTGCCGTTCCCCCGCTCGACAGCAACTCCCATCCGAGCTCGTGCAACCCGCAGGAAAGCTCGACGATTCCCGTCTTGTCGTACGCACTGAGCAACGCGCGGGGCACGCTCGAACCGTAGTCGCTCGTCGTCACGGTACACCCGTCGAAACGTCGTGATGAACGAGAAGTACATCCACAGGTAGTTTCGGTGCATGAGAATCGGCGTACAAATCCAACCGCAAGCAACGTCCGTCACCGAGATGCGTGACGCATGGAAAGCCGCCGATGCACTCGGCGTCGACAGTCTGTGGACGTGGGACCACTTCTACCCGTTGTTCGGCGATCCCGACGCCACGCATTTCGAGTGTTATTCGCTGCTCGCGGCGATGGCCGTCGATACGTGCCACGCCACAATCGGCGCGCTCGTCACGTGCTACTCGTACCGCAATCCGCATCTTCTCGCCGACATGGCGCGCACGATCGACCACCTCAGTCGCGGTCGCTTCGTGCTCGGCCTCGGTTCGGGATGGTTCGAGCGTGATTACACCGAGTACGACTACGAGTTCGGCACCGCACCGGGTCGCCTGAAGATCCTCGAGGCGGGTCTGCCGATCGTCAAGGAGCGACTCGCGAAACTCAACCCCGGTCCGGTGAACGGCAAGATTCCGCTGATGATCGGCGGATCGGGCGAAAAGGTGACGTTGCGTCTCGTCGCCGAGCACGCCGATGCGCTCAATACGTTCGGCCCGGTCGACAACTTCCGGCGCAAGAACGACGTCCTCAACGAGTGGTGCGCAAAGGTCGGTCGCGATCCCAAGGCCATCGAGCGCACGGTGGCGATCGAATCGAAGGATCTCGTCGATGCCGACGGCTACGCCGCCGCCGGTGCCGACCACCTCATCGTCATGCTCAGCGCACCGTTCGATCTCGATCCCGTTGCACGATTCATCGCCGAACGCCGCTGACCCGCTGCGCGGCACCGAAGACCGGACAAAAAAAGAACCGCCGGCCCGCGCCACTTTCGTGGCACGAACCGGCGGTTCGTACTGCTAGTCGTGCTCGATCAGAGCGACGCGACGTCGACCGACGGCGGCAGGATGACCGCGTCGATGACGTGGATGACGCCGTTCGAGGCCTCGACGTCCGCGAGGACGACGTTGGCGCCGTTGACGGTGACACCGGTGTCGGTGGCGAGGGTGATGTTCGAGCCCTCGACCGTGGCGACATCGCCGGCGACGACGTCAGTCGAGTACACGGCACCCGAGACGACGTGGTAGGTGAGGATCGCCTTCAGGACCTCGATGTTCTCCGGGAGGAGAAGCTTCTCGAGGAGGCCTGCGGGCAGAGCGGCGAACGCATCGTCGTTCGGTGCGAACACCGTGAAGGGGCCTTCGCCCTGGAGCGTCTCGACGAGACCGGCGGCCTCGAGAGCGGCGACGAGGGTGCTGAAGCCCTCGGTCGTGCTGGCGACGGCGACGATGTCACCGGCGGCAACTTCCTCGGCCATCGTCTCTTCGGTGACGGTGTCTTCGGTGACTGCCTCGTCGGCGCTGTCACCATCGGAGCCGCAAGCGGCAAGGGCGAGTGCCGCGACAACGGCAACTGCTGTGAGCTTCTTCATGGATATGTCCTTTTCTGTTGATTTGGGGGGTATTCGACCCACGGGGGGTAAGACCAGTGTGTGCGATCCGCGGGAGCCGTGCATGACGAAACTGTGCGCTTTTTGTCACACTCCCGTTACACACGTACTCGGGATCCATCTGGGCGCGATTCCCCGTTTTGGGGCCGTTGGCCTCCGGTAGGGGCCGTTTTCGGGCCCGCAAGTAGTTTCCAGGGCGTGAAATTCCTGCCCCGCACCATCTACGAGGCCGAGCACGAGGAGTTCCGCCGGACCTTCCGCCACTGGCTCGACACCGCCATCGCCCCCTTCCACGAGGACTGGGAGCGTGAAGGCATCGGTCCCCGCTCGGTGTGGCTCGAGGCGGGCAAGCAGGGCTTCCTCGGTCTCACCGTGCCCGAGCAGTACGGCGGTGGAGGCACCGACGACTACCGCTTCGCCGCGGTGATGTCGGAGGAAATGGGTGCGACCGGTCTCATCGGTGTGCCGCACGGCTTCACGCTGCACAACGACATCGCACTGCCCTACTTCCTCGAGCTGTGCAACGACGAGCAGAAGCAGCGCTGGCTGCCGAAGATGGTCACCGGCGAGTGCATCACCGCGCTCGCGATCACCGAGCCGAACACCGGCAGCGACGTCGCAGGCATCAAGACCACTGCCATTCGCGATGGCAACGAATACGTGGTCAACGGCTCGAAGACGTTCATCTCGAACGGCATCAACAGCGACGCCATCGTCACCGCCGTGCGCACCGACCCCGCCGCCGGACGCAAGGGCATTTCGCTCATCGTCATCGAACGCGGGATGGCAGGATTCGAGCGCGGGCGCAACCTCGAGAAGGTGGGTCAGCACTCGCAAGACACCGCCGAGCTGTTCTTCAACGACGTCCGCGTTCCCGTGGCGAACCTGCTCGGCGAAGAAGGCCAGGGCATGAAGTACCTCATGCACAACCTCGCCCAGGAGCGACTCGGCATCGCCGTCGAGGCGATTGCCGTCGCGAAGGCTGCCATCGAGTGGACGCTCGATTACGTGCAGAACCGCACCGCGTTCGGCCAGAAAATCTCGCAGTTCCAGAACACGAAGTTCGTGCTCGCCGAGTTGTTCTCCGAGGTGCAGATCGGCCAGACGTACGTCGACCGCTGCATCGAGTTGCACTGCCGCAGGGAACTCGATGCCACGCAAGCAGCCGTCGCCAAGTATTGGGCCACCGAGATGCAGAACCGCGTCGTCGACCGCTGCGTGCAGTTGCACGGCGGATACGGCTACATGCGCGAGTACCCGATCGCCCGCGCTTGGGTCGACAGCCGCATTCAGTCGATCTACGGCGGAACGTCGGAGATCATGAAAGAGATCATCAGCCGCTCGTTCGGCGACTGAAATCCGTCAGGTCACGAAAAGAGTGACTTGGCGATGACCATCCGCTGAATCTGGTTGGTTCCCTCGTAGATCTGCGTGATCTTCGCGTCGCGCATCATGCGCTCGACGGGGAACTCCTTCGTGTAGCCGTAACCACCGAGGAGCTGCACGCAGTCCGTCGTCACCTTCATGGCGACATCGGACGCGAAGGCCTTTGCCATTGCACCGAGCTTCGACAGGTCCTTCGTCGGATCGTCGGCGTCGACCGTGGCGCATGCGCGGTAGACGAGCGTGCGGGCCGCTTCAACCTGCATCTCGGCATCGGCGGCGATCCATTGCAGACCCTGCCGTTCGGAAAGAGGCTTGCCGAACGTGCTGCGCTGCTGCATGTAGTTGACGGCGTAGTCAATGGCTCCCTGGGCGATACCAACGGCCTGTGCACCGATGGTCGGGCGGCTCCGGTCGAGGGTGTGCATCGCGATCTTGAAGCCCTGTCCGACTTCACCGATGCGGTTTGCGTCGGGGACGCGCACGCCGTCGAGGCGGATGACGCCGGTCGGTGATGCCTTGATGCCGAGCTTGTGCTCGAGCTTCTCGACGACGACGCCCCAGTCGGCCTCGACGAGGAACGCGGTGATGCCCGTGTGGCGGTCGCCGGAGGTGCGGGCGAACACGGTGTACAGGTCGCTGATGCCGGCGTTCGTGATCCAGCACTTCGAGCCGGTGATTACCCATTCGTCGCCGTCGCGCACGGCGCGGGTCGTCATCGAAGCGACATCGCTACCGGCGTCGGCCTCGGAGAGACCGTAGGAGGCCTGCGATTCGCCGCTGCAAATGCGCGGCAGATACTTCTTCTTCAGCTCCTCGGACCCGAAGTTGATGACCGGCAGCATGCCGAGCTTCGAGATGAGGAACATGAGGCTCGTGCTCGCACACACGCGGGCAAGTTCCTCGGCAACCATCGCCTGCGTGACGAGTGACGAACCCTGGCCGCCGTACTCCGAGGGGTAGCTGAGCGACAGGAGGTCCATCGACTTCAGGAGCTCGAACGCTTCCCAGCTGAACTTCTCT
Organism: Ilumatobacteraceae bacterium; assembly: GCA_044340075.1. Classification (GTDB taxonomy): domain Bacteria; phylum Actinomycetota; class Acidimicrobiia; order Acidimicrobiales; family Ilumatobacteraceae; genus F1-60-MAGs027. The sequence goes on along the minus strand of JBIIUH010000017.1, from coordinate 18,142 downwards.
TCCTCGTCGGCCTTTGCGGCGAGGGGTGCGATCTTTTCCTCGGCGAAGCGACGCATCACCTCGCGAAACTCGAGTTGGTCATCGTCCAGGGAGAACATCCGCTCGGTCATCTGTGTTCCTTTCGGTTGTCGTTCTGTTTGCGGGAAACCGGTGTGATTACTTCTTGGCGTAGTCGTAGAAGCCGCGTCCGGCCTTGCGGCCGAGGAGACCGGCGTCGACCATGCGATTGAGCAGCGGCGGCGAGGCGAACAGCGGTTCCTTGAATTCGGCGTACAGGCTCTCGGCGACCGCCATGGTCGTGTCGAGACCGATGAGGTCGGCGAGACGCAGCGGGCCCATGGGGTGGGCGCAACCCTCGACCATGCCGGTATCGATGTCCTCGGCCGACGCGTAGCCCGACTCGAGCATGCGGATGGCGGAAAGGATGTAGGGAACGAGCAACGAGTTGACGATGAAACCGGCGCGGTCCTTGGCGAGGACGACCCGCTTGTTCAGGTTCTTCTCGGCGAAGTCTCGTGCGCGACGCACGGTGTCGTCGGACGTGAGCAGCGACGGCACGACCTCGGCGAGGCGCAGCACGGGAACCGGATTGAAGAAATGGATGCCGACGACGTGCGACGGGCGGTTCGTCACCATTCCGAGCTTCATCACGGGGATCGACGACGTGTTCGTTGCGAGGATGGTGTCGGGCCACTTGATGACCTTGTCGAGCTGACGGAAGACGTCGGTCTTCAGCGCCTCGTCCTCGATGACCGCCTCGATGATGAGGTCACAGTCGGCGAGGTCGCTCAACTGGGTGGTGTACGACAGGTTCTTTGCGATCGTGTCGTACTCGGCCTGGCTGATCTTGTTCGCCTGCAGCGCCCGGTCGACGGAGTTCTTGATCTTCGCCTGACCCCGCTCGACGGCACCGGCATCGATTTCGCGCACGATCGTCGGCACGCCCGACTTGGCGCACACTTCGGCGATTCCCGATCCCATGAGGCCGCAACCAACGACCCCCACCCGGGTGATCCCGTGATCAGCCATGCCGGTCTTCCTTTCCCTTGACAACGCGTACAAGCCTACCGATGGGCACCGTCATCGGCGAGCGCAGCTCGTATGAGGGGTGTGCCGTGGTGACGTGGATCGTTCCCGATCAGCGCGCGCGGACCGTGCGCACGACGCGCATGACGAAGCGCACGAGGAAGTACACCGCAACGAGGATGACAACCCATTGCAGGTAGCCGACGTACGCCTCGACACGTTCCCACTGATCGCCGAGCACCGCGCCGGCACCGATGAGCGCAACGTTCCAGATTGCGCTGCCGAGGGCGGTGTACAACACGAACGGCACGAGCGTCATGCGACGGAATCCCGCCGGCACCGATACGACCGAGCGGATGATCGGCACGCAGCGACCGGCGAACACGGCGATCGCGGCGCGACGATCGAACCACTCCTCGGCGCGGCGCAGATCGGCGGGGCTCACACCGAGGAATCGTCCGAAACGCTCGACGATGCGCCGCAGGCGCTCGGGGCCGATCGCTGCGGACACTCCGTACAACACGAGTGCGCCGACGACCGAACCGATCGTCGCGGCGACGACCATGACGACGACGGACGCATCACCGCGCTGCGCGACGAATCCGGCGAACGGAAGGACGATTTCCGACGGAATCGGTGGGAAGAGGTTCTCGATGACGACCAGCATCGCGACGCCGACGTAGCCGAGCGATTCGACGATGTCCTGCACCCACGCCGCGAGGTCACCGAGCATCGTCGATCCCCCGCTGCGCAATGGTGACGATCAGATGCGGCTCAGTTCCTTGCGATTCTTGAACTTCGCTGCGCGGTAGTCCTTGTTCATCAGCGCGATGACGTCGATGGAGATTTCCTTCGGGCATGCCGCGGAGCACTCACCGTGGTTCGTGCACGAGCCGAACTGCTCGTCCATCATCTCGACCATCGCCTCGGCGCGGCGGTAACGCTCGGCCTGACCCTGCGGGAGCAGGTTGAGGTGCGCGACCTTGGCCGCGGTGAAGAGGTTCGCCGCACCGTTCGGGCAGGCGGCGACGCAGGCGCCGCAACCGATGCACGCCGCCGAGTCCATCGCCGCATCGGCGACCGGCTTCGGGATCGGGATGAGGTTGGCGTCGGGAGCACCACCCGTCGGCGCGGTGATGTAGCCACCGGCCTCGACGATGCGGTCGAACGCCGCGCGATCGACCATGAGGTCCTTGATGATCGGGAACGCCGAGGCACGCCACGGCTCGATGACGATCGTGTCGTTGCTCTTGAAGGTGCGCATGTGCAGCTGACAGGTTGTGGTTGCACGCTGCGGACCGTGTGCCTGGCCGTTGATCATGAGCGAGCACGTGCCGCAGATTCCCTCGCGACAGTCGTGGTCGAAGGCGACGGCTTCCTTGCCCTGCGTGATGAGCCGTTCGTTGAGAACGTCGAGCATCTCGAGGAACGAGGCCTCGTCGCTGATCGCGTCGATGACGTGCGTCTCGAAGCGTCCCTCGCCGGCCGGGCCGTCCTGGCGCCAGATCTTCAGCGTGAGGTTGGTGAGGGTCTTCGTCACTTGTAACTCCTTGTCGCCAGGTGTGCGGTCTCGAATGCGAGCGGCTCGATGTGCAGGTTGGACTCCGACGGGTTGCCGGTCCATTCCCACGCCGACACGTTGCAGAAGTTCTCGTCGTCGCGCTGCGCTTCGCCTTCCTCGGTCTGGTGCTCGACGCGGAAGTGTCCGCCGCAACTCTCCTCGCGAACGAGGGCGTCCTTGCACATGAGCATGCCGAGCTGGAAGAAGTCGTCGACGCGTCCGGCCTTCTCGAGCGTCTGGTTGACGCCCTCGCCGGTTCCGGTGACGCGCAGGTCCTTCTTGAACTCCTCGTAGAGCGCCGGAATTTCGCCGATCGCCTTTTCGAGACCGGCCTGGCTGCGTTCCATTCCGCAGTAGTCCCAGATGATCTTGCCGAGCTCGCGGTGGAACCAGTCCGGCGAACGCGTGCCCTTCACGTTGAGGTAGCCGTTGAAGCGGTCGCGTGCCGCCTGCTCGGCCGCCTTGAACTCGGGGTGATCGGTGCCGGGGATCGTCTTGTTCAGCAGCGGTGCGAGGCCGTTGCCGATGGTGTACGGCAGCACGAAGTAGCCGTCGGCGAGACCCTGCATGAGTGCGCTCGCACCGAGACGGTTCGCGCCGTGGTCGGAGAAGTTCGCTTCACCTGCGGCGTACAGACCGGGGATCGTCGTTTCGAGTTCATAGTTCACCCACAAGCCGCCCATCGTGTAGTGGGTTGCCGGGTAGATGCGCATCGGCACGTCGTACGGGTTCTCGCCCGCGATGCGCTCGTACATCTCGAAGAGGTTGCCGTAACGCTCCTCGACGACGCTGCGACCGAGGCGGTTGATCGCCGCCGAGAAGTCGAGGTACACGCCGTTGCGCAGTGGTCCGACGCCGTGTCCCTTGTCGACGAGGCGCTTGGCGGCACGCGACGAGATGTCGCGCGGCGCGAGGTTGCCGTACGACGGGTACAGGCGCTCGAGGTAGTAGTCACGCTCGTCCTCGGGGATCTGGGCAGCCGGACGGTTATCGCCGGCGAGCTTCGGCACCCACACGCGACCGTCGTTGCGCAACGACTCGCTCATGAGCGTGAGCTTCGACTGAAACTCGTCGCTCTGCGGGATGCAGGTGGGGTGGATCTGCGTGTAGCACGGGTTGGCGAAGTACGCGCCCTTGCGGTGCGCGCGCCACGCCGCCGTGACGTTGCAGTTCATTGCGTTGGTCGAGAGGAAGAACACGTTGCCGTAACCGCCGGTGGCGAGCACGACCGCATGGGCCGAATGGCTCGTGATCTCACCGGTGAGCAGGTCGCGCACGACGATGCCCGCGGCACGCCCGTCGACGACGACGATGTCGACGAGTTCGCAGCGGTTGAACAGTCGCACACCGCCGAGACCGATCTGGCGGGCGAGCTGCTGGTACGCACCGAGCAGCAACTGCTGGCCGGTCTGGCCGCGCGCGTAGAACGTGCGGCTCACCTGGGCGCCACCGAAACTGCGGTTGTCGAGCAATCCGCCGTATTCGCGCGCGAACGGAACGCCCTGGGCGACCATCTGGTCGATGATGTCGACGGAGACCTGCGCGAGACGGTGCACGTTGGCTTCGCGGCTGCGGAAGTCGCCGCCCTTGATCGTGTCGGTGAAGAGACGGTGGATGCTGTCGCCGTCACCCTTGTAGTTCTTTGCGGCGTTGATTCCGCCTTGCGCGGCGATCGAGTGCGCGCGGCGCGGCGAGTCGTGGAACGTGAACGCGTCGACCTGATAGCCGAGTTCGGCGAGCGTCGCCGCGGCCGATGCACCGGCGAGACCGGTGCCGACGACGATGACCTTGAACTTGCGCTTGTTGTTGGGGTTCACCAACTTCGCGTTGGCCTTGTAGTTGTCCCACTTGTCGGCGAGCACGCCGTCGGGAACCTTCGATGCCAACTTCGGGTTGGCTGCGGTGGCGGGGCGGTTGTCGATCATTGTCATGGTGATCTCCGATCAGAGGCTGACGATGCCGGCGAGCACCGCGATGGGGAACGAAACGTTGCCGATGACGACGACGGCGGCGAAGCCGCGGGCAAATGCGATTCGCCAGGCGTTGAAACGCGGGTTGTTCCAGCCGAGCGACTGGAAGATGCTCCATGCACCGTGCGACAGGTGCAATCCGAGCAGCAGGTTGGCGACGATGTAGAAGATCGCGACGGGCCAGCGACTTAGGCTGCGCACGACGTTCGCGTACACGTCCTCGCGCACGAACGCACCCTCGGCGCCGATCGTGTTCACCGTGCCGAAGGTGAGGTCGAGAAGGTGCCAGCCGACGAACGCGAGCACGACGAGTCCGGTGAGGCGCATCGAGCGGCTCGCCAGGTTCGCCTCTTCGTAGTCGCGCGCGCTCTGGTACCGCACCGGGCGGGCCTTGCGGTTGAGCATGGTGAGCGACCACGCGGCATGCAGGTGGAGGATGAGCATGCCGAGCAACCCCGCACGCAGGATCCACAGCACCGAACTCTTCGGTGCGAGCGGATACAGGAGGCGCTTGAGGAAGTCCGCGTAGCCGTCGAGGTCGGCCGGGCCGAAGTACATCTTCAGGTTGCCGATCATGTGGAACAGCACGAAGCCCATGAGGCCGATGCCGGTGATGGCCATGACGTATTTTTTGCCGACGGCCGTCGAATACAGATCGACGAGGAACGGGCGGCGACGGCGCTTGGCGGTGGCCGTGCCCGTCACCGGCTGGCGCGGTGAGGTGAGAAGGTCAGTCATAGTGCGCCCGTCACGCTAGTTGTGGCGGCAGTCGAGGGGGCAACCGAAGCACGTCCCTGCAGCGGGTCACGCGCACAATCGGGGCAATACGCGCGGATGCGACGAAAGTCTCTACACTCGTGCGGACACATTCACCCCGGGGTGTCGGCCATTGGGCTCACCCCATACCCATGCAAGGACCCGAACCATCGTGAGCGTACTTTTCGCAGCAGAAGGCGGCTGGCAGGACTTCACCCTGAAAGGTGGTGAATGGTTGGTACTCGCCCTCTCGGGCGCCGCGTCACTCTTGGCCCTCGCCGTGGGCTTCTTCCTCGTGCGCTCGGTCATGAGCCAGGACGAGGGCACCCCGAAGATGAAGGAGATCGCGCTGGCGATCCAGGAAGGCGCGTGGGCCTACCTGAAGCGCCAGTTCCGCACCATCGGCTTCATTCTCATTCCGGTCTCGATCATCGTGTTCCTCACCTCGGTCGCCATCGTGAAGCCCAACGGTGAAGAGGCGCTCAGCTTCGTCTCGTCGGGCATCTTCCGCACGATCGCCTTCCTCCTCGGCTGCGTCGCGTCGGGTCTCACCGGGTACATCGGCATGACCCTCGCAACCCGCGGCAACGTGCGCACGGCAGCCGCCGCGCGCCGTGGCTCGATGCAGGAAGCACTCCAGGTCGCCTTCCGCACCGGTGGTGTCGCCGGCATGTTCACGGTCGGCCTCGGTCTGCTCGGTGCCACCGTCATCATCGCCCTCTTCCAGAACACGTCGTCGGCGATGCTCGTCGGCTTCGGTTTCGGTGGATCGCTGCTCGCGCTGTTCCTGCGCGTCGGCGGCGGAATCTTCACGAAAGCTGCCGACGTCGGTGCCGACCTCGTCGGCAAGGTCGAAGCGGGCATCCCCGAGGACGACCCGCGCAACCCCGCAGTGATCGCCGACAACGTGGGTGACAACGTCGGTGACTGCGCAGGCATGGCTGCCGACTTGTTCGAGAGCTACGAAGTCACGCTCGTCGCGTCGATCATCCTCGGCGTCGCGGCGTTCAACTCCGTCGGTCTCAACCCCGCACTCGGACTCGTGTTCCCGCTCGCCGCACGCGCCATCGGCGTCGTCGCGTCGATCGCCGGCGTCTTCGCCGTTCGCGCGCGTCCCGGTGAAATGAACGCGCTGAAGCCGATCAACCGCGGCTTCCTCACCGCCGGAATCATCACCGTCATCGGCACGCTGCTGCTGTCGCTGTACTACATCGGCAACCCGAGCAAGGGCTCGGCCGGTCACAACGGTGCGGAAATCGCCGTGTCCGGTCTCGGCTGGCGCGTCTTCGGCGCCGTGCTCGTCGGTCTCATCCTTGCCCAGGCACTCAGCCGACTCACCGAGTACTTCACCGGCACCGAATACGGCCCGGTGAAGGAAATCGCCGAGTCGTCCGAGACCGGCCCGGCCACCGTCGTTCTCTCGGGAACTGCAGCGGGACTCGAGTCGTCGGTGTACGCGATCATCTTCATCGCCATCAGCCTCGGTGCCACGTTGGTACTCGGCGGCGGCAACATCCTGCTCTCGCTGTACCTCGTCGCCCTGTGCGGCATGGGAATGCTCGCCACCACGGGTGTCATCGTCTCCGAGGACACCTTCGGTCCGGTCGCCGACAACGCCGCCGGAATCGCCGAAATGGCGGGCGAATTCGAGGGTGAGCCGCGCAAGATCATGGTCGGTCTCGACGCCGTCGGCAACACGACGAAGGCCGTGACGAAGGGCTTCGCCATCGGTTCGGCCGTCATTGCCGCCGTGGCTCTCTTCGCCTCGTACATCGAAACCATCGCCGGCGAGCTGAAGCTCGAGGCGAAGGGTGACGACATCTTCAAGGCGATCGAAACGCAGATCAACGTTGCCGACGTGAAGACCTTCATCGGTCTGCTCATCGGTGGCTCGATTGCCTTCATGTTCTCCGCCCTCGCCATCCGTGCCGTCGGTCGCACCGCCGGCGTCGTCGTGCAGGAAGTGCGCAAGCAGTTCGCCGACGGCAAGATCATGGCGGGAACGAAGAAGCCCGACTACGGCCCGGTCATCGACATCTGCACGGCGGCTTCGCTGCGCGAGTTGACCACGCCGGCGCTGCTCGCGGTGCTCACGCCCGTCATCATCGGCTTCGGCATCAACTACTTCGCACTCGGTGCGTTCCTCGCGGCGATCATCCTCACCGGTCAGCTCATGGCCAACTACCTGAGCAACGCCGGTGGCGCATGGGACAACTCGAAGAAGTACATCGAGGACGGACACCACGGCGGCAAGGGCTCCGATGCCCACAAGGCTGCGGTCATCGGTGACACCGTCGGTGACCCGTTCAAGGACACCGCCGGCCCGGCATTGAACCCGCTCATCAAGGTGATGAACCTGGTGGCGCTGCTCATCCTCCCGGCCGTCATCAACCTGCGCGACAACGACGCTGCTCGCTTGTCGATCGCCGGTGTGTCGTTGCTCATCCTCATCGTGTCCATCGTGCGATCGAGCCGCCAGAGCAACAGCCTCGTTTCCGCGTAGCCGAGGACGGCTGCGCATGGGTGTGCGATACCTGAGCGACGAGTGGATCTCCACCGTCGCTCAGGTGATCGCCACCGACGCCGACATCGTGACATTGGCCGCGAGCCATCCGATCCGAGTCGTGCAGGTGGTCACCGGGGGTTCGAACGGTGACGTCACGTACCACTTCGTGACGAATGCATCGGGCGTTGCATTCGCCGCCGGCACGGTGGCCGACCCCGACATCACGTTCACGCAAACGTGGGACACCGCTGTGTCGATCGCATCGGGTGCGGCCAATGCCGCCGAAGCGTTCATCAACGGACGCGTGCGGTTCACCGGCGATCACACGAAGGTGATCGCCGCCCAGCCGCTGTTTGCGGCTCTCGACCGCGTGTTCACTGCGGTGCGCAGCAGCGTCGACTTCAGCTGACGTCGACCACGTCGACCAGGTCGACTTTCCTCACGGCTCGGATGACGGCCGGGATTCACCGACCCGGGTGAAGTACAGCGCGTCGGCTACGCCTGATGGCGGTGGCGTCGCCAGCCCTGCACTCCGGCGGCACCGAAGGCGATCATGACGACGGGCACGACGATGAGCATCATCGTGCGGTAGGTCTCGAGCACCGTGCTCTCCCCCGACTCGAGGATGAGATATGCGACGTACGCGACGTAGAAGGCGGCGAGAAGGATTCCCTCCCAGCGCTTGATCTCGAAGCCGTTCCAGCAGATCGGGATGAGCACGATCGTCGCGGCGATCATCACCGGGATGTCGAGGCGCAGCGCCGCATCGGCAACCGCCACACCGTCCTTCGAGATCGCGGCCGATGCACCGAGCACCGCAAGGAGGTTGAAGATGTTCGATCCAACGACGTTGCCGACGGCGATGTCACGCTGGCCGCGGATGGCGGCGAGCACCGACGTGGCGAGCTCGGGGAGTGACGTTCCCGCCGCCACGATCGTCAAACCGATGACGAGGTCACTGACACCCAGTGACTTCGCGATGTCGGTGGCGGAATCGACGAGCCAGCGCGCTCCGAGCACGAGCAGGGCCAAACCGGCGATGACGAAAAAGATCTGCACGAGCAGCGGCTTCTGCACCGTCGAGCCTTCGAGAGACGCGACTTCACTCTCGTACTCGGCTTCGACCGCCTTCGATTCCCGGCGGGCGTTGCGGATGAGCCAGACGGTGTACACGAGCAGGGCGAGGAAGAACACGGCGCCCTCGATGCGGCCGAAGCTGCCGTTCAGCGCGAGGCCGAGGGTGATGAACGAGACGACCGTGAGCAGCGGGATGTCAATGCGGATGAGTCGCTGCTCGATGGTGAGACCACTAAAGACGGCCGATATGCCAAGGATGAAGAGGATGTTGAAGATGTTCGACCCGACGACGTTGCCGAGGCTGACGTCGGCATTGCCCGACAGTGACGCCCCCACGCTCACCGCCATTTCGGGGGCACTCGTGCCGAAGGCGACGACGGTGAGACCGATGACGATCGGTGCAATGCCGAGGCGTGTGGCGACCGATGAGGCACCCCGCACGAGCCATTCGGCTCCGAGAACGAGGAGGATAAGGCCTCCGACGAGGTAAAGAATCGTTGAGGTGCTCATATGTGCACGAGAGCCTACGGGTGCAGCGGCTCCGCTCTCAGGACCGTGCCCGGGGGCAACGTGCCGTCGATCGTGCCGTGAGGCACTTGGTCACCGTCGCGCCGATCGGTGCGACGGTGACGCTGCGCCGATCGGTGCAGTGACTACTTGACGAGGCCGAGTGCCTTGACGGCGTCGCGCTCCTCGAGCAACTCCGCCACCGATGCGTCGATTCTTGCGCGACTGTAGTCGTCGATCGGCAGGTTCTTCACGATCTCATATTTGCCGTTGCTGCACGTGCAGGGGAACGATGAGATGAGACCTTCCGGCACACCGTACGAACCGTCGGACGGAACCGCCATGCTCACCCAGTCACCCGCCGGGGTGCCGAGCGCCCACGAGCGGATGTGATCGACGGCTGCATTCGCCGCCGACGCCGCCGACGACGAACCGCGTGCCTTGATGACCGCGGCACCGCGCTTGGCGACGGTGGGGATGAACGTCGAGTCGATCCATGCGTTGTCGTTGACGAGCGCCTTCGCCGCCTTGCCGTCGACTTCGCAGTACGACAAATCGGGGTACTGCGTGACCGAGTGGTTGCCCCACACGGTCATCTTCTTGATCGACGCAACCGGCGCATTGACGCGCGCGGCGAGCTGCGAGATCGCACGGTTGTGGTCGAGACGCATCATCGCCGTGAATTGGCGCGGGTCGATACCGGCGGCGTTGTTCATCGCGATGAGGGCGTTCGTGTTGGCGGGGTTCCCGACGACGAGCACCTTGACGTCCTTGCGCGCGCTCTTGGCCAGCGCCTCGCCCTGCGGCTTGAAGATTCCGCCATTGGCCGAGAGAAGGTCCTTGCGTTCCATGCCGTCCTTGCGCGGCATCGCGCCGACGAGCAGTGCGACGTCGGCGTCACCGAAGGCAACGTTCGGATCGCTCGACATCTCGACTCCGGCGAGCAACGGGAACGCGCAGTCGTCGAGTTCCATCTTCACGCCCTCGAGCGCACCGAGTGCCTGGGGCACCTCGAGCAACTGGAGGATGACCTTCGTATCGGATCCGAGCATCGAGCCGGAGGCAATACGGAAGAGGAGGCTGTAACCGATCTGACCGGCGGCACCGGTCACTGCAACGCGTACGGGTGAAGACATGGCATGCGACGATAGACGACCGCGTCGACGACGCTCCCCTCGGAGCGGGGTTCTCTCGGGTTCGGTCGGCCGCCGGACGGCGGGGATGCGGCCCGCTCAGGGGCGGCCGATGGCCTGGACGACGAGGTCGGTGTACGCCTGCTGCCCTACCGGGTTGAGGTGGGTGCGGTCGGAGTACAGGTACTCGGGGTGCTGGCGGGCGACCTCGTACCAATCGAGGATCTTCACGTTCGAGTAACGATCGGCGAGCGCACGAATGATCTCGTTGTTGCGCGTCTGGCGCGGTTCGCTCGGTACGTGCACGGTGAGGAACAACACGAGCGGCGTGTCGGCGAGAGGCGCCATGATCTCGTCCATCACCTCGGTCGTCGTCGAGTTATTCGTGCCGAGGTGGATGATGACGATCGGACCGAGTCGACCCACCGACTTCATGTAGTTGACGATCTCGAGCGCCTGGCGCACGGGGCGACTCTTCATCGCATCGACCGTGACGCCGCGCTCGGTGAGTTTCGGCGCCGCGCCGAGCATCACCGAGTCGCCGATGGCGAGGATGTCGATGACCTGGCCGTCGAGGCTCGTCGTCGGAGTCACCGGGGTTCCGGCGATGATCGTCGCGCCGGGTGACGTGTCGGGTTCGGCTCCCGATTGCCCGCCGAGTACGTCGACGACGCTGCCCTGTGCATCTTGCAAGCTCTGGCTGATGTCGTTCAACTGCACGCTCGCGGTGGCGACGCTGACGAGCGCGAATACGGGCAACACTGCGGCGGCGAACGTGACGGCGACGCCGCGCGACGACGAGCGCATCGACTCGCGCCACCGGCGCACGATGGCACCGAACTCGCCGCGACGGATGGGAGTTTCGACGTAGCGGTACGACAACTCGGTGAGCGCGAGGGCGAGCAACACGAGCACGACGAACTCGTACGGCGTGAGGCCCCGACCGGCGAAGCGACGGTAGAACTGGAACACCGGCCAGTGGTACAGGTACAGGCCGTAGCTGCGCTGACCGACGTACGTCATGACACGATTGGCGAGCAGTGCCCGCGGCAATACCGCGGTCGGATGGATGGCACCGGCAATTGCGAGCACGCTGGCCACCCCGACGAGGAAGAAGCCGCCGCGGAAGAGCGGGTCGTACCCGGTCGTGCCGATGTCGATCTTGTCGACGACGTCGCGGAAGAACACCGCACACAGTGCGAGCACTGCCATTCCGGTGACGAACACCCCGTCGAACATGCGTCCCCGTGCGCCGATCGGCGAGGTCTCGAGCAACCACGGACGCCAGAAGATCGCCAGTGCCGCTCCGAGCAACAGACCTCCGGCGCGCGAGATCGTGCCGAGGAATAACAAATCGATGCGCGCCACGGGGTGGCCGAACAGCGCCATGAACTGCTCGGGCGTCTCCCCGATCGTGGCGATCTGGCCGCTGCGGTACGTCGTGGCCATCCATATCGCGATGACGACGGCGGATGCGGCGAAGACGACGCCGACGATCGGCAGCCGGCGTCGCCCGAACTTCAGGGCAACGAGCATGACGATCGGCCAGAACACGTAGAACTGCTCCTCCACCGCGAGCGACCACAAATGACGCAGCGGCACGAAGTCGAACGCCGTGAAATACGACGTGCCCACCCAGATCTGGAACCAGTTGAAGCCGTACATGAGGGCGGCGACGAGCTCGCCGCGCAGGGTACCCAGCGTTTCGCGGTGGAAGAGCGCGCAGTACACGGTGACGGTGAGCAGCATCAACCACAGCGCCGGCAACAGGCGCCGTCCGCGGCGCAACCAGAAGTCGCGCAGGCTGATCCGACCGCTCTGTTGGGCCTCGGCGATGAGCAGCAACGTGATGAGGTAGCCGCTGATGACGAAAAACACCTCGACACCGAGGAAGCCACCGCCGAGCCACGACTTGTTCGCGTGGTACACGATGACGGCCGCGACTGCGATGGCGCGCAAGCCGTCGAGTGTCGGCTGGTAGTCGAGCAGTCGCTTCGGTTGTCCCATGTGCGCGCTGGGGATCATGGCGGGTTAGGCGCGTCCTTGCGCCGTCGGTGCGCTGCCACCGAGTTCGAGCGCGGCGTAGATCTCGCGTGTCGCCGTCGAACGGTTGAGCGTGTACAGATGCACACCCGGAGCACCGTCGGCAAGCAGTTGTGCTGCCAACTCGGTCGCCACTTCCACACCGACACGGCGCACGTCGGCGGGGGTGGACACCGCCTGCAAGCGATCGACCAACCATGCAGGGATCTCGGCACCCGACATCTTTGCCATGCGTTCGAGTTGACCGAAGTTCGTCACCGGCATGATCCCGGGGATGATCGGTTTGTACACGCCAAGCGCCGCCATGTCGTCGACGAGTCGTCGCCAGTGCGCTGCATCGAAAAAGAACTGCGTCACTGCGAAGTCGGCAAGGCGCAACTTCTCGGCAAAATGTTGCCGGTCGATGGCGCGTGATGCGCTGCGTGGATGGCCCTCGGGATGCGCGGCGACACCGATGCACACGTCGTGCCCGGAACGCAGGTGCTCGACGAGGTCGAGTGCGTAACGGAACTCGCTCGGCAGGGTGCTGCCGTCTTCCGGCGCGTCACCGCCGAGAGCGAGGATGTTCACGACGCCGGCCGCGGTGTAGTCGTTGACGAGGTCGTCGACGTCGCTGCGGGTGTGGCCGACGCACGTGAGGTGCGCCATCGGCGGAATGGCGGTGGTCGCGCGCAAGGACACGACGAGGTCGCGCGTGAGGGTGCGCGTGCTGCCCATCGCCCCGTAGGTCACCGAGACGAAGCTGGGGTGCAACGGTTCGAGGTCGCGGATGGTGGCGCGCAGTTGCTCCATCGCCTCCGGGGTCTTCGGTGGGAAGAACTCGAAGGAAAAGGTGCGCCCGCGCGCGAGCAGATCGGCGATGCGCGACATCCGTGTGAATTCTACGAAGTGCACCCTCGCAGCGAGGGCGAACGATGCGTTACTTCAGCGACTTGATGATCTGCGCCATGAGCGCACCGGCCTCGGTCGGGTTCGCACCCACCTTGACTCCGGCTGCACGCAGCGCGTCCATCTTGCCCGTGGCGGTTCCCTTGCCACCGGAGACGATGGCACCGGCATGGCCCATCTTCTTTCCGGCGGGTGCGGTGGCACCGGCGATGTACGCGCTCATCGGCTTCGTGACGTTCGCCTTGATGAACTCGGCTGCTTCTTCCTCGGCTGATCCGCCGATTTCGCCGATCATGAGAATCGCCGAGGTCTCGGGATCCTTCTGGAACTCGGCGAGGCAGTCGACGAACGACGTGCCGGGGACGGGGTCGCCACCGATACCGACGCACGTGCTCACACCGATGCCCTGCTGCTTCAGCTCGAACAACGCCTGGTACGTGAGGGTTCCCGAACGCGACACGATGCCGACGTTCTTACCGCCCGGTGTCGGCGGCTGGGCGATTTCACCTGCGGTGATACCGATGTTGCAACGACCGGGGCTGATGACGCCGGGGCAGTTGGGGCCGAGGAGTCGTGAGTTCGGGAAGTCGCGCTTCAGCGTGGAGTACACGCGCGCTTCGTCCTGGGCGGGAATGCCCTCGGTGATACACACGATGAAACCGATACCCGCGGCGGCGGCTTCGAGAATGGCCGCGGGCGCAGCCTTCGGCGGCACGGCGATGAACGATGCATCGGCGCCCGTTGCCTTGACGGCGTCGGCGACGGAGTCGAACACGGGGATCCCCTCAACGTCCTGACCGGCCTTGCCCGGTGTGACGCCGCCGACGACCTTGGTTCCGTACGCGCGGTTGCGCAAGCCGTGGAACTTGCCCTGTCCGCCGGTGAGACCCTGGACGATGACCTTGGTGTTTTCGTTGACGAAGATGGCCATGACTACTTGGCTGCCTTTCCGTTGGCGATGTCGACGGCCGTGCGGGCCGCTTCGAGCATGGTGGGACGTGAGATCAACTTGTCGGCGGACAAACCTGCCGCAGCGAGGATCTCGCGACCCTGCTCGGCGTTCGTTCCGTCGAGACGGATGACGATCGGTGCGCGCAATTCGACGCGGCGCATCGCCTCGACGATTCCCTTCGCCACTTCCTCGCCGCGGGTGATTCCGCCGAAGATGTTCACGAAGATGCTCTTCACGTTGGTGTCGGAGTTGATCACCTCGAGCGCCGAGGTCATCAGCTCGGCGTTCGCACCGCCGCCGATGTCGAGGAAGTTCGCCGCTTCACCGCCGGCTTGCTTCACGACGTCGAGGGTGCTCATCGCCAGACCGGCACCGTTGGCGATGATGCCGACGCTGCCGTCGAGGCCGATGTACTGGAGGTCCTTTTCACGGGCCAACTTCTCGCGCTCGTCGAGTTCCTCGGTGGCGCGGTATTCGGCCCACTCGGGATGACGGAACGCGGCGTTGACGTCGAGGCTCACCTTGGCATCAAGCGCGTGCACCTCGCCGGTCGGCTTCAGAATCAGCGGATTGATCTCGGCGAGATCGCAGTCACCCTTCGTGAAGCAGTCGTACAGCTGGACGAGAATCTTCGCCACGCCGTCGAGTGCCTTTGCGGGGATCTTCGCGCGTTGCGCAGCGTCGTGGGCGACGGCTTCGCCGAGTCCGTCGAGCGGATCGATGTGCAACTTGACGATTGCATCGGGATCCTTCGCCGCGACTTCTTCGATCTCGACGCCACCCTGCGCCGACAACATGAGCAGGTGCTTCTTTGCGGCACGGTCGAGCGTGAACGATGCGTAGTACTCCTCGGCGATGTCGGACGCATGCTCGACCCACACCCGCTTGACGAGGTGGCCCTTGATGTCCA
Organism: Ilumatobacteraceae bacterium; assembly: GCA_044340075.1. GTDB lineage: Bacteria > Actinomycetota > Acidimicrobiia > Acidimicrobiales > Ilumatobacteraceae > F1-60-MAGs027. Next base: position 2,813 of record JBIIUH010000017.1, on the reverse strand, counting down.
TGCCGATGATGTTCCCGGCGTGGTGGCGCACTTCGTCGGCGTTGTTCGCCAACTTGATGCCGCCCGCCTTGCCGCGACCACCGACCTGCACCTGCGCCTTGACGACGACCGGGTAGCCGGCCGACTCGGCGACCTTCACCGCCTCGTCGACGGTGTGGGCGACTCCACCCGCCGACACCGGAATGCCGAACTTGGCGAAGTATTGCTTGCCCTGATACTCGAACAGGTCCATTAGTTGCTCACTTTCTCTCGCTCGTCGAGCGCCTTCTCCAACCAGCCGGCGATTGTCGCGAGCGACGATCCGGGGCCGAAAATTTCGCTCACACCTTGTTCGCGCAACGCGCGCGCATCGGCGTCGGGAATGACACCGCCACCGAAAATGAGGACACCCTCAAGTCCACGCGACCGCATTTCGTCCATGACGCGCGGAAACAACGTAAGGTGCGCGCCCGACAACAGACTGAGACCGACGGCGTCGGCATCTTCTTGCAGCGCGGTCTCGGCAATTTGCTCGGGCGTTTGGTGCAGACCGGTGTAAATGACTTCGAAGCCGTGGTCGCGCAAGGCGCGAGTGATGGTTTTGGCACCACGGTCGTGGCCATCAAGGCCCGGCTTGGCGACGACGATGCGGTACGGACGCTTCACGGAGACCGAAGCCTACGCAGGCACGACCCCCGGGCTGAAGTCCGCGCCGGGATGCCCGTGATGCGCCGACCGGGCGCGCAACGTTCTGCCCGGGCCGGGCCCTCAGTGTCTGCTCAGCGGCCGAGCAACCGGGCGAGAAATCCACCCGAACGCCCCGATGCGGCGCGCTCATCGCGGCACGCGCACCGCTCCGCGACCGGCACGCCCGCAAGGGCTTGCTCGATGTGCTGGCCGCATCCCGCCCACGTGGGCTTCGAACAGCTGGGGCAGGTGACTCGTGAACACATAGTGGTGATCCTTCCTTGTTTTCTTACGTGGTTTTCTTACGTGGTTTTCTTACGTGGTCTTCTTACGTGGTTCTCTGACGGGGTTTTCTTCTGTACTTGCGTAGGGGTGGTGACGTGCCGCTGGTGCGGGTCACGCGAGGGCGAGGAATACCCGTCGCAGTCGCTCCGTTGCATCGTCGCTCGCCTTGCCGCCCTGCGTGATGCATTCCTCGAGACCCGCCGACACGAGCGTGAAGGCGGCACCGTTGATCGCTTTGCTCGCCGCAGCGATCTGCGTGACGATGTCTTCACACGCGCGACCCTCATCGAGCATGCGGATGACCGCGCTCAACTGGCCGTGGGCGCGCTTCAAGCGATGCGCAACGTCGCGACGCGCGTCGACGTTTTCGAGAACGTGTCCTGCCGGGCGACGACGTGTGGCCACGACTACTTCGCCTCTTCGTTTGCTTCTTCGGCGGTAATTTCGCGACGCACGTCGTCCATGTCGAGGTCGCGCACCGCGGCGATGAGCTGATCGAAGGCGTGAGCCGGCATGGCGCCGGGTTGACGGAACACGAGGATGCCGTCACGGAACGCCATGAGCGTGGGGATCGATGCGATCTGCAATCCGGCGGCGAGCGCCTGCTCGGATTCGGTGTTCACCTTCGCAAACGTCGCATCGGAGTTCTTCGCCGCTGCCGCGTCGAAGATCGGCGCGAACATGCGGCACGGGCCGCACCACGACGCCCAGAAGTCGACGAACGTGATGCCGTCCTTCGTCACCGTCGATTCGAAATTTTCCGCCGTGAGTTCGATTGTGCTCATGTCGTGCTCCTTCGCTGACCTCATGATACCCCCAGGGGTATGTGCTGTCAACCTCAATCGGTCTCGGTCGAGCCGGGCCGTGACGGTGCGGGCAGACTGGGATCGTGAAGCGACCGCAGCTGCGCACACCCTTCGCCCGCGCCGTCGCGCCGGTGGTGGCGGGACTCGTGTTCTTCGCGCTGCTCTTCGGCGTCACGTGGTTGCTCGCCGGGGTGGCGACCGACCGTCGTCAGACGGCACCGCGGTCGGGTGACTACACCTTCGAAGTCGGACCCGTCGAGGCGATCGCCGACATCATCGAGCGCGACGGACCGGTGCTGTACCCCGACCTGCGCGATACCGACTACCAGCGCTCCGTCGTCGTCGATCACGTCGGCGACGATCCGACGCGCGGATGGCAGGTGTACTACGCCCACCCTGCCGATCGTGAGCCGACCTGCCTCGTCGAGCACGTCGTCGGCACCCGACAGTTCACCGACTGCGAGGGCCGCACGCTCGACGTCGAGGCCTTGCACCGCCCGGTCGATGCCCGCCCGATCGTGGAGAACCGCACGAATCTGCTCCTCGACCTGCGCACACTCGGCTCGTGACCATGCGCTCGACGCTGTCGCGCAGAACGTTCATTCCCGTACTTACCGTCACCGCATGTGTCATCGCATGCGTCGTTACACCTTCGGCGTCACTCGCCCATTCGGCTCTGAGAAGTACTGCACCGCGTCAAGGTGAGCGCGTAACGACACCTTTGAACGTCATTCGCATGACGTTCAACGAGACGGTGTCGGCGCCGCGCATCGTCGTGCGTGATTCTCAGCAACGGCGCATTGCAGGCTCGCTGGTGGCGACGGCTTCGATCATCGAGTTCCGCCCGCGGAGGGTGATCACGGACGGCAACGTCACCGTCACTTGGCAAGTGCGCAGTCGTGACGGTCACGCGGTCAGCGGCAAGTGGAACTTCACCGTGTCGTCCCCGACACGGACGACAACACCCACACGCACACCGTGAGCATCATGACGATCACCGCCCTCGATCTACTGGGCCATGCGGCAGAAACCGGCGGTGGGCCGAGGGGTTTCGGG
>JBIIUH010000016.1:0-24946 GCA_044340075.1 Ilumatobacteraceae bacterium | reverse complement strand
CGTCGCTTATGCGGCGCTGAACACCGGCCAGCTTCCCGGTGGTGGCGAGTACGCCTTCGACGACCGTGGCACGTACAAGTTGCAGAGCATCCCGCAGGACAGGTGCGAACAGGGTGTGAAGTGCATCTTCCGCAACGCGATCTGCCGGTCGACGGGGGCTCCGTGTCGCTACGGATCCGTGAACGTCGAGGAGGCGATGGCGGTCTCGAGCGACACCTTCTTCTACAAGATCGGCGAGCAGATCCTCACCGAACGCGGTTACGAACCGGTGCTCGAGCGCGAGGTGCGAGACTTCGGGTTCGGTTCGACGACCAACGTCGACCTGCCCTACGAGTACGCCGGAACGGTTCCGTCGCGGGCGCTGAAGCAGCGTCTCGCCGACATCGGTGCGATCACCGAGGAGTCGGGGGAGAACTACTACGTCGGCGACAACGTGCTGTTTGCCATTGGCCAGGGTCTGTTGTCGGCGACGCCGATCCAGGTGGCGAACGCCTACGCCGCCCTCGCCAACGGAGGCACTTTGCACCAGCCGCGCGTCGTGCGATCGATCCTGACTCCGGGAACGCGGGACAAGTCATCGTCGCTCGCCGACCTGTCGACGGCGACCGTTGCCGAACGTATCTCGCCCGCAAGTCCGCTGCGTCGCCTGCCGATGCGCGACGACGTTCTCCGGCCCGTCATCGCGGGGATGCAGCGCGTCATCTCGGGACCCGGCGTGACGTTCGACTACTACCACAAGGCGACGGGGGAGAATCTGTTCCGCAACTTCCCGCTCGATGAAGTGCCGCTCGCGGGAAAGACGGGAACCGCACAGGGTTTCGAGAATCTGCCGTGGAACGACTCGTCGGCATTCGGCGCGTTCAGTCTGAACCCCGAGGTGCCGTACTCGGCGTACGCGTACCTCGAAAAGGCGGGGTACGGATCGCAGGCAGCTGCACCCGTCGTGAAGTGCGTATTCCTCGCGTTGAGCGGTCGATTGCGAATGGACGAACTCGTTCCTGCCGAGCCCGTCGATCTCGGATCGACGCTGCCCGCACCACCGACGCGCCTTCGTTCGCCTTCGTGTCTCATCGGCTCACTCTCGGACACGCGTGACTAGATGACGATTGCATTCCGTACACGTCGTCGCGCCGCGACCGAACCCCGCGGGTCGGGGAGCGTGCTCGATCCGTGGCGCCACGTCGACTGGATCCTCATGTCGGCGACGATCGTTCTGGCGGTGATCGGTGCTTTCAACGTGTTCGCCACGACACAGCAGCGACTCATCAACCAGGGCTTCAATCCGTATTTTTACGTCACCCGTCAGGTGACGTTCCTCATCATCGCCGCAGTCGTGCTCACCCTCGTCATGGCGGTCGGTCACGATTGGCTGCGGTCGAAATCCGTCATCTTGTACGTCGCGGTCGTCATGTCACTCGCGTTGTTGTTCATTGCGGGTCAGGTGACGGGTGGTGCGCGCCTGTCGTTCGACCTCGGCATCATCGCCGTGCAGCCGGCAGAGATCGCCAAGTCGGTGGTCATCATCTTCCTCGCCTCGTACCTCGCCGACGCCGCGGCGAAGAAGATCGAGTGGGAGGAGTTCGTCATCGTCCTCATGCTCGCCGGGTTGCCGATGGTGCTCGTGCTCGCACAGCCCGACCTCGGTTCCGCATCGGTTCTCGCCGCCGGCACCGCGGGAATCCTCCTCGCCGCCGGTGTGAAACGACGTCACGTCATCGCCATCGCCGCGATGTCGCTCGCCACGCTCGCGGCCACCGTCATCAGCGGAGTCGTGCGGTCGTACCAGTTGAACCGACTCACCGCGTTCGTCCGCCAGAACGACGTCGTGTCGGCCGACCTGCAGAACGTCGTGCTCCAGGTGCGTTTCGCGAAGCGCGCCATCGCGTCGGGCGGTTTGTTCGGCAAGGGGTACCTGCAGGGTCCGCTGACGAATGGGGCGTACATCCCCGTGCAGTTCACCGACTTCCCGTTCACGGCGATCGGTGAGCAGTTCGGACTCGTCGGCTGCCTCGTCGTCATCGGCTTGTTCTCCGTCGTGCTGTGGCGGATGTGGTCCATCGCCCGGTTCGCCCAGTCGCGCCTCGGTCGATTCATCGCCGCGGGTGTCTTTACGACGATGCTGTGGCAGGTGTTCCAGAACATCGGCATGGCACTCGGCCTCACCCCGGTGTCGGGACTGCCGCTACCGCTCGTGTCCTACGGCGGGTCCCACCTCATCGGGTGGGCGATCATGCTCGGTCTCGTCCAAAGCGTGCACATGCGCCGTACGTCCTAGGTCGTGCGGTAGCCTGAGATCTGCGTGGGAGGTCCTCCCACACACGGCGTTCTCGCGACGGCGACGCTGCCGGTGACGTTCACGTCCCCCGGTACGCAGCCTGAGCGCGACGGCATTCGGCGCCTCCGTGGCTGCGATTGCCAAACGGAAAGGTTTTGACATGACGAATGAAGGTGGCGAGGGCCAGGGGCCGCGCCCGCAAGGTGGACGTCGTCGTCGACGTGGTCGACGCGGCGGTCGTGGTCGGCAGCGCTCGGGATCGGCTGCCCGACAGGGTGGTGCGGCGCGCGTGTCGGCGTCCGGCAATGACGATCTTCATGATGATGTTCGTGACGATGTCACTGACGATGTCGCCGAAGATATCGATGACGATGTCGATGACGATGTCGATGCTGGCGAGTTCGATGGCGACGACTATGACGACACGGACTCGCAGGACGGCGCTGATGCCGATCGGGATGCGGCACGCCCGGAGATGACGCGACGCAGCAGGGGAGACCACGGCGCAGGAAGCGACATCGAACTTCCCGATCACCCGCGGGAGGGTCGCATCCAGGACCCGGCCGTGGCCGAGGCGGCCCTCGTGCGCCGTCCGCAGATCGGTGATTCACGTCCCGGACGGATTCCGCCCCCGCCACAACGGCGCGCCGCAGCCGACGACAGCAAGCCCGCCGAGCGTCAGGGGTCGCGCAACGGACGATCGGGCACCCGCGATGCCGACGCGTCGCGTGACGGTCAGGCCCGCAAGAAGCGCCGCCGTCGCGGCCGCGGTTCGGGTCGCGGACAGCGCAATGGTGACTCCGAGCGCTCGCTGCCGACGAACACCGACGAACAGCTCATGGCGCGCCGTCGCGGCAAGGAGCGCGACGGTCGACCCGTCGGGCGCTACCTCATGTGCGTGCACGTGCGCCCCGACGTCACCCAAGTCGCCGTTCTCGAGGGTCGCAGTCTCATCGAGCACTACGTCAGCCATCCCGCCGACGACATCGGACAGATTCACGGCAACATCTACCTCGGCCAGGTGCAGAACGTTCTGCCGGGCATGGAAGCGGCATTCGTCGACATCGGAACGCCGAAGAACGCGGTGCTGTACCGTCACGACGTCCAGTACGACAAGGAAGACGTCGTCGAGCAGGGGCCCGCACCGCGCATCGAACACGTGCTGCGCAACCGTCAGCTCATTCTCTGTCAGGTGACGAAGAACCCGATCGGCGCAAAGGGCGGCCGACTGACGCAGGAAGTATCGCTGCCCGGTCGATTCGTCGTGCTCGTGCCCGATTCGCGCACCTACGGAATCTCCAAGCGCCTTCCCGACGGCGAACGTCGTCGTCTGCGCGGCATCCTCGATCGCATCAAGCCCGAGCAGCACGGAGTCATCGTGCGTACCGCGGCGGAGAACGCCACCGAGCACGAGTTGACCACCGATATGGAGCAGTTGCTCGCCCGGTGGGAGGTCATCACCGAGGCGGCGAAGAAGGCCAAGGGTCCGACGTTGTTGTACCGCGAGCCGTCGCTCGCCGTGCGCGTGATCCGCGAGGAGTTCAGCAACGAGTACCGCGGAGTCATCATCGACGATCGCAAGATGTACGAGGAGATCCGGGACTACGTCGGTGCGTTCAATCCCGACTTCGTCGACCGGGTCGAGTTCTACGACGCCGAGCGCGAGGGATTGCCGTTGTTCGAGACGCACCGCGTGCACGAGCAGCTACGCAAGGCCCTCGACCGCAAGGTGTGGCTGCCCTCGGGTGGATCGCTCGTCATCGAGCACACCGAGGCGCTCACCGTCATCGACGTGAACACGGGCAAGAACGTCGGCAAGAGCAACCTCGAGGACACCGTGCTCGGCAACAACCTCGAGGCGGCCGAAGAGATCGCCCGGCAGCTGCGGTTGCGCGACATCGGCGGAATCATCGTCATCGACTTCATCGACATGGAAGTGAAGGAGAACCGCCGCAAGGTGGTCGACGCCTTCAAGCGCGCACTGGCGCGGGACAAGACCCGCACCCAGGTGTTCGACATCTCCGAACTGGGTCTCGTACAGATGACGCGCAAGCGCATCGGCGAGGGTCTGCTCACGAGTTTCGCCCACCATTGCGCGGCCTGCGAGGGTCGGGGAGTCGTTCTCGACCTCGGGATGCTCGAGGAAGACGCACATCAGCCGGTCGGTGGGTCCGACGGGGACGACAGGTAGAGTAGGGAGCCGTTATGTACGCCGTCATCAGCGCCGGAAACAAGCAGGAAAAGGTCGAGCGGGGTCAGACGATCCACGTCGACCTGCTCGACGCAGCCGTCGGGAGCGAAGTGTCGCTCACGCCCGTGCTCGTCGTCGACGGCGACACCGTTCTTTCCACGCCTTCCGATCTCGCGAAGGCATCGGTGAAGGCCAAGGTCATCGGCGAGGCCAAGGGCCCGAAGATCGACGGCTTCACCTACAAGCGTCGTACCAACCAGCGCCGCCGCTTCGGCCATCGCCAGCGGTACAGCGTCGTCGAAATCACCACCATCGCGAAAGGCTGAGTCATGTCAAAGACCAAGGGTGGCGGCTCAACAAAGAACGGCCGCGATTCAAATGCGCAGCGACTCGGAGTGAAGACGTTCGACGGAACTCAGATCACCGCCGGAACGATCATCATTCGTCAGCGCGGCACCCGCGTACACCCGGGCAAGAACGTGCGTCGCGCCAGCGACGACTCGCTGTTCTCGCTCGTCGACGGCAGCGTGAAGTTCGGTGAGCGCCGCGGTCGCAAGATCGTCGACGTCCTTCCCATCGTCTGATAAGACGTATAGAGCACGTCTGAACAGACGATGAAACACGTCTGATTAGACGTATAAAGCACGTCTAAGCAGACGTTGAAACACGTCTAGACGGACGTAGAAGCACGTCCAGTCAGACGAATGTGATCAGCGCAGGACGTCGCGCAGCGCGGCCCTGAACGCACCCGAATCGGCGCGCAACACGACTCGCGTGTCGTGGGGGATACCCGTGATGCGCAGGTGGTCGACGATCGTTTGCCCGCGGGCGTGGCCCTCACCGAGCTGGACGGTCACCGGGGCTCTCATTTCGGACGTGACGATCGAGTCGTCGATCGCGACGCACATCGCGATGGGATCGGGAAAGTCGAAGCCGTTCAACTTCGTTTCGGTGCGACAGAATTCGCGCACGCAGCGCTGGATGTCGATTGCGAACTCGGCGAGTGGTGAGAGCGAGCGCAGGGACGCCGCAAGCTCGTCGTCGATGACGGCATCCTGCCACGACACGTCCCATCCGACCATCTCAACGGGCATGCCCGATCCGAAAACGACGTTGGCCGCCTCGGGGTCGGCCCACACGTTGTATTCGGAGAGTGCAGTGACGTTGCCGGGGAGGATGCCCGTGCCCGCCATGGCGACGCAGCGGCGCACCCACGACGCAAAGCGCGGCTCGATTCGCAGGGCGAGAGCGACGTTGGTGAGGGGTCCGAGCGTGACGAGATCCATTTCGCCGGGGCGTCGTTCGAACGCACGCAACATCGCACCCACGGCATCGAGCGACTCGGGTGAGCGGCCGCGCAGATCGAGTCCGATGTCGCCCATGCCGTCGGTGCCATGCACCATCTGCGCGGACGAGTAGGGACGGGCCAGCGGTCGGTTCGCTCCGACGTGCACGGGGCGCGACTCGCCGAGCACGTGCAGCGTGTACAGCGCGTTCTGCGTCGCCATGTCGAGCGGCACGTTGCCCGCGACGATGGAGATGCCCTCGACGTGCACCGTCGGGTTGCGCAGGGCGAGGATGAGCGCGACGACGTCGTCGGACGCCGTGTCGGTGTCGATCCACATCCGGTCGCTGCGCATCGGCGCCACGCTAGACGCCGATGCCGCGGGGGAGACGCTCCGGGTCGTAGTTGAGAAGGGTGAGACCCTGGCGACAGGCGAAACGATCGGTCATTCCACCGACGTATGCCACCGCATTGTGCAACGCCTCGGGGCTGGCAGCTGTCCCGGGATCGGTGAACGCGCTGCGCATGTGCTCGGGATGGCGGTGATAGTGCTCGACGAGCGCTCGCAGGAGGTCGACGACGGCGGCGGCCTGTGCGCGGGACGCATCGCGCATGTAGATGTTGTCGTAGTTGAAGCGCCGGAACTCGGCGAGCGCGTCGGCGAAGCGGGGGGTCATGCCGATGCGACCCGATTCGGAGGCCGCGTGCACCATGGCCGAGACGAACGCATGGAGTTGGCTGCGACGATCGGTACCGCACGCCTCGCGCACGCTCGCGGGCAACTGATCGGGAGTGACGAGACCCGTGCTCACTGCGTCTTCGAAATCGTGGCAGACGTACGCGATGCGATCGGCCCACGAGACGACCTCACCTTCGGGAGTGGCAGGGGCCGGACGCGACCACGAGTGGTTGCGGATGCCGTCGAGGGTTTCGTTGCACAAGTTGAGCCCGGCGAGGGCGACATCGGCACCCCACACGGCGTGGTCGTAGCCGCCGTCGACGTACGGCGACAATGCGTCTTCGCTGGCATGACCGCCGGGGCCGTGGCCGCAGTCGTGGCCGAGAGCGATGGCCTCGGTGAGGGCCACGTTGAGGCGCAGGGCCCGCGCCACGGACGTGGCGACCTGGGCGACCTCGAGAGCGTGGGTGAGTCGGGTGCGCTGGTGATCCTCGGGAAACACGAACACCTGGGTCTTGCCGGCGAGACGACGGAATGCCGACGCATGGAGGATGCGGTCGCGGTCGCGTTCGAAGCACGTGCGGAATGGATCGGGTTCCTCCGCCACGGCACGCCGACCGGCGCCGACGGCGCGCGTGGCGAGTGGTGCGAGGAGTTCGTCGTCGCGTTCCTCGCGCAGCGCACGCGCAGCGAGATCGACGGCTCCGGTGCCGGCCCAGGAATCGACGTGTGCAACGCGTACTGCGTCGGCGTGATCGTGGCCGTGCATCGTGAGTGCCCAGGATTCACTGCGTGAAGTCACGTCATCACGATACGCACGGGGTGCTCGCCAGTAGCGTCGAGGTGGTTTCTGTGCCCCGCGGGAGTGTGACATGAGCGGCTTCGTCGACGAAGCACAACTGAACGTGCGCGGCGGTGACGGCGGAGCGGGTTGCGTGAGTTTCCGTCGCGAGGGGCCGGTCGTCTTCGGCGGTCCGAACGGCGGCGACGGCGGTGACGGCGGGGCGGTGTGGCTCATCGCCGATCACAACGTGGCGTCCCTCGTCGCATTCCGTGATCATCCGCACCGTCGCGGCGAAGACGGGGTGTCGGGAATGGGCAAGGACCTGCACGGCCGCAGGGGGCGCGACCTCGAAGTGATGGTCCCCGAGGGAACGATCGTGCGCGATCTGTACACGGGTGAAGTGCTCGCCGATTTGCAGCGCCACGGGATGCGGTTTCGTGCCGTGCCCGGCGGCCAGGGTGGTCGTGGCAATTCACGGTTCCTCACGAACAAGCGCCGGGCACCGAAGTTCGCCGAACAGGGTGAGCACGGTCCGCAGCGCTGGCTGAAGCTCGAATTGAAGCTCATGGCCGACGTCGCTCTCGTCGGGTATCCGAACGCGGGCAAGAGCACCTTCATCTCGTCGGTGTCGGCGGCGAAGCCGAAGATCGCGAACTATCCGTTCACGACGCTCGAGCCGCACCTCGGTGTCGTGCGCATGGGGGGCGACACCGAGTTCGTCATCGCCGACATCCCCGGACTCATCGAAGGTGCAAGTCAGGGTCGCGGACTCGGACACCAGTTCCTGCGGCACATCGAACGCGCCCGCGTTCTGTGCCTGCTCATCGATCTCGCACCGATGGAGGAGGTCGACCCGCAGACGCAGATCGACGTGCTGTTGCGCGAGCTCGGCGAATACCGCCCCGACCTGCTCGAGCGCCCGCGGATCATCGTCGGTACCAAGGGAGACGCCGTCACCGACGAGGTGCGTGCGGCATGGTCGTACCCGATCGTGTCGGCGGTGACCGGAGCCGGGGTGCGCGAGGTGCTCGGCTCACTTGCCGATCTCGTGCGTGACGCTCGCCGCGACGCCGTCGTCGAATCGAGCGAGATCACGCTGCGTCCCGAGCCGGAGGGCACCACCGTCGAACGAATCGGGGAGAACGAATTCCGTCTGCACGGGCGCTCCGTCGAGCGCGCGGTTGCGCTGAACGATCTCACCAGCGTCGATGCGCTCAACTACATCGACGATCGACTGAACGGACTCGGAGTGCCCAGGTTGCTCGCCCGTGCGGGGGCGCGGGACGGTGCCGTCATCCACATCAAGGAGTTTTCGTTCGAGTACATCCCCGAGGTGCGCGCATGAGGGTCGTCGTGAAGATCGGTACGTCGTCGATCACCAACGATCACGGTCGCATCCGCGAGGAGATGGTGACGTCATTGTGCGACCAGGTGGCCGCTTTGCGCCGCAGCGATCACGAGGTGCTCGTCGTCTCGTCGGGAGCCGTCGCCTCGGGTGTGGCGGCGCTCGGCATGACCGAGCGTCCCGGCGACACTCTCACCCTGCAGGCGGTGTCGGCCGTCGGGCAGAGCCGACTGATGTCGCGCTACGACGCCGCCCTCTCGAGCCACGGTCTCACGGGCGCCCAGGTGCTGCTCGTACCGAACGACTTCATCGACCGCCGCCAGTACCTCCACGCGCGCGACACTCTGCAGCGGCTGCTCGACCTCGGCTGCGTACCGATCATCAACGAAAACGACGCGATCGCGAGCGACGAAATCCGCTTCAGCGACAACGATCGCATCGCAGCACTCGTGGCGCACAGCGTCGGTGCCGACGTGCTCATCCTGCTCACCGACATTGCCGGCTTGTACACGGCCAATCCGATGCTCGATCCGACGGCCGAACTCATCGCCGAGGTGGGCGCCGACGATCCGTTGCTCTCGGTCGACGCAGGATCGTCGGGAACGAACCGTGGCAGCGGCGGGATGGCGTCGAAGTTGGCCGCCGCACGCATCGCCAGTTCGTCGGGTGTGCAGACGGTCATTGCCGCGGCATCGCGACCCGACGTTCTCATCGATGCGGTGGCGGGTCGCAGCGACGTCGGCACCCGCTTCGTACCGCGACGGCGCGAACTGTCGGCCCGCAAACTGTGGATCGCCTATGCCGCTCAGTCGGAGGGCTCGATCGTCGTCGATGACGGTGCCGCACGCGCCTTGCTCACCCGCAACGTGTCGCTGCTGCACGCAGGGGTCACCGCGGTGCACGGCAATTTCGACGTCGGTGACACCGTTGAGATCGTGTCACCCGACGGTGCGATCATCGCCCGCGGCATGGCTGCGGTGCCGGCCGACGTTGCGCGATCGAGTGCGGGACGACGCAGTGCCGATCTCGCCGAGGGTGTCAGTCCCGAGGTCGTCCACCGCGACGATCTCGTGAACCTCGCGTCAACAGCGACGTAGCGGTCGCCAGTTCGGGCACCTGCAGCAACTTGCCGGCAGTTGCGTACACGAGAACTCCGACGGTGATGCCGACCACGCTGCGGGCGAGGGCGATCGTCGTCACCGAGTCGTCACCGAGAATGAGCAGACCCGACACGCGCGTGACCCCCATCATGACGAGGGCGGCAACGATCATCGGTACGAGGCCGACGAGGAAGCTGCGCGCGGTCCACGTGAGGTGACGGCGGGCGAGCACGGCGAGCGCCGCAATTGCGCCGACGACGTACGACGCACTGAAGGCCCAGGCGAGGCCGGCGACGCCGTACGTGGGTGCGAGAAGTACGGCGAATACGACGTTCGCCGCGTTCTGAACGATGTTGATGAAGAACGGTGTTCGAGTGTCGCCGCGGGCATAGAAACCACGCAAGGCGAAGAGATACGTGGAGAACGCGGCGAGACCGATGCCGAATCCGGTCAGTGCACCCGCGGTGGCATCGGCGGCTGCGTCGTCGAACGCACCGTGCTCGAGCAACACGCCGACGAGCGGACGAGCAATGGCAACCATGCCGAAACCTGCCGGCAAGGTGAGGAAGGCGGTCATTCGCAGACCCGAGAGCAACCGGCGCGAGTACTCCGCGGCGTCACCGGCGTCGGCAGCCTTGGCGAGAAGTGGAACGAACGTGACGGCGAGCGACACCGCGAGCAGACCGTGCGGCAATTGGAAGAGGGTGAAAGCCTTGACGTAGGCGTCGAGGTTTCCAGTACCGGGTGACGCGAGGTTCTTGACGACGACGAGAGCGACTTGATTCGTCGCGATGTACGCAACCGACCACGCCGACAGCCGCACCACTTGGCCGACCGCCGGGTTGCGTACGTCGAGAGAGGGGCGCGGAAACGCACCGGCCCGAAGCGTGGCGACGAAGACGATGGCGGCCATCGTTGCGATGCCGAGCGTCGTGCTGCCGACGAGCCACCAGAATTCGGCCCGCTGCGGGTTGGCGAGTTCGATTGGGACGGGTCGCTCGACAGTGGTTGCGCCGAGGGCGAGGAATCCGGCGATCGCCACGACGTTCGCCGCAACGGGTGCCCACGAAGCGGCGAGGAATCGCCCCGTCGCATTGAGCAATGCCGATCCGATCGTCGTCACCCCGTAGAACGCGATCTGCAGCACGAACACGCGCGTCATTGAAGTGGCCGTGGCGCGGAAGTCGGCGGGGTCCACGCCCGTCGCCATGTCGACGGTGAATGCGCGCACGATCAGCGGAGCGAGTGCGACGGCGGCCGCCGTGACCGCGACGAGCAGTACCGCTGAGGTACCGCACACGGCGCCGATGCCCGCCGCGTCGTTGCGTGCACGCAACTTCGTGAAGAGGGGAACCAGGGTTGCTGCCAGTGCGCCACCGATGACGAGTTCGTACACGACGTTGGGAGCATTGTTGCCGATCTCGAAGGCGTCGGCGAGCGACGTCTGGCCGACGATTACTGCGAAGACGACGATGCGCGCGAGGCCGGTGACCCGCGACGCCGCAGTGCCGAGGGCGACTGCCGCATTCGTTCGCGCCAGTGACCCGGCGGGTTCAGTCATCAATGAGGCCGTCGAAAAACAAATGATCGAGCACGTCGTGGATGAGATCGAGGCGACGGTCCACCGCGTTCTCGTCATTTTTTGCATCGAACTCGGTGATGACGATGCCGAGCGTGTTGCCCTGGAGGAACGATGCCAGCGCCCGGGGATGATGACGCGTTGCGATGAGTCCGCGGTTCTGACAATCGACGATGAGTTCCTCGAGTGCATCGGTGAGACGCGTTTGAGCTTCTTCGAGTCGGGCGCGCAACTCGGGCCGACCTCTGGTGCCGGCGATGATGCCGGCGCGGTTGATGCGGTTGACGTTGCGACTGCGCTGGTGGGTGAACGCCGTCGTCGCCCGGATCGCACTGCGGAGATCCTTCGCAGTCTTGGCGCTGCCCATCACGGCGCGCATCGCGGTGGTGCTTTCGGCCACCTCGTCCTCGAATTCCTTGGCGAGAGCGGTCGCGAGGAGGCCGTCGCGACCGCCGTACCGCGCATAGATCGAACTCTTCGACAGCTTCTCCGCTTCCATGAGGTCCTCGAGGCGGAAGCCGCTCTCGCCGTCACGGTGGAGTAGTTCGATCGTCGTGCGGATGATCGAATCGGCGTCGGGCGTTCGACGCGGAGCCCGTTTGCCCGCTCGATCGGCCGGTGTCACGTGCCCCACGCTAGTTCGCTGCCAAGTAGCGTGAAGCGCGTGACCACTGCATTTGCCTCGGTTCAGGACGTACGCAACGGATTGAGGCAGGTGAACTACCTGGCCGACGATGGCATCGCGGGCGTCGTCTACCTCGCCCAGAAGCTCGGCAAGCCGGTGCTCATCGAGGGCCCTGCGGGCACGGGCAAGACCCAGCTGGCAAAGAGCGTGGCCGAGCTCACGGGTGCGCGGCTCATCCGTCTGCAGTGTTACGAGGGCCTCGATGAATCGAAGGCCCTCTACGAGTGGAACTACAAGAAGCAGCTCCTGCGCATCCAGGCCGACAAGTCGAGCGACTCGTGGAACGAAGTGCACGACGACATCTTCAGCGACGAATTCCTGCTCACGCGGCCGCTGCTCGAAGCCATCTCTTCGACCGAGCCGGTGGTTCTGCTCATCGACGAAGTCGACCGTGTCGAAGTGGAGACCGAGGCCCTGTTGCTCGAGATCCTCTCGGAATACCAGGTGTCGATTCCCGAGCTCGGCACAATCACGGCGAAGCAGATTCCGCTCGTGTTCCTCACGTCGAACAACACGCGCGAGCTCTCCGAGGCGCTGAAGCGCCGCTGCCTCTACCTCCACGTCGATTACCCCGACGTCGAGCGCGAAAAGCAGATCGTCATGACGAAGGTGCCCGACATCGGCGAGAACCTTGCCGACCAGTTGACCCGCATCGTGCGCAGCATCCGCCAGCTCGACCTGAAGAAGTCGCCGTCGGTGAGCGAAACGCTCGACTGGGCGCGCACCCTGCTGTTGCTCGGTCTCGACCACGTCGACGAGCAGAACGTAAAGGACACGCTCCACGTCCTGCTCAAGTACCAGACCGACATCGCCAAGGCGGCCAAGGAACTGTCGGTCGACGAGTAGTCGTCGCTCGCCACGACTTGCGCCATGAACGGCCTGCTCGAGCTCATCTCCGGCTTCGTCGCCGAGTTGCGCCGGGCGGGACTGCCGGTGAGCCTCACCGAGAATCTCGACGCGCTCGAAGCGGTGAAGGTCGTTCCCGTCGAGGATCGGGAGGCGTTCAAGTACGCACTCGGGGCAACCCTCGTGAAGGATGCGGCCCACTGGCAGGTGTTCGAAACGATCTTCGAGGTGTACTTCTCGCTGCGCGGTGACGAGTACAACATCGTCCAGGACGGCGCGCAGACGGAGTTCTGGCGCGACGAGCAGGATCGCGCGGGTCAGGACGACCAGCCGGGCCGCGGTGCCGGCGGGGGAATGGATGGTTTGTCGCAGGAGGAGTTGGCGAAGCTGCTCATGCGGGCGCTGATGACCGGGGACCAGGCGATGATGCGTGCACTGGCCAAGCAGTCGGTGAGCAGGCATGCGGGCATGGAGCCGGGCCGACCGGTCGGTGGCACGTATTACCTGTACCGCACGCTGCGCAACCTCGATCTCGACAACATGCTGCAGTCGCTGATGGATGCCGACGGTGCCACCGACCGGCAGTCGATGGAGGAGCGCCTCATGCGCGACGAGTACCAGTCGCGCATCGAGCAGTTCAAGCAGGAGGTCGAGGCGGAAATCAGGCGCCGGCTCGTCGCCGATCGCGGAGCGGAGGCGATGGCGAAGACGTTGCGCAAGCCCCTGCCCGAGGACGTCGAGTTCATGCACGCCACCCGTGACGAGATGCAGGGGTTGAAGAAGGCGCTCGGTCCGCTCACCCGCAAACTCGCCGCAAAGCTCGCCCGCAAGCGACGCAACCGTCGGCGTGGTCCGCTCGATTTCCGCAGCACGGTTCGTCACTCGCTGTCGTACGGAGGCGTGCCCGCCGAGCCGAAGTTTCGTTTTCCGCGTCCGGCCAAGCCCGATCTCATGGTCGTTGCCGACATCTCCGGCAGCGTCGCCGCATTCGCCCGGTTCACGCTGATGCTCGTGTACGCGATCCAGGGTCAGTTCTCGAAGGTGCGATCGTTCGTGTTCATCGACGGCATCGACGAGGTGACGCGGTTCTTCAAGGGCAACGAGGACATCCAGGATGCGATCCAGAAGGTGAACACCGAAGCCGACGTCATCTGGGTGGACGGTCACAGCGACTATGGGCACGCGTTCGAGACGTTCTGGGAGCGCTACGGCAGGGACATCACGCCGAAGACGACCGTGCTCCTGCTCGGCGATGCGCGCAACAATTACCACGCCGCGCAGTCGTGGGTGGTGCGCGAGATGCGCAAGAAGGCCCGGCACGTCTACTGGCTGAATCCCGAGCCGACGTCGTACTGGAACACCGGTGACTCGATCGTCGGTGAATACGGTGTGCACACCGACGGCGTCTTCGAATGTCGCAACCTGCGCCAGTTGGAAGGCTTCGTCGAGAAGCTCGCATGACCGCGCGGGTCATCATCGTCGGGGCGGGACCGGCAGGGGCGCTGCTCGCACGTGCCCTGCGGGTGCAGGGGGCCGATGTCGTGCTCGTCGACGGCGCGGTATCACCGTGGACCGCGACGTACGGGGCGTGGTGCGACGAGGTCGAGGAGCCCTGCACCGCACTCGCGATCGATGTGCCGTGGCGACGGAGATGGTCGACGACGCGGGTCGTCACGGGTCGTGAACGACTCATCTCCCGTGTGTACGGCGTTTTCGACAACGACGCGCTGCAGACTGCATGCACTTCCGGAGTCGAGATCGTCGTCGGATCCGTCGCGTCGATGACGCAGGGCGGAACCGATGCGCTCGTGCGCCTCGCTGGCGGACGCGAATTGCGCGCAGACGTCGTCGTCGATGCGCGCGGTGCCGACGCCGTGGGCGACGGTGAAGCCGGCGTGCAAACCGCTTACGGCCTCGTCGTGTCCGTCGACGAGCTCGAGAAGCGCGGACTCGCCGGAGACGTCATGACCCTCATGGACTGGTCGGCGGTCACCGCGTCGATGCCGCCGACGTTTCTTTACGCGATGCAGTTGGCCGACGACGAGGGACTCGTCGAAGAAACCTCGTTGTGTTCGCGGCCGGCGTACGAGCACGCCGAGTTGCGCGGCCGGTTGGCGCGACGCATGGGAGGCGACCTCACCGCCGTGGCCGGCTCGGTTGAGGTCGTGCACATTCCGATGTCGTCGACAACCCCGCCGCACAAGGTCGACGTGTTGCGCTTCGGCGCTGCAGCGGGGCTCGTTCATCCCGTCACGGGGTATTCAGTGACGGCGTCCGTGCGCCTTGCGCCGGTGGTGGCCGGGGCACTGGTCGCGGCGCATGCACGCGGAGAGCGCGCGGCAGCGTTGCGCGACGCAGCGTGGTCGGCACTGTGGTCACCGGCGATGCGCCGGGTGAGAGCTTTGCACCGGCTGGGTGTCCGCGTCACCCGAGAGCTCGATGCCAACGACACGCGGGACTTCTTCGATGCGTTCTTTTCGCTGCCCACCGACGTGTGGGGTCCCTACCTGCGCGTCGATGCAACGCCGGGAGAGGTGCGCCGGGCGATGCTCGGCGTGTTCAGCTCGGGTTCGCTGCGCCTGAAGCGTCGTCTGATGTCGTATCCCGGCGAGCTCGCGCGAGCGATCGGCGCACGATGAAGAACCAGGCGACCACTGCGAATGCGCTGAACACGAACCACTGCACTGCGTAGGACAGGTGCGGACCGAGCGTGAGTTCGGGCTCGGCGATGCGAGAGAGTTCGGGTGCGTCGGCGGGATCGCTGTCGAGCACGTCGACGTACACACCGACGACGTCGCCGCCGATCTGGGGTGCGAGCCGATCGATGTCGATGCGTTGTGCCTCGGTGAGCGGGCCCGTCGCGGGATCGGTGAGCATTCCGCGACGCCGTTCTTCGGGTGGTCGCACCCAACCGAGGAGTAGGACCTCACCCGTCGGCGAGGAGGGCGGTGCAATCGTCAACGGGACGAAACCGCGATTGATGATGACGCGACGCCCGTCGGCGAGTGCAACGGCGCCGACGACGTTGACCCCGGCCCGACCGTCCTGCGAACGGTTGACGACGAGTACCTGCGGTTCGTCGAGCCACGTCCCGCGCACGGTCACCGTCGTCCACGGCAGCTGCGCAGTCGGGGTGCCCGAATCGAGAAGCACCTCGAGTGCAACGGGGGTCCGGCCGGCGCGCTCGCGGACCGAATCATTGAAGGAGAGTCGTTCGTCGTGGCGGCGCAGTTGCCAGAATCCGAGTGACACCATGAGAACCACGAGAACGACGGCAAGGAGGTGAACCCCGATGAGTCGCCACGATGACAGCGCGCGCCACGGCGCACGGGGAGCGGATCCTTCGTTCGTTCCCCCGGACGGTGACGCAGCGGGAGACGCCATGGTGCGCACGACGCTAACGCTGCAGACTCCCGTGCTCATCTTCGACGGCGAGTGTGACTTCTGCCGACGCTGCGCCGACTGGTTGCGCGCGCGGCGCAACGCTCTGCAAGTCGTCGACTACCAGACCGCGCCGCTTGCACAGTGGGGCGTCAACCGCGCTGATTGCGAGCAAGCGGTGCAGTGGGTCGGCGCTGATCGCCGCGAGGGTGCACGGGCCGTCGCGGCGGCCCTGGTGCATTGCGGGGCGCCCTGGTCGTGGGCGGGGTGGCTCATCGCCGCTCCCGGTGTGCGTCGTATCGCCGATCGCGTGTACCGACGCGTTGCCGAACGCCGTCGTTGCCGCACGACACCCCCGATAGCCTGACGAACGCATCACGAGCGACCAATAGGTCCGGCAACCGGGGAGACCAACGGTGCCAAGTCGCCAGGCGACGATGTGGCCCGCATGGGCAACGGTCCTGGCGAACGTTCGGGGCGCACGAACTATCCGGCGACGAACACGACTTCAGCGACCACCGACCCCAGCGACCACCGATAAGGACGACGAACATGATGCGCACCGACTACCCGGCAACCGGGGCGTGGCAGCCCGGCCAGCCCGCGGGTCGGCGTTCGTTCCTGCAGCTCGACGCCGATCGCCCGGTGGCACTCGACTGCGGTGAGACACTGCGCAACGTCACGATCGCCTATGAAACATGGGGCACCCTGAACGCCGACGCGAGCAACGCGGTGCTGCTGTGTCACGCGTGGACCGGGGACAGCCACGCCGCAGGATCGGCAGAAGACGGCCACCCGACACCGGGATGGTGGGAAGACGTCGTCGGACCGGGGTTGGCAATCGATACCGAGCGCTGGTTCGTCGTGTGCAGCAACGTCATCGGTGGCTGTCAGGGATCGACGGGTCCGGCGTCGGCGCATCCCGACGACGGGCGCCCGTACGGATCGCGCTTCCCGGTCATCACCATCCGTGACATGGTGCGCGCGCAGTTGCGTCTCGCCGACACCCTCGGAATCGCGCGCTGGCACTCGGTAATCGGTGGATCGATGGGCGGAATGCAGGCACTCGAGTGGGCGATCATGTATCCGCACCGCGTCAACTCGCTCGTCGCGATCGGAACCTGTGCGCAGAGCACGGCGCAACAGATCGCATGGGGTGCAATCGGTCGTCGAGCAGTACGTCTCGATCCGCGCTGGCGCGGCGGTGACTACTACGACGCACCAGTCGGTGATGGACCGTGGGAAGGTCTGGCGATCGCCCGCATGGTCGCGCAGGTGACTTTCCGCAGCGACAACGTCTTCACCGATCGGTTCGGTCGCGATCTCGCCGACCGCAACGCGCAGAACAGCGGACTCGGTCTGTGGGACAAATTCGAGGTGGAGCGGTACCTCGACCACCACGGCGACCGACTCATCCGCCGCTTCGACGCCAACAGCTACTTGCTCATCGGCAAGGCGATGGATCTGCACGACGTGGCGCGCGGCCGTGGCGACCTGCGCCACGCGATGTCACGAATCACCGCACCGACGCTGGCGATGGGAATCTCCAGCGACATCCTCTACCCGAAGTACCAGCAGGAACAGATCTGCAACCTCGTGGCGGCAGCCGGCACCCCCGCCGAGTACGCCGAGATCGTGTCACCTCACGGTCACGACGCGTTCCTCATTGAGCACGATCAGGTGGGGGATCCGATCGCCGATTTCCTCGCGCGCGTCGCGCCTTCGCGCGGGCATTGAGCGGTGAGTCGACGTCGCGCGATTTGAGCGTGCGTCGCAGCCACAACAACCCGGCAACGAATGCGGCACTCGTTACGACGTTGATGATCGTCGAGGTCATCGGGGTGAACCTCCGGGACGTGACGCAATGCAGCGTCGCACATGCGGCGAGCAACGGGGCATGACAGGTAGTTTGGCATCGTGATCCTTGCCGATGCGGGAACGTGGTTCATCGGGATGTCGCTCATCGTCGTCGGCGTCGTTCTCGCCGGGGTATCGGTGTGGATGTGGATCGGGACTCGACCCGACGATCCGCTGCTTGCGCCGCTCGAGGTCATCGGCGACCGGGGATTCGCCGAGGGATCACCCGAGGAACGAGCCGCGATGTTGAAAAAGGCGCGCACTACGGTGTTGTCATGAGCGAGTTCTCCCCGCAGGAAATGGTCGAGCGCTTTCGTGATCGTGCGGCGTCCGTGAAACGCCGCCCCCTGCCGCCGGTGGCGGGCGAGGAGCGGCAGCACTTCGTGCGCCAGGCGCAGCTCGACTTCCAGGACTTCGCGATGATCGGTGACGCCGAAGCGACGCTCGAAGACGGTGTGCTCACGCTGCGCATCGATCTGCGTCCGCAGGCGAAGAAGTAGTTCGGCCAATCCCCTTGAATTCCCCCGATCTTCGTCCGTGGTGGCGTCGCGAACTGCCGCTCGTTGCCTGCTGGACGGCGGTCGTTGCGTGGGCGATCGGTCCGGTGTTCATCGCGAAGATGTCGGCGTCGATGCCCACGATCGTGATGTGGCGACAGCTGATGTGGCTGCCGGTCCTGTGGAGCCTGGCGCGCACGTTCGGTGACGGTTTCACCCGTCACCACTTCGCCGTTGCGTGGAAGCCCGGCATCTTCTTCTCCATGTCGGCGATCACCGGATTCTGGTCGTACGACCACACGACGATCGCCAACGCGACCCTCCTGAGCAGCCTCACACCGGCGGTGCTCCTGTTCGTCGCACCGCGAATCCTCGGCGAGAAGGTGACGTTGTCGCGGGTGATGTACTCGCTCGTTGCGTTCGTCGGCGTCGCCGGCGTCGTGTTCGGGGCCGAGCTGTCCGAGGCCCCCGGTAACGCGCTGTTCGGTGACGGGCTCGCGCTCACGAACATGGTGATGTGGACGATCTATTTCATCGCCGCGAAAAAGGCGCGGGACGAGGGGATCAACACATGGTCGTTCCTCACGGGGGTGTGTCTCATCAACTGCATCGTCTCGACGAGTCTCGCCACGATCGCATCCGACGACGTGTGGCAGCTGACGCGGACCGACTGGCTGTTGCTCGTTGCAATGACCGTCATTCCGGGAACGATCGGCCACTATCTCATTACGTGGTCGGCGCGCTATCTCGACGCCACGGTGTCGTCACTCATCACTCTCGCCGGCCCCGTACTTTCCACCGCGCTCGCATTTGCGTTCCTCGGGCAGAACGTCGCCGTCGCACAGATGATCGGCGGCGTCGTCGTCCTCCTCGGCCTCGGGGGAGTCATCATGTCGGCACGACCCCGTGTGCCCAACGTTCCCGCGTCCTGATCTGACGTCGACCCGGCATCGGACCGTTCGGGTGCCGGCCCGATACACTCAAAGCCCTACGCGGACGTGGCTCAGTTGGTAGAGCATCACCTTGCCAAGGTGAGGGTCGCGGGTTCGAATCCCGTCGTCCGCTCCATTGTGAGGGCCGTACGGCTGGGTATCCGCCTCCTGTTCGGAGCCGCGTGTGCCGTCGCCGTCACGGGGTGCGGTCGATCCGCGGCAACAACCGATGACCCGGCTGACGACGGGCCGCTCGTCGTTGCCGCCGCGAGCGACCTGCGTGACGCCTTCGGCGAACTCGCTGCGACGCTGCGCGAATCACCGGTGGGTGAGGTGTCGTTCGTCTTCGGCTCGTCGGGCATGTTGCGCGAGCAGATCCTCAATGGCGCCCCCTACGACGTGTACGTGTCGGCAAACGTCGATTTTGTCGACGAGGTCATCGCTGCGGGTCGGACCGTGTCGTCCGAGCCGACCGTGTATGCAATCGGTGGTCTCGCCGTCGTCGCGTCGGACGGTCGCGAGCTCGTGTCGGTCGAGCAGGCGGTCGGGACCGCGAAGCGCATCGTCATCGCCCAGCCGCGTCACGCGCCGTACGGAGCAGCCGCCCGACGTGCGCTCGAGACACTCGGTCTGTGGAACGAGGTCGAATCGCGCATCGTCTACGCCGACAACGTGGCCGACGCGGTTCGTATCGTCGAATCGGGCGAGGTGGACGTGGGAATCGTGGCGCGAAGTCTGGTGATCGACGAACCGCATTTGATCGTCGATCCGGCGCTGCACGATCCGCTCCGTCAGGCTGCGGTGGCGTTGACCGGTGACCGACGTGATCGTGCCCTTGCCTTCGTCGACGCCTTGCGGACCGAGTCTGCTCGTGGTCTTCTCGCGCGCTACGGCTTCGTCACCGACCCGGCGTCCATCGGTGCAGTCGCAGGGGGCGGGTGAGCACGGTGTCGGACTGGTCACCGCTGTGGATATCGCTGCGCGTCACCCTCGTCGCGACGACCTTCGCCGCCGTCGTCGGAGTCGCGGTCGCATACGCACTGGCGAAGATGCGGTCGCGGTGGGCGAGCGTCATCGAAGCCATCATCACGGTGCCGATCGTGCTGCCGCCGACGGTGCTCGGCTACTACCTGCTCACGCTTCTCGGATCGCGAGGACCCGTCGGCAAGGCATGGGAATCGGTGTTCGGCGCGCCGATCGTCTTCACGGTGACCGGGGCGACGATCGCCGCCACGGTGTCGGCACTGCCGTTCGTCGTGCGCACGTCGCGCGCGGCCATTCGTCAGGTCGACCCGCGACTCGAGGAAGCGGCGCGCATCTGCGGTTTGCCCGAGGCGGCCGTTGCACTGCGCGTAACGCTGCGCGTTGCATCGCGCGGCATCCTCGCCGGCGTGGCGCTCGGATTCGCCCGCGCACTCGGTGACTTCGGCGTCACCGTCATGGTTGCCGGCAACATCCCCGGTCGCAGCCAAACGTTGCCGGTCGCGGTGTACGACGCGGTGCAAGCCGGTGACGACGGTGCGGCGCGCACGGGTTCGCTCGTTCTCGCGGCGATCGCGCTCGTGGTCCTCATGTTGCTCGCACAGCTGCAGGTGAGGCGCGCCCGATGACCGAGCTGCGCGTATCGATCACCGCCCGCGTGCCGCGCTTCACGGTGTCGGCGTCGTTCCGTGCCCTTCCCGGGGTGACGGCACTCGTCGGACCGTCGGGCTCCGGCAAGAGCCTCACGCTCGCGGCGATCACCGGCGTGCGTCGTCCGACGGCGGGCACGGTGTCGCTCGGCGACGAGACGTGGGTCGACGTCGAGCGGGGTGTGTTCGTATCGACGCAGAACCGTCGTGTCGCGGCGGTGACGCAGTTTCCGGCGTTGCTCGCACATCTTTCACCGGTGGCCAACGTCAGGTTGGCGCTCGGGGGTCGCGAGCATCGTCACGAGCGCGCCATGCAGTGGTTGGAGCGCGTCGGCGCCGCCCATATCGCTACGAGTGAGACGTCGACCCTCTCGGGTGGGGAGGAGCAACGCGTTGCGCTTGCGCGGGCACTCGCCCGTCAACCGAGAGTGCTCGTGCTCGACGAGCCGTTCAGTGCCCTCGACCGGGACAGCCGTGTCGTTCTGCGGTCACTCGTGCGCGAGGTCGTCGACGAGTACGCGATTCCGACGGTGCTCGTCACTCACGACGTTGCGGACGTTGCGGCACTGGCCGACGACGTTGTTCTGTACGAGCCGGGTCGCTCGGTGCGCCAGGAACGCGTGCAGCGGGGCGACGTACGGTCCGTGTTCGCCCTCCTCGGCGGGGCGGCAGGGGAATGAAACCGCTCGTGCGCTGCATGTACTCGCGGTAGCCCGGCTTGCGTTCGGCGAGCAGCCGATCGAGCATCGCCGCTCCCGACACGCGCACGAGGAGGATCGTCATGACCGCCGCCGCGACGAATGCCCACACTCCGGCGCCTTGCGATGCACCTGCAATCGCCAGACCCCACCACACGAGTGCGTCACCGAAGTAATTCGGGTGACGGGTGTACTGCCACAGACCCGTATCGAGAACCTGGCCGGCGTTGCGCGGATCGCGACGGAAGGCGGCGAGCTGCGCATCGGCGACCGCCTCCCACCACAGACCGGCTCCCCATACGAGAACGCCGAGAACGACCCACGTGGAGAGTCCGGCTGACGTGTCGCGGTGACCGAGGGTGACCGGCAGCGCGACGATGAACAGGAGAACACCCTGGAGGGCAAAGACGGTGAGGAGGCTGCGCACGGCGAACGCGTCGCCGTGGCGCTGGCGCATCGCCCGGTAGCGGAAGTCCTCACCCTGGGCAAGGTTGCGACGCAACAGGTGGAAGGACAGGCGCAGACCCCAGATCGTCACCATCGCGAGGAGTGTCCAGTTGCCGGCACCGCCTGCACCGACGACCCAGCGTGACGCCCACGTCGCGAGTACGAAACCGAGCGGCCAGGCGACGTCGACGATCGATACGTCGCGTCGCACCAGCGACACCGCCCACGTGGCGAGCATGAGAGAGGCGATGGCAACGATTGCCGCGGTGAGCACGGTCGACACATCGGCCACGAACCGAGGTTAGGCGCGCCGTTGCGGGGTGATGTGGATACGACGGTGCGCCGTTCCGGGTGGTGCGTGCCGGACGGCCGTCGCTTGCGCGTTGTGTCGACATGTTTCCGCTGCGAGCCTTGAGTGGTGCTCCAGGTTCGCAATCTCAGTGTCGAGGTCGGTGCGCGCATGGTCGTGCACGAGGCGAGTTTCACTGTCATGCCCAGGGACAAGGTGGGTCTCGTCGGTCGCAACGGTGCCGGAAAGACGAGTCTCTTCAAGGTGTTGGGTGGCGCCGCCGAGCCGAAAGCCGGCACGGTGAGCCGTGGGGGAGCATTCGGCTACCTTCCGCAAGACCCGCGGATCGCCGGTGCATTCGACGGTCGCAGTGCCATTTCGCACGTGCTTTCGGCGCGCGGTATCGACGAGGACCTCGTTCGACTGGAAGAACTGCGCATTGCGATGGAGGAACGGGCAGACGAACGGAACATCGCCCGATTCACCAAGGCCCAGGAAGCATTCGAAATGAAGGGCGGATACGCCGCCAACAGTGAGGCGCGGGCAATCGCAGCGGGACTCGGTCTCAAGGCCGATCGGCTCGACCTGCAGCTGGGTGTGCTGTCGGGCGGCGAACGCAGGCGTGTCGAACTGGCGCGAATTCTCTACGGCGGCAGCGACACGTTGCTACTCGACGAGCCCACCAACCACCTCGACATCGACGCGAAGACGTGGATGCTCGATTTTCTGCGCAACTACAAGGGTGCGCTGCTGGTGATCAGCCACGACCTCGAATTGCTCGACGAAGCGATCACGCGTGTGCTGCACCTCGACCGACCCGACGAATCCGACGTCGGGAACATCGTCGAATACCGCGGCACGTACTCGCAATACGTGCGCGCACGCGAGGCTGACGAGGCCCGCGCGGCGAAGATGGCCACTCAGCAGGCCAAGGAAATCGATCGTCTGCAACGCGTCGTCGACCGATTCGGGGCCAAGGCGTCGAAGGCGTCGATGGCCCGCAGCATCGAAAAGCGCATCGATCGCCTCGATGCCCAGCGGACACATGCCCCTCGTGCAAAAAAGACGCTTGCGGTGAAGTTCCCGGAGGCGCCGGCCTGCGGCGAGACCGTGCTGACGGTCAGCGGGCTGCGCAAAACCTACGGCGGCCCGGACATCTTCCACGACGTGGGATTCGACCTGGGTCGCGGCGAGCGACTGCTCGTTCTTGGTCTGAACGGAGCCGGCAAAACGTCGCTCCTGCGCATCCTCGCCGGAGTATCAAAGTGCGACGATGGCGACGTGCAGTTCGGCCACCAGGTGCAGGCCGGGTACTACGCACAGGAGCACGACAACCTCATCGGCGAGCGGTCGCTCATCGATCACATGCGCGAGATGGCACCGACGCGATTGGGGCTCACCGAAACCCAGCTGCGCGGCATGCTTGGCTCATTCGGGTTGTCGGGCGACAAGGTGTTCCAAGAGACGGCCACGTTGTCGGGCGGTGAAAAAACGAAACTTGCGCTCGCCATGTTGATGGTCGGGCGCAACAACCTTCTGCTGCTCGACGAGCCGACGAACAACCTCGATCCGTCGAGTCGCGACGCGGTGGCCAACGCGCTGTCCGCGTGGAACGGCGCCATCGTGCTCGTCAGCCACGACACCGATTTCGTCGATCAACTGTCACCGACGAAAGTGCTGGTGATGCCCGACGGGCAGGTCGACTACTTCAACGAGTCGTGGCTCGAAGTGGTGAGCCTCGCCTAAGCCGGGCGACCACCCTCAGCGCGCCATCGACCGCGGTTCCGGGAGCGTGCGCGTTCTAGTGTTTGCCTGATGTCGAAGACGCCGTCGCCGTATCCGGACGAGTCGGACGGCTACTGGATGCACTATCACGACGAAGACAGCCAAAAATTGGCTGATGCAATCATCCGGTACGCGGTGGAGCGCGTTCGATTGGATCCTCCGCCGCTCGATGCACCGAAACCACTGAGCGTTCTGCGCGCCGAAGTCGGCACGACGATCACTCCCGAAGGAATCGGGGGGATGAAGGCGCTCCGGATCTTCACCGATTCCCTCGCACCGGCATGCATCAGCGTTGATCATCCGCTCTTTCTGTCGTTCGTTCCCGGTGCGCCGACCGAATCGTCCGTCCTCTTCGATCTCGTCGTTGCCGCATCGAACATCTACGGCGGTTCGTGGCTCGAGGGTGCCGGTGCGGTGTACGCGGAGAACGAGGCGCTCGCGTGGCTGGCATCGCTCGCCGGCCTGCCGTCGAGCAGCGGTGGTGTGTTCGTCAGCGGCGGCACTGCCGGAAACTTGTCGGCGCTCATCGCTGCCCGCTGGCGGTGGCGCAACCGGGCGGCCGGTGCGATGAATGTCGTGCGTCCACTCATCGCGGCGTCGGCGGGAGCACATTCGTCCGTTGCCCAGGCGGCATCGGCGATGGATGCCGACGTTCTGCGC
>JBIIUH010000015.1:0-25285 GCA_044340075.1 Ilumatobacteraceae bacterium | reverse complement strand
ACGGGGTTGAGGACCCGCGCGACCTCGCTGAAACCGACGATTCCGAGGTAATCACGGGGAAAACGCGAGGAGATGAGCGCGTGCAGGGCGACCGCCACCTTCTTTGCCGGCAGGAAGTTGTCGCGCATCGGCATCGACAGCGACAGGTCGACCATGAGCACGGTCGAGGAACGCGTCTGGTGTTCGGTGCGCTCGACTTCGAAGTCGTCGGGGTGGAGTTCGATCGGAACGCCTGCTCCTCCCCTGCGCAGCGAATTGCGCAGTGTCGTGCGCAAATCGAGATGGAACGGGTCCCCGAACTCGTACGGCTTCGTGTCCTCGGCACGCTCGAGACCCGTACCGAGCTCGTCGAGTCGGTGACCCCCGAAGACGTCCCGACCGAGCCGACCGAAAATCTCGCGCAGGGCGTTGTTCCCGATCTGACGCAGTCCCCGGGCGGTGAGCTCGAGACGGCCCTCGGTCGTATCGATGAGGCCCGCCTCGGCGAGCGAATCGGCGAGTCCGGCGAGGCGACGCAGTGAGTCGGCGGAATCGTCGCCGAGATGTCGGGCGACGGCGTCGAGGTCGACGTCGGCGAGCTGACCGGGGGCCGCCGCCCGGGACAGGAACGCCTCGAGATCCTGCAGCCGACCCATTTCCTCGGCTGCCCGCAGCGCGTCGCGCATCGACAGCGGGTCGCCTCCGCTGAACTCGGCGGCATCGTTCCAGCCGAGATCCGGGTACATCGACTGGAGATTGTCCGCGAGTTGATCCATTTGCCAGCGCAGGTCCATGTCGCCGAGCAGTTGCTCCGACAGCTCCCGCAACTGTTCCCTCTGTTCGGGTGACATCGCGTTGAGCACGGACCGCGCCGCCGCCATGCGCCGGGCGAGCAGCTCGAGCAGTTCGTCGAGGCTCGCGGGGTTTTCCGGGAAGTGCGCCCCGAAACGCTCCATGAACGCCTCGAACTGCGGGTCCTCCCCGCGTCCGTGCCGGGCGAGCATGTCGTTGAGTGCGGCGAGCATGTCCTTGACTTCGGCGAGCTGTGCGTCGTCGAGTTGCTGCATCGCCCCCGAGATTTGATCGACGTGACGTTGCATGATCTGCTCGCGCACGTCGTCGAGAAGGGCGTCGAATCGTCGCTTGGCTTCGTCGGAGACGAAGTCATAGGTTCGCAACTCCTCGATCCGGGCGGCGAGCGCATCGGGCAGCAAGTCGAGTTGCAGCGCCCTGCTATCGGCGCGGTCACCGTCGGTCGGACGCAACCGATCGATCGCGAGCCGCTCCTCGTCGAGGATGTCGTCGAGTTGCTCGTTGAGACGGGTGAACATTCCGCCCGGATCGCCCTTGGCCAACTCGGCGCGCCGTTGTCGCAGCCGCTCAATCATCGAGCGCAGCCCCTCGACGTCGCGGCCGTCGCCCCGGTCGAGTCCGTTGTGCATGATCCGCCGCAGGGCGGCTGCGACGTCACCGTGATGGATGACCTCGTCGGTGATCTCGGCGAGGAGGTCGTCGGAATCGGGGCCGAGTACGCGTTGCGTGCCGTCCCATCGTGAATACGTGAACCGGCGTCCCACGGCTGAACCGTAGCATTGGTCACACCATGCGGTTCCCGCGCACGATCATTTTCGTCGACCTTTCCGGCTTCACGGAATACATCGAGACCCGCGGCGACGAGGCGGCGGTCGAGCTGCTCCATCGTTTCCGACGCATCGGTCGCGACCTCGCCGCCGAACTCGGCGTGCGCATCGACAAGTTCCTCGGCGACGGTTTCATGGCGATCTCCGTCGAGCCCGACAGCGGCATCGTGTTCGCCACCGAGCTGCGCCGCCGTACCGCGGGCGAATTGTCACCGCTGAAGTTGCGCATCGGCATCGCGTCGGGCGACACGATGCTCTTCGACGGTGACGATTACATCGGCACGGCGCCGAATCTCGCTGCACGGCTGTGCGACGAGGCAACCGACTTCGGCATCCTCATTCCCACCGAACAAACGGTGGCGTTGCCGCGCGGAGTGCGCGCCGAACCGATCGGCAAGTTGCGGTTGCGCGGATTCCCTCGCCGCGTTGCGGTGTCGGCATTGCGCGGCGACGCCGAGGTGCTCGAACGCAACGACACCGGCGAGTTGTGGACGCGCGCACCGTTCCCGGTGTGATCGCCCCGGAACTTCGTACCGTCGGCTCTGCGCGAACCGGTCAGCGCCCGGTGCGGGATCGGTAGACGCCGCCGGCCGTTCCGGTCGAGTCCTTGTTCAGGCGCTTCGCGAGGTGCAAACCCTCCAGTACGAATTCGACGGCACTTGCCCGCTCCGCGGCCGATGCGCCGGCACCGACGAGCAAATCCACCACTCCGCTGAATGCCGGAATCGCGGCGGCTTGGGCGACGAGATCGTTCGACGCGATGTCGTGACCGGTCGCTGCGGTGAGGCCGTCCTCGAACGCCGCAACGATGTCGCGCGTCGCCGGCGACGTGACTCGTCGCTTGAACACGGCGAGCACGGCCGCCGCCAGGATCGCCTCGAATACGGCGCCTTCGCGGTGCTCGTCGATGCCCTCGAACTCGATCTTCCCCGAGCTCGATGCGACGAGCGCGTCGAGGTCACTGATGCGCGGCACGACCTGCGATTCACCGGCCCTCAGCGCGCGGCGCATCGCGCTGGCGACCATCACTTCGCGATTGCTCACGGTGAGACGAACCGACACACCGCTGCGCTGGTTGACGTTGTTGTGCTGCCGCGCCGTCTGACTCATCTCGGCCACGATCTCGTCCATGAAGTCGGGGATCGTCGTCGCGACGTTGCCGACGTCGGGGTCGCGCGCTTCCTGACGCATGATCGCCATCTCGGTAGTGACGTCGAGCGGGTAGTGCGTGCGGATCTGCGAACCGAACCGGTCCTTCAGCGGGGTGATGATCCGGCCGCGGTTCGTGTAGTCCTCCGGGTTCGCCGAGGCGACGAGCATGACGTCGAGCGGAAGACGCACCTTGTAACCGCGCACCTGGATGTCGCGTTCTTCGAGGACATTGAGCAGACCGACCTGGATGCGTTCGCTGAGATCCGGCAACTCGTTGATCGCGAAGATGCCGCGGTTCGTGCGCGGCACGAGTCCGTAGTGCAACGTGAGTTCGTCGCTGAGGTAGCGACCCTCGGCGACCTTGATCGGATCGACCTCGCCGATGAGGTCGGCGATCGACGTGTCGGGTGTCGCGAGTTTCTCACCGAAGCGTGCGTCGCGATGCACCCACGCGATGGGAGTCGCATCCCCTTTCTGGTTCACGAGGTCACGGGCGAAACGGGAAACCGGGTGGTACGGATCGTCGTTGATTTCGCTGCCCTCGATGATCGGCATCCACTCGTCGAGGAGTCCCGTGAGTGACCGGATGATGCGCGTCTTTGCCTGCCCGCGCTCGCCGAGAAAGACGATGTCGTGTCCGGCGAGAATCGCATTCTCCAACTGCGGAACGACCGTGTCCTCGTAGCCCATCACGCCGGCGACGAGCGGCTCACCCTTCGTCATGCGCGCAACTGCGTTCTCGCGGATCTCCTCTTTGACGGGTCGTGACACCCATCCGGATGCACGTAGTTCACCGAGGGTGCGAATGGTTGGGGACATGCGCTCAACCATAGGCGTGGGCGATGCAGCGTGAATCATCACGTCGTTAGCCTGACGACGTGACCCCCACCAACGCATCCCCCTCAACTCCCGCCGCACGTGCCGAACAGGCGACGAAGCACTACGGATCGGGCGACAATCTCGTTCGTGCCCTCGACGGAATCGACGTCTCTTTCGAGCGCGGAAAGTTCAGCGCGATCATGGGTCCGAGCGGCTCGGGCAAGTCGACGCTCATGCACTGTCTCGCCGGTCTCGACTCGCTCACCTCGGGTCGCGTGTACATCGGCGACGTCGAACTCTCGGCTCTCAACGATCGCGAACTCACGAAGTTGCGTCGCGCCAAGGTCGGTTTCATCTTCCAGGCCTTCAACCTCATCCCGACCCTCACCGCGGAAGAGAACATCGTGCTCCCGCTGACGCTGGGCAACGAAGAGGGTGACAAGGAGTGGATCGACCGGGTCGTGCGCACCATCTCGTTGCAGGACCGCCTCGACCATCGTCCGAGCGAACTCTCCGGTGGCCAGCAACAGCGCGTCGCCGTTGCCCGCGCACTCGCGAGCAAGCCGGAGATCATCTTCGCCGACGAGCCCACGGGAAATCTCGACTCGCGCACGGGCGGCGAGGTGCTGAAGTTCATGCGCCAGGCCGTCGACGAACTCGGACAGACGATCGTGATGGTGACGCACGATGCGGTGGCGGCGAGCTTCGCCGATCGCATCGTCTTTCTCGCCGACGGTCGACTCGCCGGTGAACTCCTCGAACCGACTCCCGAGCGCGTCCTCGACCGGTTGAAGAACCTCGGCAACTGAGGCCTCCCGGTGATTCGTCTCGCACTGAAAATGACGCTGGCCCGCAAGGGTCGGTTGCTCCTCACGGCGCTTGCCGTCATCCTCGGAACGTCGTTCCTCTCCGGAACGTTCATCTTCCGCGACACCATCAACAAGACCTTCGACGAACTCTTCTCCGACGTCTTCCGTGACGTCGATGCCTACGTTCGCTCGACGAACTTCATCGAGACGAACTTCGGCGGCGAGCAGCGCTCCCCCGTTCCCGTGTCGTTGCGCGACGACGTGCTGAAGGTCCCCGGCGTCACCAACGCCGTCGGTGACATGCAGGTGTTCGCGCGGGTCATCGGCAAGGACGGCAAACCGCTCGGCAGCGAGGGCAACGGCCCGCCGACGTTCGGTGGCATCGCGATCGAGGAATCCGTCTTCTGGACGGTCGTCGACGGTCGCTTCCCGCAGGGTCCGCGCGAAGTCGTTCTCGACCGCGGCACCGCGGACCAGGGCGACTTCGTCGTCGGCGACACCGTGCGCATCTCCGCCGTGTCCGGTTCGCGCGAGTTCACGCTCGTCGGCATCGTGTCGTACGGCGACATCGCATCCCCGGGTGGCGGTACGTTCGCCCTCTTCGACCAGCCGACGGCATCCGAGTTCCTCCTTCGTCCGGGGTTCGTCGATGCGATCCTCGTCCAGAGTGACGACTCGGTCGACGATGCAACGCTCGCCGCGACGATCGAGGCATCTCTCCCCGCATCTGCCCGCGTCGAAGTGCTCACGGGCGCCGAGATCACCGCCGAGGTACAGGGACAGATCAAGTCGGTGCTGTCGATCTTCACCAACTTCCTCATCATCTTCTCCTACATCGCGCTCGCCATCGGTTGCTTCGTCATCTACAACGTGTTCTCGATCACCGCGGCACAACGTGAACGCGAGAACGCGCTGATGCGTGCCATCGGTGCCAGCCGGTCGCAGGTCACCCGAACCCTGATCATCGAGTCGGTCGTCATCGGTGTTCTCGGTTCGCTCGTCGGATTCGCTCTCGGCATCCTCATTTCGCGCGGACTCGCCGCTGCACTCACCGCAGCGGGTCTCGAGATTCCGTCGCGCGGTCTCGCGGTCGGTGTCGGCTCGTTCCTCACGACGTTCATCGTCGGCGTCGTCGTCACCGTCGCATCGGCGGTGCTCCCCGCGCGTCGCGCGAGTCGCGTCTCGCCGCTTGCGGCGCTGCGCGACACCGCGATCGAAACGGCCGGCAGCATTCGCGGCCGCGTCATCGTCGGATCAGTGTTCATCGTCGGCGGAATCACTGCCCTGCTGTTCGCCGCCGCCGACGCACCCGCCGCGGTGCTCGGTCTCGGCATCGTCGCGGTGTTCGCCGGGATCCTCGTCATCGGACCGGCCATTGCACGCCCCGTCGCGCTCGGTCTCGGACGTCCGATCGCACGCTGGCGCGGCGTCACGGCGGCAATGGCCCGCCAGAACGCGGCGCGCAACCCGAAACGCACCGCGCGCACCGCCGCTCCGGTACTCATCGGCGTCGCCCTCGTCACGGCGTTCACCGCTCTCGCGGCAAGCATCAACACGCAGATTCGCGACACCTTCGGCGACGCGTTCCGCGGTGATCTCGCCCTCACCGTCGATTCGCAGGGCTTCGGCGGAATCCCACTCACCGTCACCGATGCCGTCGGGGCACTCCCCGAGGTCGAACGTGCGACGGGCGTCGGGTTCACCCCGCTGCGCTTCGGCGAAGAATCACGATTCGGCATCGTCATCAACCCGGCGACGATCACCGGACTCTTCGATCTCGGCATGGTCGAAGGCGATCAAACACGTCTCTCGCCGACCGGCGTCTTCGTCGCGCTCGACAAAGTGACCGAGCTCGGACTCGCAATCGGCGACCCGCTCCCCGTGCGCCTCGTCGACGGCACCGAAATCGCGGCGAAGGTCGAGGGCGTCTTCGACAGCGATGCCGTGTTCTCGAACTACGTCGTCAGCCGCGACATGTTCAGCGACTCGACTGCATCGTTGTTCGACAACTTCGTCTACATCGACGCACGTGACGGTGTCGACATCGCGACCGTGAAATCGGCGATTGCGGCGATCAGCACCGATCTCGGCATCGGCACCCTGCAAACGAAGGACGAATTCATCGATGCCCAGGCGGCGAGCATCAACCAGATTCTCGCACTTATCTACGCACTGCTCGGCCTGTCGATCATCATCGCCATCGTCGGCATCGTCATCACGCTCCTGTTGTCGGTGTTCGAGCGCCGTCGCGAGATCGGACTCCTGCGTGCCGTCGGAATGACGAAGTCGCAGGTGCGCACCACCGTGCGTTGGGAGAGTGTCATCACGTCGCTCTTCGGTGCGGTGAGCGGTGTCGTCCTCGGCATCGTCATCGGTCTCTTCGTCGTCGCGACCCTCAGCGACTCGGGCATCTCCGGCTTCACGCTCCCGGTCACGGGAACGATCGCGATCCTCGTCATCTCGTTCTTTCTCGGCGTCGTCGCGGCGATCTATCCCGCATGGCGTGCAACGAAAGTCGACGTCGTCACCGCGATCGCGTCGAACTGAGCGGATTGCCCTCAGGCGCGCGGCGTCAGCCGGCGCGGCGTCAGCCGGCGCGCCGCAATGAGCCGTCGCGCAGTCTCAGCCGTCGCGCAGTCTCAGCCGCCGCGCTGTACTCAACCGTCGCGCGGCGATCAACCGGCGCGTTGCGACGGGAGGTGTTCGTCCTCGCCGGCGAACAACCGCGCGGCGGGATGCCTGTCGGTCGGCGTGTCGTCAATGAGCCGGCGCGGCGCGATGACCGCGGGCGTGTGCATCGTCTGACAACCGGGGCACCAGTACAGGACGCGATTGGCCTCGCCGTGGTGCGTGACGCGCACGAGATCGCTGCACCGCGGACACTTCTTCCCCTGACGTCCGTACACCGCGAGCCCCCCGCGCACGTCGGATGCGGTGACGCGATGTGTGTGGGCGAGATTCGCGCGCAGCATCTCGGCGGCGAGCTCGACGATCTCGCGGCACTCGTCGCGCGACAACTCACCGACTCGCGCCCAGGGGTTGAGTTCGCAGGCCCACAACAACTCGCAGCGGTACACGTTGCCGACGCCGCACAGCACGCGTTGGTCGAGCAACACCTCGGCGAGCGCGGTGTCCTGCGGCTCGTAGGTGTGCATGCGTCGCACGCACTCGGCAAGATCGGCATCGGGTCGGCACAGATCGGGGCCGAGGGTTCCGAGGATCGGGTGACGTCGCGGATCGAAGTCGCGGTACGTTTCGACGACGGGTGCACTGAAGCACACCGCCACCCAGTCGCCGACGTCGATGACGACGCGCGCGCGGTGCACCGGCTTGCGCCACTTTTCCCCGTGTCTGTAGAGGTGCCACGATCCCGTCATGCGCATATGGGTGTGGAGGACGATGCCGTCGTCCCACACGATCTCGAGGTGTTTGCCGTGGCTGCGCACCTCTTCGACGACGGCGCTCTCACGCGGTACCGGTCCGACGAGTCGCGATGCCTCGAAGCGCACCATCGTCTTGCCGATCATCGCCGTGCGCAGTGCCGCAGCGGTGCGGTAGATGGTGTCGCCTTCGGGCACGCCAGGAAGATTACGTTCGCCGCGCGTTCGAATGCGGGAATCTCACGTCACGATCGCATTGCGCGTGACGCACCGACCGCCGCGACGTGTCACGGCGAGGTGCGCGATCAGGGAAGGGCGCCGACCGATGCGAGAGCGAGTCGAATGAGCCGGTCGTGACCGCCGGTCATCTCCCGGCGAACGTCGTTGCTCACCGCTTCCTGCGGCGTGTACCAGGCAAGGTCGAGCGCCGCCTGCGACGGCTGACAGTCCCCCGAAACGGGAACGACGAACGCGAGGCTCACCGCGTGCTGCCGCGGATCGTGGAAACCGGAGATCGACGGGTCGGGGAAGTACTCGACAACGGTGAACGGTGACGGCTCGGGGGGAATCTTGGGGAGTGCGAGCGGCCCGAGGTCCTTTTCCAGGTGGCGCAGGAGTGCTTCACGAATCCGCTCGTTCAACAGCACCCGTCCCGACACGACCGTGCGCGAGATGGTGCCGTCGGGCGCCTGACGCAACAGCATCCCCACCGACGTGACGTTGCCCATGTCGTCGATGCGCACCGGTACGGCATCGACGTACACGAGAGGCACTTGGCCGCGCACGGCATCCAACTGTTGGGGGTCGAGCCAGTTGGTGCGGGTGTCGATGTGGTCGGTCATTGCTCTTCGTAGCCCCTGCTCGGTTCGTTCCGGCGAGCCGAGCGCAACGACTTAGTCTTCGCGCATGGCTCGCTCTGAAAAACTACTCGCTGCATTCCTGCTCGGTGCCGGAATCATGCATTTCGTCAACCCGAGCTTCTTCGACGAAATCGTGCCGCCGTGGGTACCCGGCTCGGCACGCGCCGCGACGTACGCAAGTGGCGTGGCCGAGATTCTCGTTGGACTCGGCATCGTGTTCGCACCCACCCGCCGCATGGCGTTGTGGTCGGCGGCCGCACTGTTCGTCGCCGTCTACCCCGCCAATCTCTACATGGCGTGGGAGTGGCGCGACCGCGAACTCAGCGAGCGCCTCATCGCCTACGGGCGGTTGCCGTTGCAGATCCCGATGATCTGGTGGGCCGTCGCTCTCGCGCGACGAACCGCCACGCACACCAACTGAACCCGAGGCAAGCGCGGGATACCCCGCTGTTCGGCGTTTGCGCCGCGGCTACCAGTTGCCAGCGACGTACTTCGTTTCGAGGAACTCGAGCGTTCCGTCGTGTGCACCCTCGCGTCCGAGCCCCGAGGCCTTCACGCCGCCGAACGGTGCGGCGGGATCTGACACGAGGCCGCGATTCAAACCGACCATTCCGGTGTCGAGGGCTTCGGCGATGCGCATGCCCTTCGCGACGTCGCGTGTGAATACGTACGATACGAGACCCTGCTCGACGTCGTTCGAACGCGCGACGACATCCTCGACCTCGGTGAATCGCACGATCGGTGCGACCGGTCCGAAGATCTCCTCGGCGAGGATCGGCGCGGAAGGATCGACGTCGACGAGCACCGTCGGCACGTAGGCACACGAGCCGTCGTCGGCGGGGCGCGCACCGCACGTAGCGGTCGCCCCTCCGGCAAGAGCAGCATCGACGAGATCGGCGACGCGTCGCTGCTGGGCGCGCGACACGAGAGAGCCGACGTGCACGTTCGGATCCATGCCGTCGCCGACAACAAGCGATGACATTCGTGCGGTGAAACGGCTGACGAACTCGTCATGGATCGATTCGTGGACGAAGAACCGGTTGGCGGCGGTGCACGCGGCACCACCGTTGCGCATCTTCGCGAGCATCGCACCGTCGATCGCGACGTCGAGGTCGGCATCGTCGCAGACGATGAGCGGGGCGTTGCCGCCCAGTTCCATCGAGCAGTTGACCACCGTGCGTGCGGCGATCGCCAGCAGCATCGATCCGACGCGGGTCGATCCGGTGAACGACAACTTGCGGATCGCACCGGAGTCGAGCATCGCCTCCACCGCATCCCCCGGCGGATCGGGAACGACGACCTGCACGACTTCTTCCGGCAGACCGCATTCGCGCAGGATGTCGACGATCGCAATGGCCGTGAGCGGCGTGTCGGAGGCGGGTTTGAGAACCGCTGTGCAACCCGTGGCGATCGCCGGACCGAGCTTGCGCGTCGCCATTGCCGCGGGAAAATTCCACGGCGTCGCCAGCAGCGACGGTCCGACCGGTTGGCGCATGACGAGCAGCCAGTTCGCCCCGGACGGTGCACGGCGGTAGTCACCGTCGATGCGCACCGCTTCCTCGGAGAACCACCGGAAGAACTCCGCCGCATACGTCACCTCGGCAACTGCATCGGCGAGAACCTTTCCGTTCTCGCGCACGATGAGTGCGGCGAGTTCGGCACGGCGGGCGATCATCATCTCGAATGCGCGACGCAGCACCTCGCTCCGCTCGCGCGGGGCGGTGCGACTCCACGCGGGGAACGATCGCTCGACCGTGCGCACGGCCGCGAGACAATCGTCGACCGTTGCACGCACGACCCTGCCGGTGATCGATCCGTCGTGGGGATTGATGACGTCGATGAACGTCGGTGAACTCATGTCGCCATTGTCGCACGAAACGGCCGAAGTGCGGTTCGTCGGTAGCCTCGCGGAGTGGCCCGGCGTCGCTTGCTCATCGCGTTGTTCGTGGCGATCTTCATCAAGTCGTCGTCCTATGGCGTCATGTTCACGATGCTCGACGACTACCGCAACCAGTTCGGGATCTCCGAGGGTTCGTTGGGACTCGTCATCGCGATCGGGTTCTTCACGTCGTTCATCGCCCAGCTCACCATCGCACCGTTCGCCGACCGCGGCGCCTCGCGACGGCTCATCGTCATCGGCCTCGCGCTCGCCATCGGCGGGAACTTCTTCATGGCATTCGCCGACTCGCTGCCCGAGTTGCTCTTCGGTCGGTTCGTGTCGGGACTCGGTGTGGGTTCCGCACTTCCCGCCATGCGACGAGTCATCATCGTCGCCGATCCCGAGAACCTCGGTCGCAACCTCGGTCGCGTCCTGTCGAGCGAGGTCGCCGGCTTTGCGGTCGGCCCCGTTCTCGCCACTTTGCTCGTCGAACCCTTCGGCATCCCCGCGCCGTACATCGTCGTCGGCATCCTTCTTCTCCTCTCCGGCGCCGCCGTCATGGGACAGGACATTCCCGAAACACGTGCCGACGAACGTCCGACCGAGCGACTTGCCGTCGACTTGTTGCGCGACCGCGCCATCCTCGCGGCGGTGCTCCTCGGCGTGGCCCTCTTCTACATGATCGGCACGTTCGACTCGCTGTGGGTGCTCATGATGGACGACATCGGCGCACCGTCGTGGATGGCAAACGTCGGTATCTCACTGTTCGCCGTTCCGCTCATCGTTCTCGGTCCGCGCGGCGGGAAGTTCGTGCAATCGGTGGGCCCGTACCGCGCGGCAGGTGCCGGACTGCTCATCGGCGGCGTGTGCATGGCGACCTACGGCGTTCTCTCGTCTCCCGCTCTGCTCATGGCGGTGCTCCTCGTGCACATGACGAACGACGGCATGACGGTGACCGGGGCGGGAGTCGCCGTCGGTTCCGTTGCGCCGACCGAGCGCCAGGCCGGGGCACAGGGACTGCTCGGTGGTGCACAGACCCTCACCGGTGGAATCTCGTCGTCACTCGCCGGTTTCACCTACGAGTCGTACGGTCGCACCGTGAGTTTCGTCGTCTCCGGTGTCGCCATCGTGTTCCTCGTCTCTGCATCGCGTCTGCTCGCCGGAACCCGCTGGCGCCTGCGCGGTACGACGGCCGTCGGGGCCGTGCACTGACCGTCATGGCGCACAGGGACGGCGACGGCTTCGTGCGCTGCGCGTGCGGCCTCGACCACTGGGGTCGGCACGGAGCCGCTGGTTTGTTGCTCGTGCGCCTCGACATGGCGTCGCCGCACGCACTGCTGCAGTTGCGCGCGAGTTGGACCCACGGCGGTGGCACCTGGGCTCTTCCGGGAGGTGCGCGCGACTCCCACGAGGACATCCGCGATGCCGCACTGCGCGAAGCGCAGGAGGAAGTGGGAATCGATCCGACGCGCGTGACCGTCGTGCACATCTTCGGTGACGACCACGGCAACTGGCGCTACGACACCGTCATTGCCACGTGCACCGACGATGCGGGGGCGTACGCCGCGAACCACGAAAGCTCGAACGTCGAGTGGGTTCCGCTCGACGTCGTCGGCTCGTACGACTTGCACCCCGGTCTCGCCGCCCACTGGACGATGCTCGCCGAGATCGTCCGGCGCGAGGTGTTCAGCGTCTAGAGAGCT
Organism: Ilumatobacteraceae bacterium; assembly: GCA_044340075.1. Lineage (GTDB taxonomy): Bacteria > Actinomycetota > Acidimicrobiia > Acidimicrobiales > Ilumatobacteraceae > F1-60-MAGs027. The sequence continues at coordinate 13,064 of JBIIUH010000015.1, read as the reverse complement.
GCTGCGTACAGCTCGGCGACCTCGCTGCGCGACGGGTACCGCGGTGTGTTGAGGATGATGAGATCGCGCAACGCATCGACGGTGAGCACGTCGATGTTCGAGCGCGATGCACCCAGCTCGCCGAGAGTTCTGTTCGTGCCCACCGTCGCGGAGAGTCGCTCGACGGCCGTGATCGCCGCATCGGGATCATGTTCCGTGCCGAGTGCCGAGCCGACGTCGGCGTAGCGATCGGCGACGACGTCCCGGTTGAAGCGCATGACGTGGGGCAACATCGTTGCCAGCGTCTGACCGTGGGCCTGGTGAAACTGCCCCGAAATGGGATGGCCGGTCGCGTGGACCAGACCGAGCAGTGGACCGGAGGAAAATGCGCGACCGGCGAGGTGCGCCGCGATGTGCATCTGCGCACGGGCCTCGAGGTCCTTGCCGTCGGCGACCGCACGCGGCAACCACTCGCCGGTGAGACGAATCGCGTGCAATGCAAGTGCATCGGCGAAGGGGTTCGAGTTCGCCGAGGTGTACGCCTCGATGGCGTGGGTGAGCACGTCCATGCCGCACGCTGCGGTGCCCCGCGGCGGCATCCCCGTCGTCACCGTCGGATCGAGGATGACGACGACGGGTGCGATCGACGGATGGGTGAAGGTGAGCTTGCGGTGCACCGCCGGGTTCGTTCGCGTGTCGGTGATGAGCCCGCCGCCGTTCGTTTCGCTCGCGGTACCCGAGGTGGTGGGAATTGCGATCGTCGGCAGACCGTTCACCGTTGCCTGGCGCTTCGGCGCGAGCGTGGCGAAGTCGATGCGATCGTTGGCATCGAGGTCGGGGGCGAAGGCGAGATCGAGGTTCGTCACGTCGTTCGCGGCGGCGAGTGCGACGTACTTGCCGCAGTCCATCACCGATCCCCCGCCGACGAGAACGACGACCGTGCCGTCGAGACCGAAGTCGCGCACCGCCGCGACTCCCGCGGCAACGTTGAGGTCGGTCGGATTCGGTGATACTTCGTCGAATACTCGGGTGGGAATGCCCGCTTGCTCGAGGGCGGCGACGATCGGATCGACGATTCCCGCGCCGCGTACTCCGGCGTCGGTGACGACGAACGCCCGCGATCCCCGCGCGGCGACGTGTTGCGGAACCGTCACCGCGAAGCCCGGACCCGAGACCGTCTCCGACAGCGCGGAGATGTTGAACATTCGTTGTGCCGAAACGTTCATGTGGACATTCCTTTCACACCGCGAGGGTGTTTCCGAAGATCTGCCAGGCGAGCAGCGACTTCGCGACGAGGCTGAGCACGAGGTACACGCGCTCGCCGTACGCGTACGACGCCCACTTGCCGACGCGGCGGTATTGCAACCACTGGTTGAGGGCGAACAGGTTGAAGAAGACGAACAGGCTGACGAAGATTCCGTAGACGAACGACGGCGTGTTCGATCCGGGTCCGACGACGTAGAAGAAGAGAGCGATCCACGGAACGATGCCGGCGATGCAACCGAACCAGAACGGCGTCCACCACACGGCGGTACCGGGCTCGTTGACGACCTCCATGATCCAACCGAAGAGGATCATGGAGACGTTCGCTCCGGCGAGTCCGAGCAGGGCGGCGAGGTCGGTGACGCCGAACACCATCGCGATCATGATGATCATCACCGTCGACGACAGCGAGTACTCGACCCAGCGGAAGCGGTTCTGTTCCTTCGTTACTTCGGCCTCGTACACGCGGCGACCGGGGCCGAACGACACCATCGCATGGAAGAAGAACGAAAGGAAGAGGAACGCGAACACTCCCCATGCGATCGGGACGTCGAACTCGCGCACGAGGCGCGACGGGTCGAGCTCACCGCTCGGCACGTCGTTCCAGTAGAAGCCGGTGACGGGCAGTGAGAAGTCGTTGGCCAGTGCAGCGACAGCGATGGCCTGACCGAGGTGGAGGATCGCGGCGGCGACGTTCAATCGGCGCAGTCGTGCGAAGGTCGTCATGTCCCCATCGTGCCACGTTCGGCTGCACCGGAGGAACGGTCCGTTTCGTGGCGTGCAATCTCCGCGCGACCCACGACGTGCCAGTGCACCTCATCGGGGCCGTCGGCGAGTCGCAGGGTGCGCTGCGCGGCGTACAGGCGTGCGAGCGGCGTCCATTGGGACGTTCCGGTGGCACCGTGGATCTGGATCGCCTCGTCGATGATATTGCACACGCGCTCGGGAACCATCGCCTTCACCGCACTCACCCACAGTCGTGCCTGCTTCGGGTCGAGCACATCCATGGCCCGTGCGGCACGCAACACCATGAGCCGCATCGCCTCGATCTCGATGCGTGCCTTCGCGATGACTTCGGGATTCTTGCCGAGCCACGCGAGCGGCTTGCCGAACGCTTGTCGTGCGAGTCCGCGCTCAACCATCAAGTCGAGTGCCCGCTCGGCAGCACCGATCGAGCGCATGCAGTGATGGATGCGACCCGGTCCGAGTCGCAGTTGCGAAATCTCGAAACCGCGCCCCTCGCCGAGGAGCACGTTGGGCGCCGGCACCCGGACGTCGTCGAACCGCAGGTGCATGTGACCGTGCGGCGCATCGTCCTCGCCGAATACCTCCATCGCACCGACCACCTGCACGCCGGGGGTATCCATCGGCACGAGAATCTGCGAGTGGCGGTTGTACGACGCGGCGTCGGGGCTCGTGAGCACCATGACGATGAGCACCTTGCAGCGGGGGTCTCCCGCACCGGTGATGTAGTACTTCTCGCCGTTAATCACCCATTCGTCACCGTCGAGTACCGCGCGACAGGAAATGTTGCGCGCGTCCGACGAGGCGACCCCGGGTTCGCTCATCGCGAACGCCGAACGGATTTCGCCGGCGAGCAACGGTTCCAGCCAGCGCTTCTTTTGTTCCGGCGTACCGACGCGCTCGAGCACTTCCATGTTCCCCGTGTCGGGCGCACTGCAGTTCGTCACCTCGGATGCGATCGGATTGCGGCCGAGTTCGGCGGCGACGTACGCGTAATCGAGATTCGACAGGCCAGCACCACCCGATGACTCGGGAAGAAACATGTTCCACAGACCGGCGGCGCGTGCCGCACTCTTCAACGACTCGAGAAGTTCGAGTTGGGCATCGGTGTACGACCATCTGTCCGCCCGGCCGGCACCCAGTTCGTGGAACTCGGCGGTGCGCGGTTCGACGACGTCGGCGACGAAACGTCGCACTGCGTCGTACACGGGAACGGCGCGCGCCGACATCGTGAGATTCAGCGACTCGTCGGTTGCGGCACCTCCGTGCAATCGCGGGGCCGTCATGCCGGTCACGTTAGTCACGCCCCGCGTCGCCGACGGTTGGCGCTACTCCCCCAGGCGAACGACGACCGGTGCGGGGCGTTCCTTGCGCGGCAGTTCCCGTTGCGGCCACCCGACGTAGAGGATGCCCACGACGTGGTCCGTCGGCGCGAAGCCGCAGAACGACGTGATCGCGTCGTTGCAGCCCTCGTTGGGTGAACTCCACAGCGAGATGAGACCCATCGACTCGAGCAGCAGCAACGCATTCTGCATGCCGGCAGCGACCGAGTATTCGTTCTCCCGCGTCTCGTGATCGTCTTCTCCCGCCGCGGACGCGACGACGAGAACGAGCGGCGCGCGCGAGTACTTGATGCGCGCTTTTTCCACACGGTTCTCGGCATCACCGCGCGCCGCCATCGCGTCGCCGATGGCGTTACCGAGAGCAAGACGTGCATCGCCGCGCACGGCAGCGATGCGCAGCGGACGCGTCTTGCCGTGATTCGGTGCTGCTTGTGCAACGGCGGCGAGGCGGTCGATGAGCGAGTCGTCTACCGGTCGCTCACGATCGATCGACAAACTGCTCGAGCGGCGATGGATGAGTTCTTCGACGGCTTCGGGGGTGATCATGTTCCGCAGTGTACGAAGCAGCCGACCCCGGGGCACGCGCGGCGGGTACTGGTACGGTCGGCACATGGAAGGAATCGTCTCGACGGTCCGCGCTGCATTCGACGATGGAACCACGCGATCACTCGTGTGGCGCAGACGCCAACTGCAACGAATGATCGACCTGCTCGAGGAGAACGAGGACGAACTACTCGCGGCCCTGCGCGCCGATCTCGGCAAGCCGAGCGTCGAGGGATACGTCACGGACATCGCTTTCGTACTCAGTGAGCTGCGCATGATGATCCGGAATCTCGAGAAATGGAACGCCACGATGCGCGTGCGCACTCCGTTGGCATCGATGCCCGGACGCTCGCGCATCGTGCCCGAGCCGCTCGGCGTCGTGCTCGTCATCGCGGCGTGGAACTACCCGATCCAAGTACTCCTCGTTCCGGCGGCGGGCGCCATCGCGGCGGGAAATGCCGTGGTGATGAAGCCGTCGGAGATCTCCTCGCACACGTCGGCCCTGCTCGCCCGTCTTGTGCCGCAGTACATGGACTCGCGCGCGGTGACGATCGTCGAGGGTGGCGTTCCGGAGACGACCGAGCTGCTCCGCCAGCGCTTCGACCACATCTTCTATACGGGCAACGGCACTGTCGGGCGCATCGTCATGACTGCCGCCGCCCGACACCTCACCCCGGTGACGCTCGAACTCGGCGGCAAGAGTCCCGCGATCGTCGATGCATCGGCGAACATTGCAGTGTCGGCACGACGGATCGCCTGGGGCAAGTGGCTCAATGCCGGGCAAACATGCATTGCGCCCGACTACGTGCTCGTCGAGCGCTCGCGCGAACTTGCCCTCGTCGAGGAACTGACGAAGTGCATCGGCGAGTTCTACGGTGACGATCCGGCAACGAGCGACAGTTACGGGCGGATCGTGTCCGACAGGCACTTCGACCGTCTCGTCGGGATGATCGGTGAGGGAACCGTGGCCACGGGCGGAACGAGTTCGCGCACCGACAGGTACGTCGCCCCGACGATCCTCACGAACGTAAAGCTGGACGGACCGTTGATGACCGAGGAGATCTTCGGTCCACTCCTGCCGATCATTCCGATCGACGACGTCGCCGCAGCGGTCTCCTTCGTTCGATCACGGCCCCATCCGCTGGCGATGTATATATTCGCGGAAGACGACTCCTTTATCGACCGGATCGTCGCCGAGACGACAGCGGGTGGCGTCACTGTGAACGGCACGTTGCTCCATCTCACGAATCCCCGTCTGCCGTTCGGCGGCGTGGGTGACAGCGGTATGGGTGCGTACCACGGCATGACCGGTGTGCGCACGTTCCAACATCTGAAGCCGATTCTGTCGCGGGGCACGCGCCCCGATCCACGCATCGCCTACCCGCCGTATACGAAGTCGAAGTTGCGCATCATCCGTCGCCTGCTCTGACCGCGCACGACGGAAGTCGCACCTTCGGTGGCTGTGCCGGTTCCGGTGACACCGTTAGCCTCGAGCGGGCATGACGAAGACCCACCCGTCGGATTCCTCGGTACGTGCCCGCGGTCTGACGAAGCGCTACGGCACCGTCACTGCTCTCGACGGGCTCGACCTCGACGTCGCGGCGGGAACCGTGCTTGGTTTGCTCGGTCCGAACGGTGCGGGCAAGACGACGGCGGTCTCGATTCTCACGACACTCGTCCGTCCCGATGCAGGCACCGCGACGGTGGCGGGTGTCGACGTCGTCGACGATCCCCGCACGGTGCGATCGCTCATCGGGCTGTCCGGTCAGTACGCCGCAGTCGACGAACATCTCACGGCGATCGAGAACCTCGAGATGATCGCCGGTCTGTACGGCATGAGCCACCGTGACGCGCGTGTCCGTGCGCGACTGCTCGTCGAAAGATTCCGACTCGACGATGCGGCACATCGTCCGATCAAGACGTTCTCCGGCGGAATGCGCCGACGCGTCGACCTCGCCGGCGCCCTCATCGCCGATCCTCCCGTGCTCTTCCTTGACGAGCCAACGACGGGTCTCGACCCGCGCAGTCGTGGCGAGTTGTGGGACGTCATCCGTGAACGCGTGAGACAAGGCACCACCGTCGTTCTCACCACTCAGTATCTCGAGGAAGCCGACCAGCTCGCCGACGAGATCGTCGTCATCGACCACGGGCGGGCGATCGCCCGCGGAACGTCGGCGGAACTGAAGCGTCAGGTCGGTGGCGAGCATCTCGACGTGCACGTCCGTGGCACCGACTCGCTTGCCGCCGCACGAACGATCATGGAGTCCGTCGCAACCGGACCGCTGCGCACCGACGCCGACTCAGGGGCGCTATCTGCACCGGTGACGAACGGCATCGACACGCTGAGCAAGGTTCTGCGTGAGCTCGAGTCGCGCGGCATCGACATCGTCGACATCGGTCTGCGCCGACCGACGCTCGACGACGTGTTCATGCAGTTGACCGGCCACGGCGCCTCGCAGGAGGAATCCGCATGAACGTCCTTCGCGACTCGCTGATCATCGCCCGACGCAACGTCATTCGCATCCGGCGCGTCCCCGACGTCATGGTGTTCGTGCTCATCCAGCCGCTGATGTTCGTTCTCCTCTTCGCCTACGTCTTCGGCGGGTCGATCGACATCCCCGGCGGCAACTACCGCGAGTTCCTCATCGCCGGCATCTTCGCCCAGACGGTCGTCTTCGGTGCCACGTTCACCGGCTCGGGACTCGCCGAGGACCTGCAGAAGGGGCTCATCAACCGCTTCCGCTCGCTGCCGATGTCGCGCGCGGCAGTCGTCACCGGTCGCACGGCGAGTGACGTCGTGTACAACGCGCTGTCGATCCTCGTCATGTCGATCGCAGGCCTCATCGTCGGATGGCGCATCCGCGGATCGCTCGTCGATGCGCTCATCGGGTACGGCGTGCTCTTCTTCTTTTCCTATGCCTTCTCGTGGGTGATGGCCTGCATCGGTCTCGTCGTTCCGACCCCCGAGGTCGTGAACAACGCCTCCTTCGTCGTTCTGTTCCCGCTGACGTTCGTCGCCAACACGTTCGTGCCGTCGGACAACCTCCCCGGTGTGTTGCGCACGATCGCCGAATGGAACCCCGTCTCCACCCTCACGCACACGGTGCGCGTGCACTTCGGAAACCTCCCCGAGGGAACACCGACACCCGAGGCGTGGCCGATGCAGCACAGCCTCGTCTATTCGATGGCGTGGGCGATCATGCTCATCGTCATCTTCGCACCGCTCGCCACTCGGTTGTACGAGCGCTCTGCCCGGCGCTGAGAGTCCTCGCCATCCGCAATTGATGACGTCGTCTCGTTCACCACTGCCGACGGCGTTCTGGCGTCACTTCTCGGCGAGCGCGGCATCGAATCTGGGCGACGGCATGATCGCCGCGGCCGGACCGCTGCTCGCGTTGTCGCTCACCGACGACGTCCGGCTCATCGCCTTCACGTCAGTGGCATCGACGCTGCCATGGCTCGTGTTGTCGCTGCCCGCGGGTGTTTTCATCGATCGCCACGACCGCAAGCTGATCCTCACCACCGTGAACGCCGTTCGGTGCGCTCTTTTCGCGTCGCTCGTCGCACTCATCGCGACCGGAACGCTGACGATCTGGATCCTGCTCGCGGTCCTGCTCGCCGTCGCCGTGTGCGAGGTCTTTTTCGACATGTCCGCGCAGGCACTCCTTCCGGTGATCGTTCCCGACGAATCTCTCGAACGGGCGAACGGACGTCTGTATGCAGTCGAGGTGACGGCGAATTCCTTCCTCGGCTTGCCCTTCGGTTCGTGGCTGTTCGTCGTGGCCGCCGCCGCTCCGTTCGCGGTTCACGCGGCAGCGCTCGGACTGTCGGCCCTCCTCATCGCGTCGATCCGCACCCACTCGACACCCGTACTCACGGCGCGCACCGGGAACTTCGTTGCGTCGTTGCGCGAGGGACTCGTGTGGCTGTGGCGCCACCGCCTTCTGCGCCTTCTCGCGCTCATGCTCGGCGCGGCGAACATGTGCCACATGTTCGGTCAGGCGATCTTCGCCAAGTTCGTGCGCGACGAGCTCGGGCTCGGACCGCGGGGCTTCGGCATCCTTCTCGCCACCATGTCGGTCGGTTCGATCATCGGTGGCACCCTCGGGGGGCGTGTCGCCAAGCGACTCGGCCCGGCGACATCCATCGTCCTCTCCTACGCGTTCTTCGCCGGGCTCGAACTCATTCCCGCCGCGTACCCGAGGGTGTGGTCCGTGGTGGTTGCCGGATTCCTCATGTCGGTGGTCGGCACCCTGTGGAACGTCATCACCGTGAGCTTGCGCCAGAGACTCATCCCCGCAGAACTGTTCGGTCGCGTCAACAGCGTCTATCGATTCCTCGGTACCGGGACGATGACGATCGGGGCGTTCCTCGGCGGACTCATCGCCTTTCGCTTCGGATTGCGTGCGACCTACTGGGCATCCGCGGGATTTCTCGCGATCGTTCTCGTCGTCGGTGCGCCGCGCCTGCTGCGCCTCGCGCGGGAGCACGCGACCTCCGCCGCGTGAGCGGCGCTACTCGACCCGCATCCCCGAAATTGCCCGTGCAATGACGAGCTGCTGGATCTCGCTCGTGCCCTCGAAGATCGTCGTGATCTTTGCATCGCGGTGCCATCGCTCGACCGGATACTCGCGCGTATAGCCGTATCCGCCGAGAATCTGGATCGCTTCCTCGGTGACGCGAACGGCCATCTCGCTCGCGTAGTACTTGCTCATCGAACCTTCGGCGTTGACGTATCCGCCGTTGCGCGCCAACCATGCGGCGCGCCAGATGAGCATGCGTGACGCGTCGATCTGCGTCACCATGTTCGCGAGTTTGAAGGCGATCGCCTGGTGCATGATGATCGGCTTGCCGAACGCCTTGCGCTCTTTCGCATAGTCGAGCGCGTATTCGTATGCCGCGCGGGCGATACCGAGTGCCTGTGCACCGACGGCCGGACGGGTGGCCTCGAACGTCTTCATCGCCGGCTGCGCCTCGCCCGACTTCCCTTTCTCGCGGGCACGGGCCAACTTCGCGTCGAGCTTCTCCTTGCCGCCGAGCAGGCAACGACCGGGGATGCGCGCGTCGTCGAGCACCACTTCGGCGGTGTGGCTCGCACGGATGCCGTGCTTCTTGTACTTCTGCCCTTGCGAAAGCCCCTTCGTTCCCGCCGGGATGACGAACGACGCCTGACCGCGGCCCTTCAATTCGGGATCGACCGCGGCGACGACGACGTGCACATCGGCGATTCCTCCGTTTGTGATCCACGCCTTCGTTCCGTTGAGCACCCACTCGTCGGTCGTCTGGTCGTACACGGCGCGTGTCCGAAGCGACGACACATCGGATCCGGCATCGGGTTCGCTCACGCAGAAGGCCCCGAGCTTCACGTCGTCGGCGGTGCCGTAACACTGCGGCACCCATTCCATGATCTGCTCGGGAGTTCCGTTGCCGGCGATGCCCGCGGCGGCGAGACCGGATCCCATGATCGCCAATCCGATTCCGGCGTCACCCCAGAACATTTCTTCAATGGCGACGGGAAGGGTGAGGCCGGTTGCATCGCCCATCGCGTTCATCGTGAAGTCGAGACCGTACAAACCGATCTTCGCGGCTTCCTTCACGATCGGCCACGGGAACTCCTCGCGCTCATCCCACTCGTGTGCATTCGGCCGGATGACGTCGGCGGCGAAGTCGTGTACCCAATCCTTCAGTTGCTGTTGTTCGTCGTTGAGGGAGAGGTTGAAGTCGGCCACGGCGTCAAGTTAGCAAGGAAATCAGGGACGAAAAACGTCAGGCCCGACGCAGCGTCGTGCCGCCCTTGCCCGTCTCGACGATCCATCCGGCGGCCTGCAATTCGTTGCGCAATGCGTCAGCCAAGGCGAAGTCCTTTGCCGCGCGGGCTGCGTCGAGCGCTTTTGCCTTCGCCGCTGCGTCTGCGTCGACGGCGCCCGTGGAGGCGAGGACCAGGCCGAGCGCACCGCACATCTCGTGCACCGCGGCAACGAGCGCGCCGGCACTCGTGTCACCGGCGTCGATTGCCGAGTTTGCACGGCGAACGGTGTCGAAGATGTGCGCCATTGCGTTCGGTGTGTCGAGGTCGTCGTCCATGAGACGGCGGAAGCGGGCAACGACGTCGGCATCTGGTGTATCGGCACCGGGTTCGGCGTTGAACGATGCGCTGCGCGCGGCGAAGGCGTCGAGACCGGCGAGTGCATTCACCGACGCATCGATGTTGTCCTGCCCCACCTTCACCGGTGAGCGGTAGTGCGTCTGCAAGAGCAACATGCGGTACGCACGCGGGTCGTAGTGATCGAGGAGATCGAGCAGGTTCGCGACGTTGCCGAGGCTCTTCGACATCTTCTCACCGTCGGCATCGACGACGAATCCGTTGTGCATCCAGTGACGCGCGAACTCGCGCCCGAGTGCGACGGCTTGCGCACGCTCGTTCTCGTGGTGCGGAAACCGCAGGTCGGCACCGCCGCAATGGAGATCGAACCCGTCGCCGAGCAGTTCGAGCGACATGACGACGCACTCGCTGTGCCAACCGGGTCGGCCCGCCCCCCACGGCGCGGGCCACGACGGCTCGCCGGGCTTGGAGAATTTCCACAACGCAAAGTCGGCAGGCGAACGCTTTTCGTCGGCACCGAGAACCGTGCGATCACCGCCACCGGCGATCATCTCGTCGAGCGACTGGTGGGCCAGTGCTCCGTAGTCGGGCACCTTCGCGACGTCGAGGTACACACCGTCCGAGGTTGTGTACGCACAATCACGACGCTCGAGCTCGCCGATCATGTCGATCATCTGATCGACGTATTCGGTGGCGTGCGGAACGTCGGTCGGTCGGGCAACGCCGAGGCGCCCCATCGCATCGAACCACACCGACTCGCACTTGTGCGTGATGTCCTGCCACGGACGACTCTCGCGCGCGGCGCGATCGATGATCTTGTCGTCGATGTCGGTGATGTTCGACACGAGCCGCACCGAGACCCCCGTCCATTCGAGGTAGCGGCGCAGGATGTCGTAGACGATGGTGGCACGACCGTGCCCGAGGTGCGGCGGCCCGTACACGGTGGGTCCGCACAAGTAGACGTCGAGCTGGCCGGGCCTGCGCATGTGCAACTCGCGAACCTCGCGCGCGAGAGTGTCGTACAGCCGCAGCACGTCCGAAAGCCTACGAGTGCGGGTGCAGCAGTAAGTTTGTAGGGCATGTCTCGCGACACTTCGGCACCCAACAGCGAGATAGCTGCGCAAATCCCCGACAAACCGTCGCTCGACGGCATCGAAGCGCGGTACACGGGTCAATGGGAGCGCGATGCGATCTATCGTTTCGACCGCTCCGCTCCGCGCGACAGCGTGTTCGCCGTCGACACTCCCCCTCCCACGGTCAGCGGTTCGCTGCACATGGGGCACGTTTTTTCGTACACGCACACCGACACGGTCGCCCGCTTCCAGCGCATGCGCGGTCGCGACGTCTTTTATCCGATGGGATGGGACGACAACGGTCTGCCCACCGAGCGCCGCGTACAGAACTACTACGGGGTGTCGTGTGATCCGAGCCTGCCGTACGCGCAGGGCTTCACCCCTCCGCACCGCGGCGACGCGCCGAAGGACCACCGCGCCGTCCCCGTCTCGCGTCCCAACTTCATCGAGTTGTGCGACGAGCTCACGGCGCAGGACGAGAAGGTGTTCGAGGATCTCTTCCGTCGACTCGGGTTGTCCGTCGACTGGTCACTTCTCTATTCGACGATCTCGAAGGATGCGCGTCGCGTCTCGCAGCGCGCCTTCCTCGCGAACCTGAAGCGCGGCGAGGCGTACGCGCAGGAGGCACCCACGCTGTGGGACGTCGACTTCGGCACCGCCGTCGCCCAGGCCGAACTCGAGGATCGCGAACGGCCGGGTGCGTACCACCGTGTTGCATTTCATGCCGACGGCGAGGACGTCGTCATCGAGACGACGCGACCCGAACTCATTCCCGCGTGCGTCGGACTCGTTGCACACCCCGACGACGAGCGTTACGCGAAGTGGTTCGGTCGCACCGTGCGCACTCCGCTGTTCGACGTCGAGGTGACCGTGCATCCGCATCCCCTCGCCCAGCCCGACAAGGGTTCGGGAATCGCGATGATCTGCACCTTCGGTGATCTCACCGACGTCATCTGGTGGCGCGAACTCAACCTTCCGACCCGCGCGATCATCGGTCGCGACGGACGGATCATTGCCGAGCCGCCGACCGACATCACGTCGGAATCCGGACGGGCGAACTACGCGTTGCTCGCCGGGAAATCGGTGAAGCAGGCGCAAACGGCCATCGTCGAGTCGTTGCGCGCGTCGGGAGAACTGCTCGGCGAGCCGCGCGCGATCACGCACCCGGTGAAGTTCTACGAAAAGGGTGATCGCCCGCTCGAAATCGTCACCAGTCGTCAGTGGTACATCCGCAACGGGGGACGCGATGCCGCATTGCGTGATGCGCTCGTCGCGCGCGGCGGCGAATTGCAGTGGCATCCCGATCACATGCGCCACCGCTACACGAACTGGGTCGAGGGCCTCAACGGTGACTGGCTCGTCTCGCGCCAGCGCTACTTCGGAGTGCCGTTGCCGTTGTGGTACCGCCTCGACGATCACGGCAACGTCGACTACGACTCGCCGCTCGTGCCCGACGACGCTCAGTTGCCGATCGACCCGAGCACCGACGTTCCCGCGGGATACGACGCGTCGCAACGCGGCAATCCCGGTGGCTTCGTCGGCGAGCCCGACGTCATGGACACATGGGCGACGTCGTCGCTCACGCCGCAGATCGCCGGGCAATGGGGAACGAACGACGATCTCTTCGACCGCGTGTTCCCCATGGACGTGCGCCCGCAGGGGCACGACATCATCCGCACGTGGCTGTTCTCGACGATGGTGCGTTCGCACTTCGAGCACGGCGTCGCGCCGTGGCGCCATGCGGCACTGTCCGGGTGGATCCTCGACCCGGATCGCAAGAAGATGTCGAAGTCGAAGGGCAACGTCGTCACACCGATCGATCTCTTCGACAAGTACGGCAGCGACGCGGTGCGGTACTGGGCGGCCAACGCCCGACCCGGTGTCGACACCGCCTTCAGCGAGGACCAGATGGCGGTCGGGCGCAAGCTGGCAACGAAATTGCTCAACGTGTCGAAGTTCGTGCTCTCGTTCCCCGCCGACGGTGACACTGCATCACACGATCTCGACCGTGCAATG
>JBIIUH010000077.1:0-7167 GCA_044340075.1 Ilumatobacteraceae bacterium | reverse complement strand
CGTTCACAGACCTGCGCAGCGTGCAGACCCTCGTCGACGCCGACGGTCTGCGCATGAAGCTCGGCGCGCAGAACCTGCATCCCGAGGACAAGGGTGCGTTCACGGGCGAGGTGTCGCCCGTGTTTCTGTCGAAGCTCGGCGTGCAGTACGTCATCGTCGGGCACAGTGAACGCCGGACGCATTTCGGCGAGACCGACGAATTCGTCGCGCGCAAAGTTGCGGCGGCGTTCAAGCACGGCATCACCCCGATCGTGTGCGTCGGCGAAACGGCCGACGAACGGGCTGCCGGCGCGACGACGGTACGGGTTCTCGGTCAGGTGCGCTCGGCGCTGTCGGGTCGCACGAAGGATCAGGTGGCGTCGATGGTGATCGCCTACGAGCCGTTGTGGGCGATCGGTACCGGCGCAACGGCCACCCCGGCCGATGCTCAGGCGGTCATCGGAAGCATTCGCACCGAAGTGAAAAAACTCTTCACCGAGAACGTCGGTGAGTCGATCCGTCTCCAATACGGCGGAAGCGTGAGTGCGGGCACGATTGCCCCGCTGATGCGGGAACCCGACATCGACGGAGCACTCGTCGGTGGGGCGAGTTTGGATCCGGCCGAGTTCGCCCGGATCGTCCAGTACCGCCTCCACCCGCGCTGACCGTCGAACTGCGGCGGGGCAGCGTCGCGGCACCGTTGCCGGCACGGCGCCGGGGGATCTTCCCGCGGGCTTGACGTTTCGTTAGGGTGGGAGCGTCCAACTTGGGGGAGTGACGTCCCCCCCACTTCGACGGGGAGGTCGAAACTTAATGAAGAAAACCAGCACCACGGTGCGCTTGGTTGGTGCCCTCGCGGCGCTCTCGCTCATTGCGAGTGCGTGCGGTGGCAGCGACGATGCGGCCGACGACGCTGGCTCGGAACCGGCTGCGGATGCAGTGAGCTATCCCACCACCGAGCAGTGCGCCGAAGTCAGCTACGACTACACGTTCGAACCGCCGGCATCCGCCGGAATGACGGTGACGTACAACATCAGCCCAGACGCCGTCTGGGACGATGGTTCGCCGATCACCGCCGCCGACTTCAAGGCGACGTGGGAAGCAGCGTTGAACACACCCGGTTCGATTTCGACGACCGGTTACGACCAGATCACCTCGGTGGAAGCCGGCGCGAGCGACAAGGAAGTCGTCGTCGATTTCAAGGCGGTGTACGCACCGTACAAGGGACTCTTCGGTGGACTTCTCAAGGCTGCGGCCGTGGCAAATCCGTCCGACGTCTCCGGTGACTTCGCCGAGAGCATCCCGTTCTCGGGTCGCCCGTGGAAGATGAAGTCGTGGAGCCCGAGCCAGGTCGTCTACGTTCCGAACGACAAGTACTGGGGCACCGACAAGCCGGTGGCCAAGGAACTCGTCATGGTTCCGCTCGCCGATCAAGAGACCCAGGTCGCTGCGATCAAGGCCGGTGAAGTCGACTTCGTCTACCCGCAGTACTACGGCGGCATCGAAGAGGCGTACAAGGACGCGAACATCACGAACAAGGTGGAGTTCGGTGGCGACTACGAGGGCTTCTACTTCCAGTCGAAGTGCGGTCCGTTCGCCAACCCGATCTTCCGCACCGCGTTCGCGAAGTCGATCGACCGCGAAGCGCTGTTCCAGCAGATCTATGTTCCGCTCGGTGGCGTGAGCCCGCTCGAGTGCGGACCGATCGTTCCGGGACCGTTCTGTGAAGGCAACGAGTTCGCCGGTCAGTTCGATCCGGAAGGTGCTGCTGCACTGCTCGAGGAGAATGGCTGGACGAAGGACGCAGAGGGCTACTGGGTCGACCCGGCAACCGGTGCGGCACCGACGCTGCGTTGGGTGATCAACACGGGCAACACCCGTCGCGAGAACACCCAGGCGTTCCTCATCCCGTTGATGAACGAGGCGGGCTTCAAGCTCGTCGCCGACAACTGTGATGCTGCCTGCTACTTCCAGCAGCGCCTCCCAGCCCTCGACTACGAGATGGCGATGTACATCAGCACGGCTCCGCCGGATCCTGCGTACCTCACCCCGTCGTTCACCTGCAACAACATCCCGACGACTGCCAACAACAACCAGGGTCAGAACTCGACCGGATGGTGCAACGAAGAAGCTTCGGATCTGCTCAACCAGGCGGACTACGAAGTCGATGCCGCTGCCCGAGCCGAGCTCATCAAGTCGGCCCTCGACCTGATGGCAGCCGACCACGTCATGCTCCCGCTGTTCCAGTTCCCGAAGTCGGGCTTCTGGCGCACGGACAAGCTGGCCGGTCCGGTGGATGGTGACTTGAACAACTACACGGCGTTCATCAACACCAACCTGTGGGAAGACAAGGACGGCGACGGCAAGATCGTCATCGGTGCCGAGCAGTGGCCCGCATGTCTCAACCCCGTCACGGAGTGTGCGAACTCTTCGTGGATGGTGTGGACGACGAGCTTCGTCGTGCAGCCGGGTGCGTTTGCCACCACCAACGACGGTCAGTACGTCGTGACGAACCTGCTCGCCAGCGAGCCGACCGTCACCGTCAAGTAATCACGTCGACACGACGCTCATCCCTCACGGGATGACGTTGCCGGGGCGGGTTCCACGCAAGTGGAACCCGCCCTTTGTCATTGCTCGCGTTCCACAACAGTGGAACCCGCCCTTTGTCGTTCCTCGGGTTCCACAACAGTGGAACCCGCCCTGTCTCATTTCTCGGATTTCACGAGCCGATTCTCCGCCGCGGTGTATTCGGTCGGTCAAGGGCAGTGGTGTGGCCACGCACGAAAGGTGACTGCGACGGGCGTCACGCTCTAGTGTGCGTATGTGTTCCGCTACGTCGCTCGCCGCGTCGCCTGGGCGATCCCGACGCTGCTCCTCGTGACGTTCCTCGTCTACGTAGCGTTGCGGACCGGCACCGATCCGGTGAAGAGTTACCTGCGGATCAATCCCCGCGCCACCCCGGCGAAGGTGGAAGAGTACATCCGCGTTAACGGACTCGACCCGAATTACGTCGCGGGCTACTTCCGCTGGCTGTTCAATTTCATCACCCTCGATTGGCCGCGCAGCATCAAGGGCAGTCGCGAAGTGTGGCCGCAACTGAAGGATGCCCTCGCCAATACCTTGCGCCTCGGATCCGTTGCGAGCATCGTCGGCATTTCTGTCGGACTTTTCGTCGGTGTCTACGCCGCGTTGCGTCCCGGTGGTCGTCGCGACGTCACCGTGAACACGGCGGCGTTCATCGGCATCTCCGTTCCGCCGTACGTCTCCGCCGTTCTCTTCCAGCTCCTGTTTGCCGTGTACTGGAGTCGCTGGTTCGGCAGCACGCTGTTTCCGACGTCGGGTGTGTACCCGCCCGGCCACACCGGTTTCAATCTCGGTCTCATGGTCAAACACATGGTGTTGCCCACCCTCGTCGTGGCCATCCAGATCATCGCGGTGTACTCGCGGTACATGCGCTCGTCGTTGCTCGACGTGCTGAACAGCGATTACATGCGCACCGCGCGATCGAAGGGCATCAGCGAGCGCCGGGTACTCGTGCGCCACGGTCTGCGCAACGCACTGATCCCGATCGTCACCGTCGCGGCCCTCGACGTCGGCACGATCGTCGGTGGTCTCATCATCACCGAGAACGTCTTTTCGTACCCCGGAATGGGCAAGTACTTCCTCGACGCATTCGGTGAGGGAGACTTTCCGTTGCTCATGCCGTGGATGGTGATCATCGTCGCATCGGTGCTGTTCTTCAACCTTCTCGCCGACGTTGCATATGCCTGGCTCGATCCGAGGATCCGACTTGAGTAGCGAGATCGTGCTTCCCGTTCAGTCGCCGGCACAGATGGCATACCGCCGCTTCGTCACGCACAAGGCTGCCGTTGTCAGCGTCTTCATCCTCGGCACGCTCGTGTTGTTCGTTCTGTTGTCGCCCCTCACAGCGCGGTACGGAGTGAACCAGGCGGTGAAGCCGCCGCCGAACTACTTCATCCCGCCGAGCGGCATCGCGTGGATGGGAACCGACGACATCGGTCGCGACCTATACAGCCGGCTTATCTACGGCGTGCGGGTGTCGCTAGTCATCGGCTTCTTCTCCGCGATCATTTCGGTGACGATCGGCTGTCTCATCGGTGCCGTGGCCGGGTTCCGCGGCGGCAAGTTCGACGACATCGTCATGCGTGTCACCGATCTCTTCCTTGCATTCCCGTTCCTCGTCACATTGCTCGTCATGCGCAACGTTCTCGGCGCGATCTCGTGGGTGAAGCCGATCACGGGTGAGATCACGTCGGTGCGATTCATCATCGTTTTGTTCGCACTGTTCGGCTGGATGGGCGTGGCACGAATCGTGCGCGGTCAGGTGCTGTCGCTGAAGGAGCGCGAATTCATCGAGGCGGCCCGTGCGGTGGGTGCGAGCCGCTGGTACATCATCCGGCGCCACTTGCTGCCGAACTCGATCGGACCGATCATGGTGGCACTCACGTTCTCGGTCGTGTCGGCGATCATCTCGGAAGCGACGTTGGCCTTCTTCGGTTACGGTCCGCAGGCCGGTGCGGGGGCAACCTCGCTCGGCATCCTCGTCGGAGCGGCCAAGGGTGCGGTGCAGACGGGGTACTGGTGGCTCGCCGTCTTCCCGTGCGTCATCCTCGTGACGATCGCCCTGTGCATCAACTTCATCGGTGACGCGCTGCGCGATGCAACCGATCCGCGCCTCGTGAGGGAGTCGTGACGTGACGACGTCGGTTCTCGAAATTCGCGATCTCCGGGTGACGTTCCGCACCCAGCTCGGTGATCTCGTCGCGGTCCGCGGCGTCGATCTCGACGTGCGCGCCGGCGAGATGCTCGGTGTCGTCGGTGAATCGGGCAGCGGCAAGTCGGTCACCTTCCTCGCCGCCATGGGCCTCCTGCCGCGCACCGCCACCGTCGAAGGTTCGGTCGTTCTCGCCGGGGAACAGCTCGTCGGTGCATCACCGCGGTTGCTGCGCTCCGTGCGCGGACGCCTGATGTCGATGATCTTCCAGGATCCGCTCTCGGCACTCAACCCCGTGCATCGCATCGGTGTCCAGATCGCCGAGATGCTGCAGTCGCACCAGAAGCTCACCGACTCGGCCGCGCAGAAGCGTGCCGTCGAACTGCTCGACATCGTCGGGATCCCGCAACCCGACGACCGCGCGCGTCAATTTCCCCACGAGTTCTCCGGCGGCATGCGACAGCGCGTCGTCATCGCTATGGCGATTGCGAACAGCCCGAAGGTCCTCATCGCCGACGAGCCGACCACCGCCCTCGACGTCACCGTCCAGGCCCAGATCCTCGAGGTGATCCAGCGCGTGCAGCAGCAGTTCGGCACCGCCGTGGTGCTCATCACCCACGACCTCGGTGTCGTGGCGCGCGTGTGCGATCGGGTGAACGTCATGTACGCCGGCCGCAACGTCGAACGGGGCGGTGTGCGCGACGTGTTCGACGCACCCGGACACCCCTACACCCGCGGGTTGCTCGCGTCGCTGCCGCATCCCGGGCAGGACCGCCTCGTGCCCATCACCGGCTTCCCGCCGAACATGCTCGCGCCGCCGAGCGGTTGCAGCTTCCGGCCGCGATGTTCGCATGCCACCGATGAATGTGCGCAATCGTTGCCCGAGCTCGTGACGTGGGGAAAGACGGAAACGGCATGCATCCGTGTCCGTGAGATCTTCGGAGCAACGGGAGTATCGCGATGACCGAGCCGCTGTTGTCCGTGCGCGATCTCGTGAAGGAGTTCGTCATCAAGTCGCCGAACGGCCTGCGCCGTCGACGTCGCGTCGTCCATGCGGTGTCGGGAGTGTCATTCGACGTTGCACCGGGCGAGACGCTCGGTCTCGTCGGTGAATCGGGATCGGGCAAGACCACGGTCGGTCGTTGCATCCTGCGTCTCGCAAATCCGACCTCGGGCACCGTCACGTTCGACGGGCGCGACCTCTCGGCGGTCGAGGATGAGGAGTTGCGTCACCTCCGGCGCCGGATGCAGATCGTGTTCCAGGATCCGTTCGCCAGCCTCGATCCCAAGATGACCGTCGGCGCCTCGATCGCCGAGCCGCTCGTCGTGCAAGGTGTGCCGGGGGACCACAGCGACAAGGTCGTGCAGTTGCTCGAACTCGTCGGACTGGCGCCCGATCATGCCCGACGGTTCCCGCACGAGTTCAGTGGTGGACAGAGGCAGCGCATCGGTGTGGCGCGGGCACTCGCGCTCGACCCTGCGCTCATCGTTCTCGACGAGCCGGTGTCGGCGCTCGACGTGAGCATCCAGGCGGGAGTGGTCAACCTGTTCGCCGATCTACAGAAGCGGCTCGGCATGTCGTACGTGTTCATCGCCCACGATCTCGCCGTGGTGCGCCACGTGGCGCATCGTGTTGCCGTGATGTATCTCGGCAAGATCGTCGAGATCGGCGACAAGGATGCGGTGTACGACCGGCCGACCCATCCGTACACGAAGGCATTGCTGTCGGCTGTGCCGACTCCCGATCCCGTCGTCGAGCGCACCCGTACCCGCATCATGCTCGAGGGAGAAGTGCCGTCGCCGGTCGATCCGCCGTCGGGTTGTCGCTTCCGAACACGCTGCTGGAAGGCGACCGAACTGTGCAGTCGGGTCGATCCTCCGATGGAGTTGCGCAAATCCGGCCAACTGTCGGCGTGTCATCACCCCGAAGGGGAGTAACACCCGTCGGAGAACGGTCACCGGGTCGGTGTCGCATCTGCGCCGATAGCCTGTGACCCGTGCGTACGCTCGTCACCTGGATCGCCGTCATCGTCAACGTCGTCACGATGGTTGCGATGATCGTCGGGGTGCTCCTGCACAGCGGTCGCGGTGGCGGCCTGTCCGACATGTTCGGCGGCGGCGGTGCCACGGCGCTCGGTTCTGCCGCTGCGGAGCGCAATCTCACGCGTATCACGACGGTGCTCGCCCTCGCCTGGTTCATGACGACGGTGGCACTGGGAATCTTGCTCGCCTGAGCGTTCGCTGCATCGCCGCACCTGCGCCGAGTTCGTCATCCGAGTCGAGAGCGGACACGTCGAAACCGGATACGTCGAGACGGGATGAGTCACCGTTTCCGGGCGTGTCCGTCGCGTGCTCTTCCGCGGGATCGCCGATAGATTCATACGTCGCCTCGTCGAAGTGGCGAAATTGGCAGACGCACCAGCTTGAGGGGCTGGCGCTCGAAAGGGCGTGGG
>JBIIUH010000074.1:0-7369 GCA_044340075.1 Ilumatobacteraceae bacterium | reverse complement strand
CGCGGTCACCGAACTCGGCGCCGTCGGGTACGCGTCGGGCAGCCAGAAGAACAGCGGGAACACGGCCGCCTTCATGCCGAATGCGACGAGGAGAAGCAGTTGCAGACCCGTCGCCACCGGGGCGGGCAGCGCCGCGAGTCGCTCGGGCAACTCGGCCATGCTCACCGTGCCCGTCGCCGCGAAGATGAGGCCGATTGCCATGAGCAAGACGAGCGATTCGAGCACGTTCAGCACGACATACGTGGTGCCCGCCTTGATCTGCTCGTCTCTGCCCTCGAGGGTGAGCAGTACGTAGCTCGCCATGAGCATGATCTCGAAGGCGACGAAGAGGTTGAACAGGTCGCCCGCGAGGAACGACTGCGAGATCGCAGCCACGATGATCATGTACGTCGGGTGGTAGAACCACGAGTGCTCGTCGGATGCACGCTGACCGATGGCGAACACGAGCACGATCGTCACGACGACGAGCGCGACCGCAACGAGGATCGCCGCCATTCGATCGGCGACGAGGGTGATCGCAATCGGCGCGGGCCAGCCCCCGAGACGGGTCACCTGGATGTCTCCCGGTGTCACCGCGCGCACGAGCGTCGTCACGGCCGCCGCAAGGGCGATGCCGAGGGCAACGAAGCTCACGATGCGCTGCACGACGAGTCGGCGGACGACGATCGACAATGCACCGGCGGCGAGCGGTACGAGGATCGGTGCGGCGAGCAGCGCGTTCGTCACGACACGTCCTCGCGATGGGGTGCGTCCCCGGATTTCGTGCGCACATCCGCGCGACGCGCAATGAGCCGATCCTCGAGGTCGTCCTCCACCTCGTCGTCGTCGGTGATCGTCCACGAACGCCAGGCCAGCGCGAGGATGAACGACACGAGGCCGAAGCCGATGACGATCGCCGTGAGCACGAGTGCCTGCGGGAGCGGATCGGTGGCTTCCCCGGCACGCCCGATGATCGGTGCGTCACCCGGTGCCGAACCGGCCGCGACGATGAGCAGATTCACCCCGTTGCCGAGGACGCCGACGCCGAGGGCGATGCGGGTGAGCGAACGCTCCATGATGAGGTACGTGCCGACGGCGAAGAGAACGCCGACGAGGACGATGATCGACACGCTCACGACCCGGACCGCCCGTCGTCGGCCATCACCCGTGCACCGTCGTCACCGAGCGAGAGCAGGATCATGAGGATCACGCCGATGACGACGAAGTAGACGCCGAGATCGAAGAATGTCGACGACACGAGCTTCACTTCCCCGACGAGCGGAACGTCGAACTTCCAGATGTGCGACTCGAGCGTCGACTCGCCGATGAGCACCGGTGCCGCAGCAGCGGTAACCGCGAGCAGCAGGCCCGCCCCGAGCAGACGGGCGGGATGCTCGATGACGCGACCACGAACGCGCAACGGCGCCCCGGTGAGGTGGCGCAGGACGAATGCCGCACCGACGATGAGTCCGCCGGCGAAGCCGCCGCCCGGGGCGTTGTGACCGCGGAACGTCACGTACACCGACACGAGAACGGCAACCTTCACCAACCACCGCTCGACGAGCTCGTCGAGGATTGCCGATCGACGGAACGTCACGATCGTTCCTCCACCACCGATGCGTCGCGTCGGCGCAGGGCCATGCGCACGAGATTCGCCACGCCGAGTGCCGCCATGGCGAGCACCGTGATCTCACCGAGCGTGTCGAATCCGCGGAAGTCGACGAGGATGACGTTGACGACGTTGCGCCCACCCGCCTGCGGCTCGGACAGCGCGAGATACTCGCCCGCCACCGACGGCGCACGACGGGCGGCAATGACCGCGGTCGCAAACAGCGGCACCGCGACGCCGACGATCGCGGAAATGGCGAGTCGCACCGATGTGGGCGCCCAGCGCGACGATGCGGCGAAGCGCCGGGGCATCGAACGCAGCGCGAGAAGGAAAACGATGATCGTGAGCGTCTCGACGAGCAACTGCGTGAGTGCGAGGTCGGGCGCACCGTAACCGACGAAGAGCATCGCCACCCCGAAACCGACCCCGCCGAGCAGCAACGCGGCTGCGAACCGGTACGGCACGACGAGAACGCCGATCGCCATGACGACGGTGAGCGCGACGATGACGATGCGGATCGGATCGTCGGCGACGAGGACGACGTTGGAGATACTCGCTCCCTGAACGAGTGCGGTGACGACGGCGGCACCGACCACGGCGACGACCGCGGCAACGTATGCGGGCAACGAACCCGACTGGGTCACGGCGGTGAGACGCTTCGAACCGGCGATCGTGCCGTCGTACGTCGCGTCGAAGGCCCGCTCACCGACCGCGCGTGACTCGAACTTGCGCAACGGAACGCGCATACCGACGATCGCACCGACGATGACGACCGCAACCGAGATGAGGAATGCGGTGTTCACCCCGGGCCACAGCACGAGTTCGTACGAGGCCTTGTCGTCGAGCGAGCGTGACGCAGCGCCGACCCACTCACCCACTCGCCCGGCAAAGAACCCGCCGACGAGCGAGGCGGCGGCGAGCACGACGACGGGCCCTTGCAGTGCCCATGGCGCTGCCGGCGATCCGTGTGCGTGATGATGAGCGTCATCACCGGACCCGTGGGAATGCGCGTCTCCGTGGTCGGGGGCGAGCACACCGCGCAACAGACGCACGCTGTACGCCACCGAGAGGACCGAGCCGACGACGACTCCGACGAGCGCCACGGTCCCGGGCGCACCGATGTCCTTCAGCAATGCGACGAGTGCCTTCTCCTTCGTCACGAATCCGAGCAGCGGCATGACGCCGGCCATCGATGCAGCGGCGAGCACCATCGCCACGGCGGTGACCGGCAATCGACGCACCACACCGCGCATCACCGAGATGTCGCGGGTTCCCATCTCGTGATCGATGACACCGACACCGAGGAACAGCGCGGCCTTGAACACGGCATGGGCGAGAAGATGCGCGACACCCGCGTACGTCGCCGTCGACGTGCCGATACCGACGAGCAGGGTGAGGAATCCGAGCTGCGACACGGTGCTGTGCGCGAGAAGCAATTTCGCATCGGTCTGACGCATGGCATTGATGCCGCCGACGAGCATCGTCAACGACCCGGCGATGACCACCCACCAGCGCCACACGAACACGTCGGCGAGTACCGGCGCGAGACGCGCAACGAGCACTATTCCCGCCTTCACCATCGTGGCGGAGTGGAGATACGCACTCACCGGCGTCGGTGCCGCCATTGCTCCGGGCAACCAGAAGCTGAACGGCATCTGCGCCGACTTCGTGAAGGCACCGAGGAGCACGAGGATGACCGCGGCGTTCATCGCCCCTCCCGCCTGTGCCACACCGGCAAGATCGGCGAAGCGCGTCGTGCCGAATTCGAGTTGCAGCACGACGACGCCGGCGAGGAGACACAGACCGCCGAGACCGGTGGTGAGCAGTGCCCGCACCGCCGACGTCCGCGCGCTCGGCGAGCCGTCGTTGAGCCCGATGAGCAGGAACGAGCACACCGACGTGAGCTCCCAGAAGACGAACATCGTGAAGAGATCGCTGGCGACGACGAGACCCGTCATCGCCCCGGCAAAGGCGACGAACAAGCCGACGAACCGCGCGTACGTGCCGTCGTGGTCGAAGTAGGCGATCGAGTACGTGAGCACGCCGGCGCCGAGCACGGCGACGATGACCGTCATGAGCACGCCGAAGCCGTCGAGAGAGACGTCGATGCCGAGCCCGAGCGCCGAGATCCATTCGATGCGCTCCGACACGACTCCGTCGCGCCCGCGCACGAGAGCGACGACCGCCGTCGACAGCGTGACGGCGATGCCGAGTGCCGCCCCGATGACCGGCCGACGGCGCAGCGGCCACAACAACAGCGCCGCGACGACGAAGTGGGCCGCGATCAGCGCAATCACGAGGGGAAATTGTCCTTCATGGCACGTTCATCTCGCTGCGATCGTGGGGGTGTGATGCGGTGCGTGGCGACGTGCCGACCTTAGCAGGGGCACCCTGCGTAGTCTTGGCGAAGTGACGAATCACGGCGACATTCGTCGCGTACTGGCGATCGCATCGGTGCAACGCACCGGATCGACTTTGTTGTGCAGCATCCTGCGCGCAACGGCGGCTGCCGGACATCCGATCGAGATCCTCAATCTCCACGCCGACAACTTCACACGTTTGCGCGAGGAAATCGGAGATCCGCAATTCTCGCTGCGCGGACGCATCGAGATCGCCGCGCGCAAGCTGTTGCGTCGCGCACCGGTGCGACACGTGGGTTTGTACTCCCGCGCGTCGTTCGAGCGCTACCTGTACGGCGTCGCGGCACGTCACGTCACATCCAACGGAGTGTTCGGTCTGAAGGTGCACTGGAATCAACTCGTCGAGACGATGCTCGACGAGGGGCGCGACCTCGACTTCTGGGGTGCGCCGGTCTCGTGGGTGCGCATCCGCCGCTCCAACGAAATCCGCCAAGCCATCTCCTATGTGCGTGCGGCACAAACGGAGAGCTGGAACAGCTGGATGCAGGAGCGGGGTGAGGCGACCTACGACGAGGCGGCGATCGCCGCCGCACTCCATCACATCGATGCCGGCAACCGCGGCTGGGAGGGATACTTCACGACGCGGGGCATCACGCCGCTCGACGTGAGTTTCGACGAGCTCGTGCGCGAGCGCGATACCACCGTGCGACGCGTCTTGGCGACCGTCGGGGTCGAACTCGACGTCGTTCCGGCTCCGACGACGAAGCAGCAGTCCGACACCCAGAGCGCCGAGTGGGAACGGCGCTTTCTCGCCGCACGACCCGAATACGCGTCACGGGCTGCCACACTGAAGTCGTGACTCAAGGCTCTCCTTCTCCCCTGTTCGACCCCGCCGCATGGACGCCGGTTCCCGGCTTCTCCTTCACCGACGTCACCTACCACCGTGCCGTCGATCAGGGAACGGTGCGCATCGCCTTCAACCGTCCCGAAGTGCGCAATGCGTTCCGCCCGCGCACCGTCGACGAGTTGTTCACCGCTCTCGAACATGCGCGCACGGCACCGGATGTCGGTTGCGTGCTCATCACCGGCAACGGCCCGTCGCCGAAGGACGGCGGCTGGGCCTTCTGCTCCGGTGGTGACCAACGCATCCGCGGTCGCGACGGCTACCGCTATGCCGACGGCACCGATGCATCGACGATCGATGCGGCACGTACGGGGCGACTGCACATTCTCGAGGTGCAGCGACTCATCCGCTTCATGCCCAAGGTCGTCATCTGCGTCGTGCCGGGATGGGCGGTGGGTGGCGGACACAGCCTGCACGTCGTGTGCGACCTCACCATCGCCAGTCGCCAGCACGCGCGGTTCAAGCAGACCGATGCCGACGTCGCCAGTTTCGACGGCGGATACGGCTCTGCGTACCTCGCCCGCATGGTCGGACAGAAGTTCGCCCGCGAGATCTTCTTCCTCGGCCGCGAGTACGACGCACAGGAAGCGCACGACATGGGCATGGTGAACGCCGTCATCGACCACGACGATCTCGAGCGCACCGCCCTCGAGTGGGCACGCGAGGTGAACGGCAAGAGCCCCACGGCGCAGCGCATGCTGAAGTTCTCGTTCAACCTCATCGACGACGGTCTCGTCGGACAGCAACTGTTCGCCGGCGAGGCGACGCGTCTCGCGTACATGACCGACGAAGCCCAGGAAGGTCGCGATGCATTCCTGCAGAAGCGCGACCCCGATTGGTCGAAGTACCCCTGGCACTTCTGACGATCGAGTCGGCGGACGACCCGCGACTCGCACCCTTCGGCTGGCGCGAGCGTCGTCTCACGGGTCGGATCCAACGGCGTGCCGAAGGTCCGCTCTTCATCGCCGAGGGTGACCTCGTCACCGAACGCGCACTCGCCGCCGGGTGCACGCCGGTGCTCGTGTTGTGCAGCGACAAGGGCGAGCGGCGCCTCGCAGAGTTCGCATCGGGCTACGAGGCGTATTCGTTCCGCGCCGACGACGAGGTTCGCCGCCGGGTGACCGGAGTGGGCGTTCCGCTCGACGTGCTCGCGCTCTTCATCCGCCCCGAACCGCCGGCGTGGACCGACCTCGCCGCGTCGTTCACCCGCGGCATCCTCGCCGACAACGTCGACAATCCCGTCAACGTCGGCTCGATCGTGCGCAATGCAGCTGCAATGGGCTGGGACACGCTGTTTCTCGACGAGAACGGTGCCGACCCGTTCTCCCGCCGATCGTTGCGCGTCGCAATGGGCACCGCGTTCGGCGTGCGCCACACGCGGGTACCCGATGTCGCCGAATTCGTGCACTCTTTGCGGAGCCAAGACGTGACGACGATCGCGCTCACGCCCCGCGCCGATGCGACACCGTTGTCGAGCGTGTCACTGCCCGCTGCTGCGCGACGCCTCATTCTTCTCGGCTCAGAGCGGCACGGGTTGTCCGACGAGATCCTCGACGCCTGCTCGATGCGCGTGCGCATCGAGATGCACTCCGGGGTCGACTCGCTGAACGTCGCCGCGGCGAGCGCGATCGCCTGCTGGGCCCTGCGCTAGTCGCGCGGGTACGAACTCGGCGTGATCGGCAATCCGGTGTCGTTGCGCAGGTGTTCGGCGGCGCGCACGAAGTAGCGCAGCATTTCCTCGCGAATCGCCGGATCCGCGACGCACGATTCGACGGCCGCACCCATGTGTCGCAACCAGCGATCGCGCATGTCGGCGTCGATGAGGTAGGGCATGTGGCGCAGACGCAGGCGGGGATGCCCCCGCTCGCGGAGATAGTCGTCGGGCCCACCCCAATAGTGGGCGAGGAACGTGGCGAGTCGACGGCGCGCGCCGGTGAGATCGTCCGGTTCGGGATACAGGGCGATGAGCGGCCCGTCCGTGCGCACGCCCTCGTAGAAGGCGGCAACGAGTCGCTCGAAGAAGGGCATCCCGCCGAGGCGGTCGTACAGCGACGGCATCGCGTCGCCGTGTTCGTCAGACATCGAGGAAGCGCGAGGCGGCAATCGCCGAGCCGATCGCACCGATGAGCGCACCGATCGCGAGAAGGGCGAACATCACGCCACCGAGATAGCCACCGGGAACGATGAGGCTGCTGATTCCGGTGCCCGGCTTGAAGCCCGCAACGCCGTTCGTCCACGCACCGTTGAGCACCCACACGCCACCGCAGGCGACGACACCACCGATGAGGCCCTGCAACAAGCCTTCGAGCATGAACGGCACGCGGATGAACCAGTTCGTCGCACCGACGAGCTTCATCACCTCGATCTCGCGACGCCGGGCGAACATCGCCGTGCGGATCGTGTTCCAGATGAGACCGACGGCGACGACGAGAAGGATGAGCGACATGATGAGGGTGACCGTGCGCACGAAGCGCGACAGGGTCGAGATCACCTCGAACTCGTCCTCGGCGAGCGCCA
>JBIIUH010000075.1:0-7235 GCA_044340075.1 Ilumatobacteraceae bacterium | reverse complement strand
CGGATGGGTGTCGAAGGAGTTCGACGCGAAGATCACGGGTGCGAAACTCGACGACACCCTCACGTTCTCCGACGTTCCCAACGGCGACGAGAAGCCGGCCGATTTCACGGTGACGGTGCGCAAGGTTCAGGAATTGAAACTCGCCGATCTCACCGACCAATGGGTGTCGGATACGTTCGGCGAGTTCGACACCGTCGACCAGTGGCGAGCCTCGCTCACCGAGCGCTTCGCGTCGATGAAGCTCAACCAGGTGCGGTCGGTCGTCATCGACCGCGTCACCGACGAACTGGCGAAGCTCGTCGACATCGAATTGCCCGAGGCGATGGTCGAGGGCGATCTCAACAGTCGCGCCCGCGGCACGATCGAGCAGTTCCAGCGCCAGGGCATCGCGCTCGAACAATTCCTCCAGATCACCGGGCAAACGATGGACCAGTTCGTCGAGCAGTTGCGCGACCAGTCCCGAAAGGCCGTGCGCGTCGACCTCGCTCTGCGTGCGGTCGCCGCAGGCGAGTCATTCGAAGCCGACGACGCCGACGTCGACGTCGAACTCGAGCGCATCGCCGTGCGATCGAACGTGAAGGTGAACCGCGTGCGCAAGCTGTACCAGCGCAACGACGCCATCGACGACCTCAAGGCACAAATTCGCAAATCGAAGGCACTCGACTGGTTGCTGCACAACGTGAAGTACGTCGATCCCGACGGAACCGTCATTGCCAACGACAAGGTGCTCGGCGAGCGGGGAATCGACATCGATTCGTCGGTCGACACGGGTGCAACGGGGCAATCCGCCACTTCGCAGGAGCCCAACGGTACGGTGGGTGACGAGCCCGACGACGCCTAACCACGGCGGGTTCCCTCCCACCATGAACTTCAGCAACTATTACGTACCGAACGTCACGGAGACGACCAGTCGCGGCGAGCGCGTGTACGACCTGTACAGCCGCCTGCTCAAGGAGAACATCATCTTCCTGGGTACGCCGATCGACGACACCATCGCCAACCTCATCTGCGCCCAGCTCATCCATCTCGAGAGCGAGAACCCGGACAAGGACATCAACGTCTACATCAACAGTCCCGGTGGCGACATCACGGCGCTCTTCGCCATCTACGACACGATGCAGTTCATCAAGAACGACATTGCCACCATCTGTCTCGGACAGGCGGCCTCTGCGGCGGCGGTGCTGCTCGCAGCGGGAACGAAGGGCAAGCGACTCGCCCTGCCGCACGCGCGCGTGCTGCTGCACCAGCCGTACGGCCAGGTCGGCTACGGGCAGGTCACCGATCTCGAGATCGCGGCGCGCGAAATCCTGCGCATGCGCGAACTGCTCGAGGAGATCCTCGCGAAGCACACGGGTCAGGCCGTCGAGCGCATCCACAAGGACACCGACCGCGACTTCGTCATGGAGGCGCAAGAGGCCCTCGAATACGGGATCATCGACGAAATCATCAGCTCACGCACATTGGTTGACCGCAGCGGACCGATTCGCTAGGAGATAGGTGTGGCGAAATTCGGCGACACCGCTGAGCTGGTGAAGTGTTCCTTCTGCGGCAAGACGCAGAAGCAGGTGAAGAAGCTCATCGCCGGCCCGTCGGTGTACATCTGCAACGAGTGCATCGATCTCTGCAACGACATCATCGAGGAGCAGCCCGCCGACTCGCGCGGCCCCACCCTCGACCACGTGCCGCACCCGCGGGAGATCCGCGCATTCCTCGACGAGTACGTGGTGGGGCAGGAGCCGGCGAAGAAGGTGCTGTCGGTTGCGGTGTTCAACCACTACCGGCGCATCAACTACATGCGCTCCGGTCGCGTGCGTCGCGACGACGTCGAACTGCAAAAGAGCAACATCCTTCTCCTCGGCCCGACGGGCTGCGGCAAGACCCACATGGCGCAGACCCTTGCGCGCATGCTCAACGTGCCGTTCGCCATTGCCGATGCCACCGCGCTCACCGAGGCGGGATACGTCGGCGAAGACGTCGAGAACATCCTTCTCAAGTTGCTGCAGGCCGCCGACTTCGACGTGCAACGCGCCGAGATGGGCATCGTCTACATCGACGAGATCGACAAGGTCGCGCGCAAGAGCGAGAACCCGTCGATCACGCGCGACGTATCGGGTGAGGGAGTGCAGCAGGCTCTGCTGAAGATCCTCGAGGGAACCGTTGCGTCGGTCCCGCCGCAGGGTGGACGCAAGCACCCGCACCAGGAATTCATCCAGATCGACACGACGAACGTGTTGTTCATCTGCGGCGGTGCATTCGCCGGACTCGATCAGATCATCGCGTCGCGCATCGGGCACAAGGGTGTCGGCTTCCATGCGACCGTCACATCGCGCTCCGAAAGCGATCCCGGCGAGTTGTTTGCCAAGGTTCTTCCCGAGGATCTCCTGAAGTTCGGCATGATCCCCGAATTCGTCGGTCGCCTGCCGATGGTCGGTGCGGTGCACGGACTCAGCAAGGAGGCGCTCGTGCGCATCCTCGTCGAGCCGAAGAACTCGCTGCTCAAGCAATACGAGAAGTTCTTCGAGTTCGAGGAAGTCGAGATGCAGGTGACACCCGAGGCGCTCGATGCGATCGCCGAGTTGGCTCTCGCGCGATCGACGGGTGCACGCGGACTGCGGGCCATCCTCGAAGAGGTGTTGCTCGACACGATGTACGAGATTCCCGGCCGCACCGACGTCGCACGGGTCATCGTCGACGCCGACAGCGTCACCGACAAGGTGGCGCCGACGATTGTTGCGCGCGGCCCGCGCGCGAGCAAGCCGCGCCGTGCCGCGTCCTGACGCCGGCCGCGCCGTTCCGCCCCGACCGCGCGGCGTCGACGACGCGTTCCGTTTCCTCGCCGATCACTCCACCTACGAGGTGACCGGGCGCATCGAGTCGCCCTCGACCGACCGCATCGTGCGGCTCATGCAGCTGATGGGCGATCCGCAGCATGCATACCGCGTCATCCACGTCACCGGCACCAACGGCAAGGGGTCGACGACGCAGATGATCACACGTTTGCTGATCGCCCACGGTCTGAAGGTCGGCACGTACACGAGTCCGCACCTCGAACGGGTAAACGAACGCATCTGCATCGACTCGGTCCCGATCGACGATGCCGACCTTGCCGAGATGCTGCACGCCGTTGCCGACCTCGAGTCGCACGTCGAGGGACGGATCAGTTACTTCGAGATCCTCACGGCGGCGGCTTTCCGCTGGTTCGCCGACGAGGCCGTCGACGTCGCCGTGGTCGAGGTCGGACTTCTCGGGCGGTGGGATGCGACGAACGTCGTCGATGCCGACGTCGCGGTCCTCACCAACGTGTCGCTCGACCACACCGAGTTCGCAGGTCCGACCGTCGCCCACATCGCCCGCGAGAAGGCGGGCATCGTGAAACCCCGAAGTTGCGTGATCATCGGTGACGTGAATCCCGACGTCGTGGCGATTGCTTCCGCACCCGAGGCTCGTGCACGACTCGTGCGCGACGTCGACTTCGAGGTGCTCGACAACAGGGTGGCGGTCGGCGGTCGTCTCGTCGACGTGCGCACGCCGCGGGCGACGTACACCGAGGTCGCGGTTCCGTTGCACGGTCGCCACCAGGGCGACAATGCCGTCGCAGCGCTCGTCGCCGTCGAGGAGTTCTTCGACGGAGAGATCGACCGTGAGGTGCTCGATGCGGCGATGGGTTCGGTGCGCATGCCCGGACGTTTCGAGGTACTCGGAGTTCAGCCGCTCGTCGTCGTCGACGGTGCGCACAACGTCGGTGGCGCGGAGTCGTGCGCCGAGGTGTTCTTCGACGATTTCCAGGTCGACGGACGTCGCATCCTCGTCGTCGGAACCCTCGCGTCGCGCAACGCCGCCGATCTGCTCGGTGCGCTGCGTGCCGACGATTTTGATCTCGTCATCAGTTGCACCGCACCGTCGCCGCGCGGCACGCCCGGTAAGGACGTGGCTCGTATCGCGCGCGAACTCGAGTGCGACGAGGTGATCGAAGCATCGACGGTCGACGACGCGTGTGCGCGCGCACTGGCCGTGGCCCGCGCGGAGGATGCGATCCTCGTTGCCGGATCGCTGTACGTCGTCGGCGCTGCCCGCGCGTTCCTACGACGCGAGCTGCCCTAGCGGTAGCCTCATTCCATGTCCTCCCGCACCCTCGTCCTGCTCAAACCCGATGCCGTCGAGAGGGGTCTGGTCGGTGACATCGTCGGTCGCTTCGAGCGCAAGGGTCTGCGCATCGGCGCCATGGAATTGCGCACCCTCGATGCCGCAACGCTCGCGCGACACTACGAGGAACACGTCGGCAACGATCCGCGGCGATCTCGGAACTCTCATGACGGAGAACCTCATCCACGGCAGCGACTCTGCAGCGTCTGCCGAGCGCGAGATCAACATCTTCTTCCCGACGAAGTAACGCGGAGATCCGGTGGCTGGCACCAACCCCATCTCGCTGTCGCGTGACATTGCGATCGACCTGGGTACGGCGAACACGCTCATCTACATCAAGGGCGAGGGCATCGTCCTCGACGAACCGTCGACCGTCGCGATCGATCAGCGCACCGGACAGGTCGTTGCCACGGGTCGCGAAGCCAAGCGAATGTGGGGTCGCGCACCGCAGGGCATCCGTGTGGTGCGACCGTTGAAGGACGGCGTCATCGCCGACTTCGATCTGTGCGAGCAGATGCTGCGCGAGTTCATCCGCCAGGTGCACACGAGTCGTTTCAGCAAGCCGCGCATGATCGTGTGCGTTCCCTCGGAGATCACCGGTGTCGAGCGGCGCGCCGTGCAGGATGCGGCCGAATTCGCCGGTGCCCGCCGACCCGTCTACGTCATCGAAGAACCGATGGCGGCGGCCATCGGTGCGGGATTGCCCGTCAGCGAGCCGAGTGCGAATCTCATCGTCGACATCGGCGGCGGTACGACGGAGGTTGCGGTCATTTCGCTCGGCGGCATCGTCACGGCGAGCTCGTGCCGTGTCGCCGGTGACGAGATCAACGACGCCATCGTCCAGATGTTCCGCAAGGAGTTCAACCTCGACATCGGCGACAACACCGCCGAGGAGGTGAAGATTCAGCTGGGGTCGGCATGGCCACTCGAGCGTGAACTCACTGCCGACGTCGGCGGTCGCGACGTGTCCACCGGCCTGCCGCGCACCCAGGAGGTGACCACTGCGGAGATTCGTGCGGCCATCGACGAGCCGATCACGGCGATCGTCGACGTCGTGAAGATGACCCTCGAGCGCACACCACCCGAACTCGCCGCCGACGTCATCTCGAACGGCATCACGTTGTCGGGCGGCGGTGCGTTGCTCACCGGACTCGTCGAGCGCATCACGCACGAGACGGGCATCCACACCGTGGTGGCACCGGAGCCACTGCTGTCGGTCGTCATCGGCGGGGGATTGACACTGGAAAATCTCGATGCGATGAAGGGTCTCACGGCGCAAACGGATCTCGAGTAGTTCGGATACCGCGACGTGGCCGAGTTTCGCATCAACCGCACGAGGGCAATCGTCCTCCTCGCGCTCACGTCGATCTTCCTCATCACGCTCGACATTTCCGGCGGGGGAACGTCGGTCGTGCGCAACACCTTCGGTACGTTCTTCCGTCCGGTCGAGGGCGTCACTCGTGTGGTGACGCGCCCGATCGTCAATGCATGGCGCAGCTTCCGGAACTTCGACGACGTCGTCGCTGAGAACCAGATTCTCCAGGAGCGCATTGCGCAGCAGGAGGGTGCTGCGGTCGCGGCCGCTGCATCGGTGCGTCTGTCGCAGGAGTTGCTCGCGTTGAACGGTCTGCCCACGTTGGCGGGCATCAACTCGGTGACCGCGCAGGTCATCGGTGACTCGCCGTCGAACGTCAGCCAAACGATCGAAATCAACCAGGGTTCCGATGCGGGGCTGAAGGTCGGAATGCCCGTACTCAACGCCGCCGGTCTCGTCGGCAAGGTGACGGAGGTGTCGGCGAACCGTGCGCTCGTCATGCTGCTCACCGATCCCGATTACGCACTCTCCGTGAAGGTCATCGCCGAGCCGTCACGGCGGGCGACGACGGTGACGTCGCTACCGACGGAGAATCGAGTCACGCCCGACGAAGATCTCACGAGCCCGGCAGCCACGACGACCACGACGACAACCACAACGACGACCATTCCGACGATTCCCGGCTTCACCCCTGCGTCGACGACGGTGCCGGTCATCCCGTCGCCGAACGCACAAATCACGGTGCCGAATGCCAGCCAATTGGCGGTGCGCGAAACCGGCGTCTTGCAGGGCCGCGGGCCGGGCAAGCGGCCGGTCGTGCGGTTCCTCGAGGCCCTCCCGAGCGGGGAGAACATCCAGGTCGGCGCGCCGATCGTGTCGTCGGGTGGCTCGCGCAGCTTGGCGCCGCCGGACGTCGTCATCGGTGTCGTGTCCCGTGTGGTCGAGCGCGGTGGCACAGCGGGTCCGGTGCTCGAGGTCGATCTCGTCGCAGATCTGTCGAATCTGTCGTTCCTGCGGGTGCTGCTCTACCAGCCGATCACGGAGACGCAGCGATGAGCGTGGTTCTCCGGGTGATGTCGAGTCCGTGGACGCGGCTCGTTCTCGTCACGATGCTCGTGCTCTCGCTGCAGACGACGTTGTTCGCCGAGATGCGACCCTTCGGAACGGCAATTCAAATCGTCGGTATCTTCGTCGGCGCCATCGGCGTGATGCACGGCGTGCAGGTGGGCGCACTTGCCGGACTGGCGTGCGGCCTGATGTACGACTCGGTTCTACCGACGCCGCTCGGACTCGGTGCACTCGTACTCGGGCTCGTCGGTGTGACGGCAGCGGCGCTGCTCGCCCCGTTCCGCGAGTCGACGTGGTGGATGCGTGCCGGTGCTGCGGCGATCGCTGCCGGTATCGGTGAAGTCGTGTGGCCGCTGATGTCCGCGGTCGTGGGTCTCGACGGATGGTTGACGCCGCGATCGCTCGTTGCTGCGGCAACGTCGTTCGTTGCGGGTCTCGTACTCGCGTGGCCGCTCTTGCCGGTGGCGGCGTGGACTCTGCGTGACGGAGGAGCGGTCGAGTAGTGGCCGGATCGAACGCGCCCCGGCGTCTCGTCGCATTGGCGATCGTGGCGAGCGTGCTCATGTCACTGCTCGTCGTACGCGTGTGGTTCCTCCAGGCGGTGACCGCCGACGAGACCGAGGAGATCATCAGTCGCGTGCGCACGCGCACGATTCGTCTGCTTCCCGAGCGCGGTCGCATTTTCGACGTGAACGGGCGCATCGTCGCC
>JBIIUH010000071.1:0-7689 GCA_044340075.1 Ilumatobacteraceae bacterium | reverse complement strand
CGGCCATGCGGTAGAGGCGCTTCACGCCGGTCGTCGTTTCCTCGGTGACGCCGCGGATTCCCTTCGCCATGCGCGTCCACTTCGTCGGGTCCTGCTTCAGCCCGCGGGTGAGCAAGCCGAGCACGATCGCGAGCTCCTGGTTCGATGCCGTCGTCGGATCGGGCACCGCCCCGGCCTTTTCGTACTCGACTCCCTTGTGCAGCAGCAGCGTTGCGTCACCGCCGTCGTCGAGGATCATGTTCGGACCGTCGCCGTCGGGCCACGTCATCATCTGCTCGGTCGCCCACCAGTACTCCTCGAGCGTTTCACCCTTCCAGGCGAACACGGGGACGCCGTTGGGCTGGTCGACGCTGCCGTTAGGACCGACAACCACTGCCGCCGCCGCATGATCCTGCGTCGAGAAGATGTTGCACGAGGCCCAGCGCACCTCGGCGCCGAGTTCGACGAGCGTCTCGATGAGCACCGCGGTCTGCACGGTCATGTGCAGCGAACCCGAGATGCGCGCACCCTTCAGCGGCTTGGACGGACCGTATTCCTTGCGCAGCGCGCGCAAGCCGGGCATCTCGTGCTCGGCAAGATGGATCTCCTTGCGTCCGAAGGGAGCAAGTGACAGATCGGCGACGCGCCAGTCACGGCGCGCGGCAAAGGACGATGAAGTGGTTGCGGACATGGTGCCTCCGATGCACGAACGAGAACGGGCTGGGGCCTGCTGGCACCGATCGAGTCAGCCGTCTGCGGTCAAGTGTAGGTCGGGGCGATTCCCTCGTCCCGGATGCGCGCCATGATTCGCGCGTGCTCGGCCTCGTCGACGACGACCGACTCCTCGACGAGCATGACGGGGATGCCGTCGCGCACCTCGTAACGGCGGCGTTGACGCGGGTTGTAGAGGAAACCCTCATCGGCGATGAAGTGCAGAGGCCCCTTGTCGGCGGGGCACGCGAGGATCGCGAGCAGGCGCGGATCGAGCGAGGCGGTCACTGCATCACTCCGCACCGTCGAAGAACCGCACGACCAGCCACGACACGACCCTACGCGGCGTCATGCCGTGATGAGAAGGAGCAGCTCGGCGACGCGCGTATCGCACTCCTCACGGGTCGGTGCCTCGAGGTTGAGGCGCAACAGCGGTTCGGTGTTCGAGGGACGCACGTTGAACCACCACGATCCGCAGTCGACGGTGAGACCGTCGAGGCGGTCCTGCGAGTGATCCACGAAACGGTCGGCGATGCGCGCGATGACCGCGGGAATGTCGTCGACCTCCGTGTTGATCTCGCCGCTGCTCGCGTAACGCTCGAACGGGGCACGCAGTTCGGACAACGTCTTTCCCGTGCGGGCCATCTCGCCGAGGATGACCATCGAGGCGATGAGCCCGCTGTCGGCGCGGTAGTTGTCGCGGAAGTAATAGTGCCCGCTGTGTTCGCCGGCGAACACGGCACCGGTTTCGGCCATCACCTGCTTCATGTAGCTGTGGCCGTTCTTCGTGCGGATGCCGGTGCCGCCGTTCTCGGCGATGACCTCGGGGACCGCGCGCGAGCAGATGAGGTTGTAGAGGATCGTCGCACCGGGGTGCGTGCGCAGGAACACGGATGCGAGGAGCGCGGTCGTCGTGCTGCCCGACATCGTGCGACCCTTCTCGTCGACGAGAAAGACGCGATCGGCGTCGCCATCGAAGGCGAGACCGACGTCGAATCCCCCGGCGAGAACCCGGGCCTGGAGGTCGCGTTGGTTGACCGGCTGGATCGGATCGGCGGGATGGTTCGGGAACGTTCCGTCGAGTTCGCCGTACATCACCTCGAGCGAGAACGGAGCGAGTCGATCGAACACCGCCGGAACGACGAGACCGCCCATGCCGTTGGCCGTGTCGGCGACGATGCGCAGCGGCGACAACGACGACGTGTCGATGAAACCGACCACGTGCTCGACGAAGTCGGAGAGCATGTTGCGCCGCGTGACGGTTCCCTCGCGGGACGCGTTCGGCTGCGGCGGCTTGCCGTCGAGCACCGCCTGTGCGATGTCGCGCATCTCGCGCAGCCCGTTGTCGATGCCGATCGATCGCGCACCCGACAGGCAGCACTTGATGCCGTTGTACTGCGCGGGGTTGTGCGACGCGGTGAACATCGCCCCGGGGACGTCGAGGCGACCGCTGGCGAAGTACAGCAGGTCGGTGCTCGCGAGTCCGAGATTGACGACGTCGACGCCCATCGAGGTGAGCCCCTGCTGGAACGCCTCGAGCAGACCGGGTCCGCTCGGACGCATGTCATGGGCGACGACGACGGTCGAGGCCCCCGAAAAGGAGGCGAACGCGATGCCGAGGGCGCGTGCGAGGTTCTCGTCGAGTTGGTCGGGAACCGTGCCGCGAATGTCGTACGCCTTGACGACGGCGTGAAGATCGGCCATTTGATTCAGACTAACTGTCGACGGCGCGCGATGATGAGCACCGCGATTCCGCCCAGCGTGAGCGCGTACGCGAACCAATCGACGAACGCCGAACCGTACGA
Source organism: Ilumatobacteraceae bacterium (assembly GCA_044340075.1). GTDB lineage: Bacteria > Actinomycetota > Acidimicrobiia > Acidimicrobiales > Ilumatobacteraceae > F1-60-MAGs027. The sequence continues at coordinate 5,194 of JBIIUH010000071.1, read as the reverse complement.
CAAGCGCACGTCGCGCTGCGTCGGAACGACGACCATCATGTTCGGTGCGATGCGCCACGGCCCGTCTGCGCCGTCGACGTTCCAGTTGGGGAAATAACTGGTACGCACGAGCACCGGAGTTCCCGGCTCGTCGACGCTGAACGACACCGAGTCACGACCGGTGACGACGTCGGTCACCACCGCTGCACGTACCGTCGTGCGCTGCACGGGTGACGCCGGAACGACGACGTCGACACGACGACCCGGCTCCCCCGGTGCGCCGATGCGCCGCGCATCATCGACGCGTGCATCGACACGCTCCCATCCCGCCGGACCGTCGGCGGCGGGAATCGCCGACCAGTCGGAAGGATTCTGGAACCACGACGTCGCGATCTCGAGCCATCGTTCGCGCGGATCACCCGCCCCGGTGCGCACGACGATCGGGAGGTGATCGAGCGCCTCGACGAGCGCGACGTCGGCGAGTTCATAGACAACCCACGGACCCGAGCGGGCGATCTCGCGCAGCTCCGGTTGACGCGATGCCTGCTCGATCGCCTTCGGCGTGAAGCCGAGGTAGTAGCGAATTCCCAGATCGTGCATGTGGCGCACACCGATCGCCGCATCATTGTCGACGTAACGAAGTTCGCGTACGGGGTTGCTGCTGCGTTCGGACATCGCCGCGGCCGTGAGGAAGTGGTACGGCGTCGTACCCGAGGCCTCGAAGAACAACCCTTCCATCGATCCGATGCAACCGTCGGTCCAGTGCGGAAGGAGCATGAGCGACATCGTCGTTCCGTACTTGTTCAACTCGCCGTTGTTCTCCCACAGCGCACGTCCGCAACCGTGCGCCGGATCGGCACCGATGCGCTTCATCGTCTCGACGAGATCGCGGTACTCGCCGTACGCCGGCTTGCCCTCGTACCCGCTGAAGTTCCAACGTGCCCAACCGTCGACGAAACCGTCGTCGGCGACGTCGACGGACAACGGGCCCCAGTGGTAACGACTGTCCCCCGATGTCGTCGTGCGCACGGAACCGAACGGCAATTCCTGGAAGCGCAGACCGAGCGCGACGACGACCACGGCGAGCGTCACCGCCACGACGGCGACGTCGACGGCCGGATTGTTGCGCGGCGACGCTGGCATGAACTGGTCGTCACCCGTCGTTGCGGCGCGGCGCTCGAGCCGCTCGATCGCGACGTACCGAACGAGCGCGACGACCGTCTCGTACACGCCGATCGCAGCGAGCACGTAGCGCACGAGGTAGAGGAACGGCAGGATGCGTGGGTTCCACAGGAGTCCGATGACGGGGAGACTGTCGCGGGCGACGAACACCCCGACGGCGAGGACGACGCCCATGACACCGAGCCACGCGCCGACACGGTTGCGGCGCAGGATCATCGCCGCCCAACCGACGAGGGCAAAGAGCATGATCACGACGTTCAGCGCGGGATGCAGCGGGAAGAACATCGACACGAACGAGTCGTCGACACCGCTCGGACGCGGCTCGTATTTCATGTCGGTCATGAAGGCGTGGTTGCCGAGGAACGGCAGCACCCAGAACGCCGACAGCAACACGGCCACACCGATGACGAAGCCGCCGCGCCGCCACCGCTGCGCACCGGGGCGCAGTGCGAGATAGGTGACGACACCGCCGAAGGCGAACATGAGAACGATGCCGTGACTGAGTGCGGCGAGCGCGAGCACGATCGCCGCCCGGGCCACGTGCGTCCCGTCCTCGACGGTGCGAATGAACAGGCCGAATGCGAGCAGCGTGAGACTGAGCGAGATCGAGAAGGAGAACTCCCCCGCCATCGTCGAGGCGATGTTGCCGCCGTAGATCGTGAAGCTCTCGTCGAAGAGGAACACGAGTGATGCGACGACGACGAGTTCGGGCAACGGTGATGCCAGGCGGGCGAGACGTGCAAAGGCGTACGCACAGGCGGGGAACGCGAGCAGGCCGACGACGGCGACGATCTTCAGTGCGATGCCGTACGGCACGACGAGATCGACGAGCACGATGAGCAATGCCGGCACGACCATGTAGAAGCGGTAGATCGGGAAACCCGCGTACCAGTCGTTGCTCCACCCGCTGAGTCGCAGCGCCGGCAGCAGATGATCGCGCAGGTACGCCGGGCCGTACACGTGGGCACCCATGTCGCCGCCCGTCGGGGTGTTGTTCGCGACGATGAGTCGCGGCTGCAGAGCCCACAACACGATGAGCGTGGCGATGCCGACGACGGCAATCGCGACGGTGCGCGCCCGCCGCCGCGACCACGCGGCGACTGCGTCGTCAACCAAAGCATCATCAACCGAAGGGGCATCGACTGCGGTGGCATCAGCGCCAGTGCCGTCAACGACAGCGTCATCGGCTGCGCCGAGCACGTCAGGTGCTGCGGCAGCGTCGGATGATGCCTCGTTCACGCCATTCATCATGGCGCAGCGGGGCGGCCTCAGGTGAGGACGAGAAAGAGGATGCCGGTGGCGTTGAACGCCATGTGCGCAACGATCGGCATACCCACCCGACGCGTGAGGTGGTAACACGTACCGAGCACGAGGCCGAAGGCGAACAGTCCGGGCAGTTCGGCGAGTTGCATGTGGACGAGGGCGAACCATGCGGCAGCAACGACGAGCGCGACGGCGTCGTTCATCCGCGACCGCAATCCCGAGTGAATGAACCCTCGGTACACGAGTTCCTCGACGAGCGGTGCCCCGACGATGACGATCACGAACAGCACCCACATCCACGGACCGGTTGCGGCGTCGTACAACGAACGCGCCCGCTCCTCGATCTTGTCGGCGTTGAACGTTTCGGGGAATGCGCGCTGGAACGGGTACGAGACGAGCCCGACGACGAAGAACTGGGACAGCACACCGATGGGAATGCCGGCGAGATCGGCCCACCGGAAACGCAGCCCGAAATCGTCGCGAAACGAACCGGAGCCCCGCACCCGTGACGCGTAGCGCAACATGACGAGGAAGGGAATCCACAGACTGAGCGCACTCGCGAGGAGGAACCACGGCGGCTGATCGTCACCGGCGGCATCCGCACCCGACACGGCGACGATGACGAGACCGATGACGGTGGCGACGAAGTAACACGCGATCCATCCGCCGATGACGAAGCTCACGCTGAACCGCGTTCGCGGACCACCGGAGTTCGAGACGTGATGTGCGTACGTCCGCTCGCCGTAGGGGCGTTCGCCGTACGGGGGATCCCACTTCGGCGAGTTCACGCTGAAATCACGCCGTTCCCCGACGCAGCACGGCGATCAGCCGGCGAGCTGGCTGGGCAGGACCGCGCGGAACCGGTTGCGACGATCCTCGAGGCGCCAACCGCTCGGCACGGTGAGGCGTCGAAGGTGCTTGTCGCACAGGTCGTACGAATGCGGATCGAGGTCGTCCGACACGTCGTCCACCCAGCACGTTGCCGTGGCGTATTGGTAGTTCAGTGTGACGACTGCCGGCTCGTTGCACGCGGAGCGGGAACAGCGTCGCGACATGCGACCGAAGTTACTTCTCGATTCGTGAACTGCGGTGGATGGCTCGGATGGTCGACCCATAGCATGACCACATGGCAGGCCTCCCCCCTCCTCCTCCACCTCCGACACCGCGTCGTTCGTCGCGTCCGCAACGTCGATTCGGCAACCAATCCGGCGGTTCCGGCGGTCCGAACGGTGCACAACGCCCCGGCAACCAGCGACAGATGCCGAAGTGGGCCGTATGGCTCATCGTCGGCGTCGCCATCGCGCTCATCATCGGTCCGCGACTCATCCCGACGACCGATCCGACCCGCGTCACGTACACCGAGTTCCTCGAACTCGTCGAGGACGGACGCGTGCGCGAGGTGAGCATCAACAACCTCACCAACGTCATCAGCGGCACGCTGAACGACGGCTCCACGTTCTCGACGACGGGTGCGACCGCACTGTCCGATGCCGACGAGCAACTGCTGAAGACGAAGGGTGTCGACTACGACTACAACACCCCGCAGGGCAACTTCTTCACCAGCCTCATCCCGATCCTGCTGCCGTTCTTCCTCATCATGGGCTTCTTCATCTGGATGCAGCGCCGTGCGATGGGACAGGCCGGCAACATCATGTCGATCGGCCGCAGCAAGGCGAAGCCGTACGACGCCGACAAGCCGACGACGACATTCGCCGACATCGCCGGCTACGAAGGCGTGAAGCAGGAGATCCGCGAGGTCGTCGACTTCCTGCGCATGCCGGAGCGGTTCAAGGAGATCGGTGCCCGTGTACCGAAGGGCGTGTTGCTCGTCGGTCCCCCGGGAACCGGCAAGACGTTGTTCGCCCGCGCCGTCGCCGGTGAAGCCGGTGTCGGCTTCCTCAGCGTCACCGGTTCGGACTTCATGGAGATGTTCGTCGGCGTCGGTGCGTCCCGCGTACGCGACCTCTTCCAGCAGGCCCGCAAGATGGGACGCGCGATCATCTTCATCGACGAAATCGACTCGATCGGCCGCAAACGCGGCGCCGGTCTCGGCGGCGGACACGACGAGCGCGAACAGACGCTCAACCAGATGCTCGCGGAGATGGACGGATTCGAGTCGTCCGAGGGCGTCGTCGTCATGGCGGCGACCAACCGCCCCGACATCCTCGATGCGGCCCTCCTGCGCCCGGGGCGCTTCGATCGTCAGATCATCGTTCCCCTTCCCGAAGCCGAGGAGCGTCACGCGATCCTCAAGGTGCACACCACCGGAAAGCGGATGGGCGGCGACGTCGACCTCGAGACGATGGCGAAGGCCACGCCCGGAATGAGCGGTGCCGATCTCGCCAACCTCGTCAACGAGGCGGCGCTCATCGCGGTGCGCCGCGGTTCGAAGAACATCGAACGCATCGACTTCGAGAACGCCCGCGACCGGGTCGTCATGGGTGCGCGGCGCGAGAGCCTCGCGCTCACTGCCGAGGAAAAGCGTGCCGTTGCGTACCACGAAGGTGGTCACGCGGTGCTCTCCACGGTGCTGCCGCACAGCGATCCGCTGCACAAGGTGACGATCCTCCCCCGCGGCATGGCGCTCGGCGTCACGTGGAGTCTCCCCGAGGAGCGTCACACGTACTCGCGTGACTACTTCCTCGACGTCATTTGCAAGGCGATGGGTGGTCGCGTCGCCGAGTCGATCGTGTTCGGCGGTCTGAACAGCGGCGCTGCCAACGCCCTCGAACAGGCAACGTCGATCGCGCGCCGCATGGTGCGCGAATGG
>JBIIUH010000070.1:0-7702 GCA_044340075.1 Ilumatobacteraceae bacterium | reverse complement strand
TGCGGTGATCGCCGCCGCGGCACGGTCGATGTCGTCGGTCGTCGTCGTGTGTCCGAGACTCAGTCGCAGCGCACCCTTGGCGAGCCGTACGTCGACGCCCATCGCCGCGAGCACGTGCGACGGTTCCATCGCACCGCTCGCACAGGCCGATGCCGCCGAGGCGCACACCCCGGCTTCGTCGAGGAGGAAGAGCAACGCCTCGTTCTCGACGTCGGCGAAGCACAGGTGCACGATTCCGGGCACGCGTGCGGCGGCTGCGACGGTCTCGTGCACGTCCGGGATCTCGCGCCGGATGAGATCGACGAGTCGGCGCGCGAGTTCGCCGAGACGCACGGCCTCGGATTCGCGGTGCGCAACCGTCACCTCGAGAGCGACCGCGGCGGCGACGATGCCGGCGACGTTGTGCGTGCCGCTGCGCCGCTCGCGTTCCTGACCGCCGCCCATCAGCAACGGTTCGAGGCTCACTCCGTCGCGAACCATCATGATGCCGACACCCTTCGGTCCGCCGAACTTGTGCGCCGACATCGTGAGCACGTCGACGGCAACGGCGACGTCGCGCAGATCGAGCCAGCATGCGGCTTGGACCGCGTCGGTGTGCAGCAGCGCCCCGGGCGCCTCGTCGTGGACGACGCGCGCCACCTTGCGCAGCGGCGTGATGCTGCCGACTTCGTTGTTCACCGCCATCGTCGACACGACGGAGACTTTCTCCCCCGCTGCCGCGACGTCGCGCAGCGTCGCTGCGAGATCGTCGAGATCGACGACACCGGTGGAGTCGACGCCGACGACTCGACCGCCGAACAGCGTGTGTGCGTGTTCGACGCAGTGCAGGACGGCGTGGTGTTCGGTCGCCGGACACACCGCGACGCCGCGGTGCCGACGTACGGCACCGAGCACGGCCGCGTTGTCACCTTCGGTACCCCCTCCGGTGAACACGATTTCCCCGCCGCGCACACCGAGGATCGCCGCGACGCGATCGCGGGCGTCGTCGATGGCGGCGCGTGCAAGACGGGCGAATCGGTGCGCCCCCGACGGATTGGCGAACTGCTCGGAGAGGTACGGCTGCATCGCCGCACTCGCCTCGGGCCGCATCGGCGACGTCGCAGCATGATCGAGGTACGCGAGTTGCGGAGTCGAGTGCGCCACGAACTTCAGGGTATTGGAGGTCGTCGGCGGGCCGAGTCACCTGCTGGACTACGAGCGTGACGCAATACTCGGATCGCCCCGGAGCAGCGGCCGGCTACGGCGATGTCTTCGCCGACGTCTACGACGCGTGGTACGCCGATGACGCGTCGCAACACTCGTCGCGCGACACGTCCGGCAATACGTCCCATCATGTCGCCGGAGACGTGGCGGGCATCGTGGCGCTGTCGCGGCGCTTCGACTCGGGTGACGTGCTCGAACTCGGTGCGGGCACGGGCCGTCTCACGCTCCCCCTTGCCCGCGCCGTCGCTCCGCGCCGTGTGGTCGCCGTCGACGCATCCCCGGCGATGCTCGATCGCCTCCGCACGAAACTCGGCACGGCCGACGATGCACGCCCCCTCGACACGATCGAGACCGGTTCGAGCAAGACCGGTTCGAGCAACACCGGTTCGAGCAACACCGCCACCGACAACGTCACGATCGCGATCGGCGACATGAGCAGCGACGCGGTCCCGCGCGGACCGTTCTCCCTCGTCGTCGTGTCGTACAACACGCTGTTCAATCTTCCCGATGAAGGCGCCCAACGGCGCTGCTTCGCCACGATCGCCGAACGGCTCACCGACGACGGTGCATGCGTCATCGACTGCTTCGTCCCCGTCGACGATCCGGCACCGCTCGGCGTCTCGCGCGACGTGCGCAACGGGTCACGGGTCATCACCGCGACGTACACCGACGCGCGGCACCGCGTCGTCAGCGGCATCACCGAGGAGCACCGCGCGTCAGGCACGGTGTTGCGCCCGTGGCGGGTCGTGTACGCATCACCCGCATTGCTCGACGACATGGCCGCGGCGGCGAACCTGCGGCTCGTCGAACGCCGCGGCGGATGGAACGGCGAGACGTTCGGCGAGTCGAGCAGCCGTCACGTCAGCATCTATGCACGGGCGCACCGTACGCTGACGGCATGAGTTCGATCCGCGTCGAAACGACGATCAATCGCAGCCCCGAGCAGGTGTGGGAGATCGTCGAACCCGTCGAGCGCCACGTCGACTGGATGCAGGACGCCGAGGCGATCCGCTTCGTCAACGACCAGCGCCGCGGCGTCGGCACGCAGTTCCTGTGCGACACGAAGGTCGGTCCGCTGCGGCTCACCGACAAGATGGAGATCACCGCATGGGAACCGGCGCGCACCATGGGTGTGCGACACGTCGGTGTTGTCACCGGAACCGGTGCGTTCACGCTGTCGCCCCTGCCCGGTGGCGGTACGCGATTCGTGTGGGAGGAAACGCTCGTGTTTCCGTGGTGGCTCGGCGGTCCGCTCGGCGCACTCGTCGGCGGACGCATCATCCTGCGGGCGATCTGGAAGGGCAACCTGCGCCGCCTGAAGTCGCTCTGCGAGAACGCTCCCGCCCGCTAGCGAACTGCGGCCGAACCGCGCTGCGCCGTCAGCTGCCGAGGCCGTAACGAATCGCCGCGGTCGTCGCCATCGCGGCGACGATGACGACGAGGAACGGCATCTTGCGCCACGTCGCGAACGCGGCGACGGCGACTCCGACGAGGCGTTCATCGAGAACCACTTCCTGGCCGATCGTCACGGTGTCCTTCACGACGAGCGCCGCGAGGAGCGCCGCCGGGATGAGCGCGAGGCAGCGCTCGACGACGACCGGCAACCGCCGACCGCCGAGGGCGACGAAACCGAGCGCCTTGAATCCGAATGCCGTCGCCGACAGCGCGGCGATCATCCACCACAGACGCGTGTCCGTCATGTCGCACTCCGACGTCGGGAATCGGGCCACGCACCGACGAGCACGGCCGTCGCGGCCGCGAGGATCGGCACACCGATCGGCAGGATCGGCACGAGCACGACGAAGATGAGCGCGCCGAGCGCGGCGGCCACCCGACCGCGGCGTGTGCGCAGGTGTGCACCGAGCATCGCGACGAATACCGCGGGGAATGCAACGTCGAGTCCCCACACTTCCGGATCGATCGCCCCGCCGAGCAGTGCTCCGAGCAGGGTGCCGAGGTTCCAGAAAATGAACAGACCGAGCGCCGTGCTCCAGAACGCGATGCGTCGCAAGCGGTCGTCGGTCTCCGCACTCGCCAATGCGGTCGACTCGTCGATTATGAAGTGCGCGGCGAGAAGGCGCTTCGGAACCGTCGGACGCTTGAAGTGGAGCATCCGCGACATCGCGAGGCCGTAGACGAAGTTGCGCGCGGCGAGGATCGCCGCTCCGCCGAACGCCGCGGTCGCCGTGCCACCGGCCCCGACGACGCTCATCGCGGAGAACTGCGACGCACCGGTGAACGTGAAGAACGACAGTGCGCACGTCTGCAACACGTCGGCTCCGGCGGCGATCGACGCGACGCCGAAGGAGATTCCGAAGATGCCGACGGCGACGTTCACCGCCATCGTCGCCGCGATGACGCGACGCACCTCGGGCTCCATCGCCCGTAACGGGCGCGGGATCACGCGCCGATGCCGCCGAGCAGGTCGTCGGCCGCCGACCACGGATCGAGCGACCCGTCGACGACACGCGACTCGACGTCGTCCCAGTGCGCACCCTGACTGAGCTCGCGCGCACGCTGCTCGAGTCGTCGTTCGATGATCTCGCGCAACTCCTCGCGGCGGCGGATGCGGCGGCGGTGCGCGAGTTGACCGCTCGCCGTTGCGTGATCGCGGTGTGCGGCGACTTCGGCGAGAAGTTCCTCGACACCCTGTCCCGTCGTACCGATCGTCGGCACGATCGGCGGTCGCCAGTCGCCCTCGGCGAACTCGGTGAGTTCGAGCATCTGCTGCAGGTCGCGCTTCGTCTGGTCGGTTCCGTCCCGGTCGGCCTTGTTGATCGCAAAGACGTCGGCCACTTCCATGAGACCCGCCTTGTTCGCCTGCACCGCGTCGCCCCATCCCGGGTTGACGACGACGATCGTCGTGTCGGCCTTGCCGACGATTTCGACCTCGACCTGGCCGACGCCCACGGTCTCGACGAGCACCCACGGATGGCCGACGGCGTCGAGCAGACGGATCGCTTCGCTCGTCGCAACGGACAGACCACCGAGATGGCCGCGCGTCGCCATCGAGCGAATGAAGACACCGGAGTCGGTGGCGTGGTCCTGCATGCGGACGCGGTCACCGAGGATCGCGCCGCCGGTGAACGGAGACGACGGATCGATCGCGAGCACCGCGACCCTCTCACCCCGCGCGCGCAGCGCGGCGATGATCGAGGCGGTCAGCGTGCTCTTGCCCGCACCCGGTGCCCCGGTGATGCCGACGACGTAGGCGGCGCCGACGTGCGGTGCTGCGAGCCGCGAGATGGCACGTGCCTCGGCGCCACCGCGCTCGATGAACGACAACAGTCGGGCAAGTGCGGCACGGTCACCCTGCCGGGCACGGTCGAACAGCACCGCCGGATCGGTCGTGCGCTCGGACATCGTGATGACTTTAGACGGGGTCTTCAGACGGCGACGACTTCGGTGATGCCATCGATGCGGTCCTTCATGATCCGCTCGATGCCCGCCTTCAGCGTCTGGTCGCTCGCGGGACAGGTTCCGCATGCGCCGACGAGAGTCACCGTGACGATTCCCGTTGCGTCGTCGACGTCGCGCAGGACGATGTCACCACCGTCGGCCTGCAACGCGGGACGGATGACCTCGATCGTGGCCTCGACTTGCGCGCGCAACGCCGACGCAGCGTCGGTGGCATTGCTTGTCGTCACGTCGATCACCTCCGTCGGTTCGGGCCCGAACGTGCTCCATACGATAGGAGCGTGGTGGCGCACCAGGGTGGCTGGGACGAGATTCTCATGGTCGCCGTTCCGATGGCGGTCATTGCCGGTGCGCTGTGGGTGGCAAAACGCAGGGTTATGCGCGAGTCACGTCGGCACCGAGACCAATGAGCCGACCGACGAGGTCGTCGTAGCCGCGGTCGATGTGATGCACGTCGTGGATCTCGGTCTCGCCCTCGGCGACGAGACCCGCGACGACGAGAGCCGCTCCGGCACGGATGTCGGGTGCGCGCACTGACGTGCCGATGAGTTCGTAGACGCCCCGCACGCGCGCCTTCGTTCCGTACACCGAGATCGACGCACCGAGACGACGCAATTCCTCGATGTACCTGAAGCGGCCGGGGAACAGAGTTTCGGTGACCACTCCCTCACCGCGGCTGACCGCGAGCATCGCGACGAGCAGCGGTTTGTAATCGGTGGCGATCCCGGGATACGGCTCGGTCGTGAAATCGATGGCGCGCAGGCGTTCACGGGCGGTGACGCGGATGCCGTCACGCTGCGGGGTGATCGACACGCCCATGCGCGCGTAACAGTTGAGCAACTCCTCCATGTGTTCGGTGCGCGCTCCGCGCACGAGCACGTCACCCGTGGCCACCGCCACCGCGGCGATGTACGTCGCCGCCTGCACGCGGTCGTTGACGACGGTGTGGCGGGTGCCGTGCAACGCGCCGCGCTCGACGCCGTGAATGACGAGTCGCGACGTGCCGATGCCCTCGATGTCGGCGCCCATCGACACGAGCATGTTGCACAGGTCCTGCACCTCGGGTTCGCGCGCCGCATTGTCGATGACCGTGGTGCCGACCGCGTACACCGCGGCCGTCACGAGGTTCTCCGTCGCACCGACGCTCGGGATCGCGAGCTCGACGTGGGCACCCTTCAGTCGGTCGGCGTAGGCGACGATGTCGTAGAGGTTCTGCTCGACGGTGGCGCCCATCGCCTCGAGCCCCTGCACGTGGAGGTTGATCGGACGACCGCCGAAGTCGTCGCCCCCCGGCCAGTTGATGCGGGCGGTGCCGTAGTGCGTGAGCAGCGGGCCGAGCACGTTGATGCTCGCCCGGATCTTGTCCAACTTCTCGAAGGGAACGACCGGCGTGATGTTGCCGTCGTTGACGAGGTGCAACTCGTGCGGTCCGAGCCATTGCGACTGCACGCCGAGCGAGGCCAAGGTGTCGGCCATCGTGTGCACGTCGGTGATCGCCGGCACGTTCGTGAGTACGTACTCCCCCTCGGCGAGCAGGGTCGCTGCCATGAGTTTGAGCACCGAGTTCTTCGCCCCGGGAACCTGCACGGAACCGGAGAGAGGACCACTGCGGCGCACGAGGATGCGCGGAGCCGTGATTGTCACTCATCTCAGTATGCTCCCCGCGGTGCCGTCCGACGCGTCATCATCCGCGGGACGCATGACACGACGGATGTTCCCGGGAGGAGCCACGCGCAGCGAGTTGCGCGTGTTTCTCCTGCTCGTGCTCGCAACCGTTCCGTTCGCGTACGTGAACACCCTCTTCACGCAGACCGTGTCGTATGCGGCCGACGAGTTCGCCGTGTCCGACCGGGCGATCGGATTCGGCGCGGCCATTGTGCGCTGGGGAGTCGTGCTCGCGATTCCCATCGCGTGGGCCGCGGACAGATTCGGTCGACGTCGCGTGCTCATCGCGCTCGCCTGGCTCGCACCGTTGAGCGCGGCAATGGGTGCAATCGCACCGTCGTTCACGTGGCTCGTCGCGACGCAGACGCTCGCCCGCCCCCTCGCCGTGTCGATCAACGTCCTCGTCGGCGTCATCGCCGCCGAGGAGATGTCGCGGGACTCGCGCGCATCGACCCTCGGTCTGCTCGGTATCGCCGCAGGATTCGGCGCCGGGCTGGCGGTCGCGACGCTGCCACTCGCCGACGTCAGCGTCGGCGGATGGCGCTGGGTGTACGTCATCGCACTCGCATGGTGCGCCGTCGGATTCGTGCTCATGCGCGGACTCTCCGAGACCCGCCGCTTCGTCACGCAGCACACCAACGAGCGACGGGCAATGAGCCGGCAACTGCGCGACCCGCGGCTCGTCATGCAGCTCGTCGCCGCGCTGCTCGCCAACGTGTTCATCGCCACGTCGAGCGTGTTCCAGGTGAACTACCTGCGCGACGTGCGCGGGTACTCGCCTCTCCTCATCACGATCTTCACCTTCGTCACCACGACTCCCGCCGCGGTCGGTCTCGTCATCGGCGGGCGACTCGCCGACAAGCGCGGCCGGCGCATACTCGCCGCCGCGTCCCTGCTCGTCGGTACGTGGATGCTCACGGTGTCGTTCAGTGTCGCGGGTCCCGCGATGTGGCTGGCCACGCTCGTCGGCGGAATCGGATTCGGCATGGCGTACCCCGCCTTCGGCGTCTACCGCGGCGAGTTGTTCCCCACGACCGATCGCAGCTTTGCGTCGGGAATGATCACGGCAGCGAGCCTCATCGGCGGCAGCATCGGCCTCATCGTCGCCGGTACGTGGCTCGATTCCTCACGCAGCTACGGCGGCATCCTCGCGCTGTTCGCAATCGGCCCGACGCTCGTCGCGCTCTTCGTCGTGCGCACCTTCCCCGAAACGGCGCACAAGGAACTCGAGGAGATCAGCGATCAAACGGGTCGATGACCTTCGGTGAGGTGCGCGTTCGCGCACCTCACCAAACTGTGTCTATGACGTTTAGTGACGTGCGCCAGTGCGCACGTCACAAACTGTGTCTATGACGTTTAGTGACGTGCGCCAGTGCGCACGTCACTAAACGTTTCTTTCGCGACCGACCCAGTAGGG
>JBIIUH010000069.1:0-7742 GCA_044340075.1 Ilumatobacteraceae bacterium | reverse complement strand
CTCCGCCACACTGAAAGGCACGATGTTGACACCGACAACGCTCATGACCACCTCACTTTCGCACGTGCACTCGCTCGCACCGATCCTCGCGGCGGACGAAGAGACGGTGACGGGCATTCAACGCTTTCTCACGCGGCCGGTCATCGCGATCCTCATCGTCGTCGGTTGCTACCTGCTCACGCGAATCACCTATTTCCTGCTGCGCACCGTCGTGCGCAAAGTCGCCGACAGCAAGGCCGGGCGCAGCCGCCGTTGGTGGAAGAACACGCTTCGACGCGTCGGCGCCGAGACCATGGAAGGCGGCGAAAATCGTCGTCGCCAGCGCATCGAGGCGGCCACCGGAATGCTGCACCAGTTGAGCAGTTTCGTTCTGTGGATCATCGCGATCATCGCCATCTTCAACGTGCTCGACCTCAATGCCGCCTTTTTCCTATCGAGTGCCGGCTTCCTCGGTGCCGCCATCGCCATCGGCGGACAGCACCGCGTCAACGACTACCTCACCGGCCTGGCGATCCTGCTCGAGGACCGCTTCGGTGTCGGCGACGACGTCGAAGCAACCATCGGCTGGACCGAACCGGTGCGTGCAACGGTCGAACACGTCGGTGTGGTCACGACGCGCTTGCGGGACGCTCGCAGCACGTTCCACGTGCCGCATTCGAAGCTCGACATCATTCGCAACCTCAGCCAGGAGCCGATTCGTCAGTCGCTGCAGTTGAGCACGTCGTCGAGCGACCCGAAGCGCGTGTCGTCGGCCGTGCGCGATCTCGCCGGCAGCAAGGGCCTCACCACGGTGCTGTTCATCGACGAAATCGAGGCAGCCGGCGGCGATGGCGACCGTGTCGAGTTGAACGTGCGCACCTCGCGTCCGCTCACCGACGCCGAGCGCGATCTGCTCGTGCAGCGCGCGTCGGAAGTCCTCTCACAGGATCAGTGAGTCGAGCCCGATCGTCAATCCGGGGAACTTCGAGATTCGCTTGCACGCGAGCACGACGCCCGGCATGAAACTGTCGCGATCCACCGTGTCGTGGCGGATCGTCAGGGTCTGACCGGTCGTTCCGAGAATCACTTCCTGGTTCGCGACGGCGCCCCGCATGCGCACGGCGTGAATACGGATGTCGCCGGGACCCTTCGCCCCGCGTGCGCCGTGAATCGCTTCGTGCTTCGTCGGATCGTCGGCCCATCCCGTGCTCGCCGCCGCCATCCGCTGCGCAGTGGCAACGGCGGTTCCCGACGGCGAATCGGCCTTGGCGTCGTGGTGGATTTCGATGATCTCGGCGGTGTCGAAGAACGGCGCCGCCATTTCGGCGAAGCGCATCATGAGCACCGCGCCGATGGCAAAGTTCGGCGCGATGAGGCAGTTGCTGCGCGCGAATTCCGCACGGAACTTGTCGATGTCGTCGGTGGCAAAGCCGGTCGTGCCGACGACGGCGTGAACGCCGTGCAGGGCGAGCCACGGAAGGTTCACCCGTGCCGCCGCGGCAACGGTGAAGTCCACCGCCACCTCGGCGTGCGAATCGGCGATCGCGCGCAGTTCGCGCGCAATCGCCAATCCCTGCGCAGTCGTCGCACCCGGCTGGGCGCTGCTGTCGACTGCGGCGACGAGCTCGAGATCGGGGTCAGCGTGTACCGCGGCACATGCCGCCGTACCCATCCGACCCGCTGCTCCGATGACGGCCACTCGAGTCATTGATTCCTCCCGCGGTGGCGGGCGGTGAAGATCACCGCCGGGTCACCGATGTCAGCTGTTGAAGTCGCGATCGAATTCGTCTTCGAAACTTACCGCAACGGCATCGGAGCCACCGGATGAACGCTCACCGCGCGGAGCACGGTCGCGATCTCCCCGCTCACTGCGGCCGCCGCGATCGTTGCGATCGCGATCTCCGCGACCACCACCGTCACCGCGACCACTGTCGCCACGTCCGGCATCGCTGCGTCCGCCGCGATCGCGATCACCGCGTCCGCCGTCGCTGCGACCACCGCGGTCACGATCACCGCGACCACCACGGTCACGGTCACCGCGTCCGCCGCGATCACGGCCACCACGGTCACGTCCGCCACGGTCGTCACGCGGGCCGCGATCTTCACGCGGGCCACGGTCTTCGCGCGGACCACGATCGCCACCGCTACCTACGACGGGCTGTCCGTCGGGACCGATGAGCGTGAGGCTCACCTTGCCGCGGTCGTCGATGTCATCGACGCGCACCGTCACCTCGTCACCGAGGTTGAGCACGTCTTCGACGCGCGCGACGCGCTGACCGTTGCCGAGCTTCGAGATGTGGATGAGTCCGTCACGTCCGGGGAGGATGTTCACGAACGCGCCGAACTGGGCGATGTTTACGACACGACCGGTGTACGTGGCACCGAGTTCCGCGGTCGGCGGATCGACGATGTTGAGAATGCGGGACTTGGCGTCCTCGACCTTCGCCGAGTCGGGCGAACCGATGGTGACGATGCCCACCGCTCCGTCGTCGTCGACGGCGATGTCGGCACCGGTCTCCTGCTGGATCGTGTTGATGACCTTGCCCTTCGGACCGATGACCTCACCGACCTTGTCGAGCGGAATCGTGAACGACACGATCTTCGGTGCACTCTCGGCGACCGTCGAACGCGGTGCGGCAATGGCCTTGTTCATCACATCGAGGATCGACAAGCGGGCATCCTTCGCCTGCTGCAGAGCCTTCGCGAGAACGTCGCTCGGGATGCCGTCGATCTTCGTGTCGAGCTGCAGGGCCGTGATCGCGTCGGCGGTGCCGGCGACCTTGAAGTCCATGTCACCGAAGGCATCCTCGGCTCCGAGGATGTCGGTGAGCGCGGTGTACGTGCCGCCCTCGTAGATGAGACCCATCGCGATGCCGGCAACCGGCGCCACGATCGGAACTCCTGCGTCCATGAGCGCGAGGCTCGAGGCACACACCGACGCCATCGACGTCGAACCGTTCGACGACATCACTTCGCTGACGAGTCGCAGCGTGTACGCGAAGTCGGTCTGGTTCGGCACCACCGGGAACACGGCGCGCTCGGCGAGCGCTCCGTGGCCGATCTCGCGGCGCTTCGGCGAACCGACGCGGCCGGTTTCACCGTTTGCCCACGGGGGCATGTTGTAGTCGTGCATGTAGCGCTTCTCGGTCTGCGGGGTGATCGAGTCGATCATCTGGTTCATGCGCGGCATGGCCAGGGTCGTCACGTTCATCACCTGCGTCTCGCCGCGACGGAACAAACCCGTTCCGTGCGCCGTCGGGAACAGGCCCACTTCGGCGGTCACTTCGCGCAGGTCGCTCGGCTTGCGGCCGTCGATGCGGATGCCGTCCTTCACGATGCGCTGGCGAACCAGCTTCTTCGTCAGCGAACGCACCGCTTCCTTGATCTGCTTTTCGTGTCCGGCGAACTTGCCCGGGGCATCGGCCGTGCCGGCGAGTTCGGCGAGCACTGCAGCCGTTGCCTCGTCGATCGCGGCGTTGCGATCCTTCTTCAGTGAGATGCGGATGGCCGGTGCGAGCTTGTCGGTACCGACGCGCTCGACTTCGGCGAACAACTCGTCGGTGTAGTCGACGACCGACGGGTACGTCAGCGGCTCGATGAGCCCCTTCGACGCGATGACGCTGGCGACGAGCTGACGCTGCAGCTTGATCGACTCCTTGATCCACTGCTTCGACGCTTCGAGTCCGGCGGCGATGACCGTCTCGGACACCTTCGGCGCACCTGCTGCGTAGAACTCGAACGACTTCTCGGTGCCGCCCGCCTCGACCATCATGATCGCGACGTCACCGTTGTCGAGTTCGCGACCCGCGACGACGAGTTCGAACGTGCCGGCATCACCCTCTTCGAAGGTGGGGTGCGGAACCCAGGTGCCGTCCTGCGAGTACGCCACGCGCACCGCACCGATCGGACCGTCGAACGGAATGCCGCTGATCATCAGCGCGGCCGAAGCGGCGTTGATGGCGAGCACGTCGTGCGGGTTTTCCTGGTCGGCACCGATGACGGTGATGACGACCTGCGTCTCGTTGCGGTAGTCGTCCGGGAAGGCCGGGCGCAACGGTCGGTCGATGAGACGGCAGGTGAGAATCGCCTGCTGGCTCGGACGTCCCTCGCGACGGAAGAACGATCCGGGGATCTTTCCTGCCGCGTAGGCGCGCTCTTCGACGTCGACGGTGAGCGGGAAGAAATCAATCCCGTCACGCACGCTCTTTGCAGCATTCGCCGTGGCGAGCACGGTGGTTTTGCCCACGGATGCAACGACGGCACCCTGCGATTGCAGAGCGAGTTTGCCCGTTTCGAAACGGATGGTCTTGTCGGTGCCGCTCACGGCTCCCGACACGGAAATGGCCTCAGCCATGTGTATGTCTCCTATGTGTGTGTTCGCATGCCGGCGGATCGCGGTCCCCCTCGGGACGGCGACATTGTCCGCCGTGGCTTAACGACGAAGCTGAAGCTCGTCGAGGAGTTTGCGATACTTCTCGATGTCACGGTCACGGACGTAATCCAGCATTCGACGCCGGCGCCCGACCATCATCAGCAGACCACGACGACTGTGGTGGTCCTTCTGATGCTTCTTCAGGTGCTCGGTCAGGCTGTTGATCCGTTCCGTCAGGAGTGCGATCTGCACTTCCGGCGAACCGGTATCGGTCCCGTGTTGACCGTGTTTCGCAATGACGTCTTGTTTCCCGTTGTTTGAGGGAGTCGCCATGTTCGTTCGTTGCCTCTTTCTGCCTCGGCAGCGATTCAGGATCCTGTTGATCCATCTCGCCCGTTCCGGGTCGCTCCGGGACCATCCCGCAGCATCTCACTCGCGCCGAAGCCCGAATGGACGTCTCGACTCTACGGCGCATTCGGGGCATCTCCACCCCGGCACATTCCCCGTGTGCATACACAGGCATCATCGGCCGTCGGGCACGCGTCATCGAAGCCGCGGAAGCAGCCACGGTTAGCGTTGTGCGCGTGTTCACGGGGATCGTCGAGGAGCTCGGCACGGTCGTTGAGCGCGACGGATCCCGCCTGCGCATCGGGGCGCGAACGGTTCTCGAGGGCAGCGATCTGGGCGCATCCATTGCGGTGAACGGCTGCTGCCTCACCGTCGTTGCCCGCGGCGACTCGTGGTGGGATGCCGACGTCAGCGACGAGACGTATTCACGCACCAACCTCGGCTCGCTGCGCGCCGGTGATCGCGTCAACCTCGAACGCCCCGTCGCCCTCGGTGCACGCCTCGGCGGTCATCTCGTGCTCGGTCACGTCGATGCCGTCGGCGAAGTGGTCTCCCCGGCCCCCGATCTCTGTGTTCGCATTCCGCGCGACCTCATGCATCTCGTCGTTGAGAAGGGTTCGATCACCCTCGACGGCGTCAGCCTCACGGCTTTCGGGCTCGGCGACGACACGCTGCGCGTCGCGGTCATTCCGCACACGGCCGACAACACGACGCTCGGTGCGATGACCGCGGGAACGAAGATCAACGTCGAGATGGACGTGCTCGCCAAACACATCGCCCGACTCGCCGAAGCCGGACGTTCGTCGTGAGCGACCTCGGCGGCCTTCGTTCGCGGATCGACGAGATCGATGCGCGCATCGTCGAGTTGCTCGCCGAGCGCATGAACGTGTGTCGCGACGTCGCGGCACTCAAGGCGACCACCGGTGCGACGGTCATCCAGCCCGAGCGCGTGCGCCAGGTGCTCACGACGCGTCGACAGTGGGCCATCGACGCCGGCGTCGATCCCGACTTCACCGAACAGCTCTTCCGCATCCTGCTCTCCGAGACGCACCGCATCGAGGTCGCCCACGACCGCGGCACCGAATCGCCGAGCAAGGTGGCCGACGTTCTCCACTCGGCCCTCGACGCCGTCGGCTGCCGCATCGACCACGTCGTCATCGCTGTCGGTGATCTCGCTGCCGCAACGCGCTTTCTGCGCTCGCTCGGCTTCGAGATCACCCCGACGGACGACGCCGCAATCGTCGTTGCCGACGGCGGTGGTGTCACCGTCGTCATCGTCGGCCCCGGTGACCCGGCCGTCGACGCACACCTCGCCGAACACGGCACGGGCGTGCAACACATCGCCATCGAGGTGCTCAATGCCGGCTACGTGCAGGGTCTGCTCGCCGCCGCCGACGTGCCCCTGCTCACCGACGTCATCGTCGACGACGACGGCCACGAACAGGTCTTTACCGTGCTCGACCCCGCCACCGGGGTGCAGTTGGGCTTCATTTCCCGCTCTGGGCACCGCGTTCCCGTGAACGGACGCAACGTCCGCGCGCTCTTCCGTGCGCTCGGATCCTCCGCGCCGCGCGACTGACCGCTACGGTAAGAGTCGTTCGGCACCAACGCCGCGTCGCACTCCTCTCACAATCGTGCGTCTCGTCGGTCGAACGCTGGCACAACACAACGCATCGTTTCACCCGCTGAAGCGGTGCGTCCACGTACGACCAACTCCGAAAGGGAGAACCGTGTCCCGCCAGCATCTGCTGTCAGCACCGCTCGACGAACTCATGCGCGATGCGCGCAAGATCCGCGACGCCCGATTCGGCACGCGCGTCACCTATTCGCCGAAGGTATTCATTCCGCTCACGATGCTCTGTCGCGACGCATGCGGTTACTGCACGTTCGCCCAGCCGCCGGCGCGACTCGAGTCGCCGTATCTCTCCGCCGAGCAGGTACTCGAGATTGCCCGCAACGGTGCGCGCCGCGGTTGTCACGAGGCCCTCTTCACCCTCGGTGAGCGACCCGAACTGCGCTACGACGTCGCCGCCGAATGGCTGCGTACGAACGGCTACGACTCGACCGTGCACTACCTGCACGACATGGCCGAACTCGTCGTGCGCGAGACGGGACTGCTCCCCCATGCGAACGCCGGTGCCTTGTACCGCGACGAGCTCGCGATGCTGCGCGCGGTCGCACCGTCGCAGGGAATGATGCTCGAGACGTTGCGCGACGACCTCGAGTGTCATCGCAACGCACCCGACAAGGAACCGCAGCGTCGCCTCGACACGCTCGAGTGGGCCGGCGAACTGCGCATCCCGTTCACCACGGGCATCCTCGTTGGTATCGGCGAGTCGCAGGAGGATCGCATCGTCGCACTCGAGGCGATCGCCGCGTCGCACGAACGGCACGGACACGTGCAGGAAGTCATCGTGCAGAACTTCCTGCCGAAGCCCGGCACGATCATGCGCCGCCATGCTGCGTGCCCGCCCGACGACTACCTCTGGTCGATTGCCGTTGCGCGACTCATCCTGCCGAGCGACATCCATTTGCAGGCACCACCGAACTTGAGTGACGACTTCGGCGTGCTGCTCGATGCGGGCATCGACGACTGGGGTGGCGTCAGCCCCGTCACCGCCGATCACGTCAACCCCGAGCGTCCGTGGCCGGCACTCGACTCGTTGCGCGACGTCACCGAGGCACGCGGTCGCTCCCTCGCCCCGAGGCTCACCGTGTATCCGGAACATCTCGGCGAAATCGGACTTGATGCCTCACCGCGGTGGATCGATGCGTCGTTGCGCTTCGCGGTGCTCGATCGCGCCGATGCCGAGATGCTCGGCCGCGACGATCCGGGTGCGGTGTGGCCGGAGAAGGTGTCGCCTGCCGACGTCGTGAAGGACGGCGCCGAAGTGGTACTCGTCGGGCACCGATCGACGCAGTGGTACTCCGGGGCGAACAATCCCCCGCCCGCGCTGCTGTCTACGGAATTCGGCAGCGATGCCCCACCGGCAGGTGCGATCGTCGAGGTACTTCGCGGCATCGAACTGGGTCACGAACTCGA
>JBIIUH010000014.1:0-27732 GCA_044340075.1 Ilumatobacteraceae bacterium | reverse complement strand
GCATAGGGGACATCGTGACGACGGAAGATCTCGACCGCGGGGGCGATCGATGCGATGTCGTTCATTCCCGTGCTCATGATGACGGGCTTGCCGTACTTCGCGATGTGCTCGACGAGCGGGTAGTTGTTGCACTCACCGGAGCCGATCTTGTACGCGGGCACGTCCATCGACTCGAGCCGCTCCGCAGCAGCACGCGAGAAAGGCGTGGAGAGGAAGATGAGGCCCTTCGACTCGACGTAGCTCTTGACGGTGCGCTCCTCGTCCTCGGTGAGTGCGCAACGCTCCATGATGTCCCAGATCGATTCGCTGGCATTACCGGGGATGACGTCGTTCGGGATCATTTCGTCGTCGATGACGTGCGACTGGAACTTCACGCATTCGCAGCCGGCGGCGGCCGCGTCGTCGACCATGCGCAGTGCCTTCGCAATGTCGCCCTCGTGGTTGATACCGATTTCGGCGATGACGAGGGGAGGGTGTTCTGGGCCGACGCGACGGCCGGCAACGTTCAATTCGGGCACGGACTTCACCTTACGGAACCTCCCCTGGCTGCAATGAGAGCATCGGCGAACTCGCGAATGGCGCCGCGTCCGCCCGGCTTCGTGAGAACGAGGTCGGCGACGGCGATCGCCGTGGCGTGCGAGTCGGACGGAACGACCGCCAGACCGCAGTGACGGAGGCACTCGACGTCGTTCACGTCGTTCCCCATGTACGCAGCCTCCGACGCGTCGACGCCGATCTTCGTCAGCCAGTCACGAAGAATCGGCAACTTGTCCTCGATCCCCTGATGGACGTCGAGCGACAACTTGCGGGCACGGGCCGACACGACGGGGTTCGGCTCCTTGGAGATGATGACGAGATGGATACCCGCGGCACGGAGGAACTCGATCGCCATGCCGTCCCCGCGGTCGCAGAAGACGAACTCTTCACCCGACTGCGAGACGAGGACGCGATTGTCGGTGAATACACCGTCGAAGTCGAAGGCGACGGCACGGATGGCCGACAGTGGAGACGCTGGCTTCATGACCATGCCTTTCCGGTGACGCTCACCGCAGGAGCCCCGACATGCCCGTCGTCACCGTGCTCAGTGCGACGACGATCGTGAGGCCCAGACCGATCCCACCCACGAGGCACGCCACGACGAGGGCCGAGAGTGCGCGACCACGATGCTGCGTCGAATCATGAACGGCGGGCGCAACGACCCGAACATGACCGGTTCCCGCCGCCGCTGCGTCCCGACCGGCATGCCGGGTTGTGCCGGCGCGGACGGAGAAGCGGAAGGAGAAGAGAAGACTTCCGAGGGAGAGCACCATGACGAGGAGGGCGCGGGTCATAGCGTGATCGAAGGTTCCATCCGATGACGGAAACAAGTGTGTTCAGCGTACCGCCGCCCCCGCCGCCCGATGAGCGGTGGCGCGAACGAGCCGTCGTGCGACGCCTGCTGTGGTCGCTGCCGATGTTCACTCTCGCGTGGTTGATGATGCTCGTCGTCATCGTTGCCGGGGTGTGGAGCGTGCGGTTGTGGGAGATCGCACCGGGGACGGCCGAAGCCGTCGCCGAGCGGATGTCCTTCGACGACGAGGCACGTTCGCAAGTGACGATCGACGAGACGGACGGTGACGTCCTCTTCGTCACGGCGTTCGGCAGCAAACTCACCGCCCTCGAGGCCGCACTCGGCTGGTGGGATCCGGATGTGGACGTGCTCACCTTCGAGGAGCGATTCGGCGGATCAACCCCGGCCCGACAGCGGGTCGTGAACACCCAGGCGATGACGAGTTCGCGACAAATCGCCGAATACGTGGCGTTCACCCGCATCGGTTTGCCGACGTCGATCACCGACGGTGCGATCATCGTCGAAGACGTCGTATGCCGCGGCGGGGACGACCCGATGAGTGCATGCAAGGTGCTCGCCCCGGGCGACACGTTGCTCACTCTCGACGGACGGCCGATCGACACCCTCGCCGACCTCGGCCGGATCATCGGCGACTACCGACCCGGCGACGTCGTCATGCTCGAGGTCATTCCCCACCGTGAATCGGAAACGGTCGAACGCGACGTCCGACTCATCGCCGATCCCGACGATCCACAACGCACGCTCATCGGAATCTGGCCCGCCGACACACGTCGGGTGGAGACGCCGTTCACCGTCACCATCGACACCGACGAGATCGGCGGACCGTCGGCGGGTCTCGCGTTCACGCTCGCGCTGCTCGATGCCCTGTCACCGGGTGACCTCACCGGGACACAACGAGTCGTGGCGACCGGAACCATCGACGTCGACGAGAACGTCGGGGCAGTCGGGGCGATCCGTCAGAAGGCGGTGGCCGCACGAGCCGCCGGTGCAACGCTCTTCCTGTTGCCCCGGTCACAGAGTGACGACGAAATCGCCGCGGCGCGCGAGATCGGCGGATCGGCGATGCGCGTCGTCACCGTGGCGACGTTGCAGGATGCGCTCGATGCGCTCGCCGACAACGGCGGATCGGCGTTGCTGTAGTCCACGATTTTCCGCGCATATAGCCGTACTCTTGGTGAAATGGCGCTCAATTTCTCACGCCCCGATCCGTCGTCGCCGGCGGCCGTCGGTGCCGCACAATTCAGCGTCGCGCGCCGCGGCTACGACCAGGAAGAGGTGCGCGACTTCCTGCGCATGGTTTCCGCCGAGCTGGCCCGGCTGCAGGAACGGGAGCGTTTCCTCGAGAGCGAGATGCGGGCGATGCAGACGCGCGGCCTGTCGGATCCCGGGGTGCTCGATGAAGCGACCGTCACCCAGCTGCTCGGGGCCGAGGCAGCCCGCGTCCTCGCTGCCGCTCGCGAGGCGTCGGAGTCGATGCGCCAGCGCGCCGCCGAGTCGGCCGAGCAACTCATTCGCGAGGCCAGTCACGAAGCGTCGCGACTCATCGACGATGCGCAACTCGAGGCGGCGCGCCGCCGTGCCGACCTGGCGGGAGAAGTCGAGGCCGAGATCGAATTGGCGAAGCAGCAGGGCCGTGAGATGGTGGCCGAGGTGCGTGCGTACCGCGAGAAGGTGCTCGCCGACATCGCACGGCGCAACGAAGAGGCGCGACGCGAACTTGAGCGGCTCGTCGTCGAGCGCGAGCGGCTGCTCGGTGCGTTCGAGCGTGCACGACTCGCTGCGAGCGACGTCGTCGGTGAACTCGTCGACGGCGATGCGACGTTGCACGAAGTCGGAGTGACGCCACCGCTCGTGTCCCCCGACGCCCCGCCACCGCCCGTGCAGGGCAGGGCGACTGCAGTGCCGTTCTTCGATCGGGAGAAATACCCGGACACACACGAAGACATGCCCTACGCGCCGGCGGTGTCGACACCGGAAATCAACGATGACCACGGCAACGCCGTCGACGAGCAAGAAGTTGGCGCCGAGTCGACCGATGCTGCATCGGCGATGCACGACGCACCGTTTCACATGTCGCCGGCAACGAGTGACGACGAAATCACCTCCGAAGCGACCGCCGCGGATGCGACAGTCGCGGAACCCACGCCGATCTCGAGCGCTAACACCCCAACCGGTCATTCCGTGACGGAGTTGCACCATGCCGCCGAGACTCCGGCAGCGGGGGAGCACGTTGCCGAGGTCGTTCAGTTGTTCTCGCGTCGCGGCACCGCCGCCACCTCCCACGAGCGGGTCGCGCCGCTTCATCCCGTGTTCGAACGGGTCGAACCGGTCGCGGACGCGTCACCAACCGTTGTCGAGAGCTCGACCGGAGTCACCGAGACGGGTCCGACGGCCTCCGTCGACGATTTGTTCGCCCGACTCCGTGCCTCGTCGACGCACAAGGTCGCCACGACGGCGAAGCGCTCGACCAAGGTCGGACGCACGAAGAAGAACGATGCCACCGACGGTGAGTCCGCAACGACGACGCTCGGAACGACGACCGAGAATGTGACCGACGATGCGACCGGCGACATGCAGACCGCAGACACATCCGCCACCGGGACACGAGCCGTCGCGCCGATCACACCGCACAACGTCGATCCGTCGGTGTTCGACACGCGTGAGAGCGCACTGTCACCGCTCATCGATGCGATGACGCGAAAGTTGAAGCGCGCGCTCGCCGACGAGGAAAACACGGTGCTCACCCACTTGGAGGGCAAGCGATCGTCGGTCTCGATCAATGCGATGCTGCCCGATGCCGACGTCCACGTTCAGCAGTGGGTCGAGACGATCACCGAGGAGCTCGTGAGCAGTGCACTGGCAGGTGCGAAGGCGTTCAACAAGGGTCTCCGCGCCGACTTGCGCAAGAAGGTGGGCGATGCCGCGGTGATGTCCGTCATTGCGTCGCGCGTCGCCGACGAGTTGGTGCGACCGTTGCGCGAACGGCTGCGGCAGGCGGCCGAGCACAGCGGTGGTGACCGCAGCGACATGTCGTCGCGTGCGCGATCGGTGTACCGCGAATGGAAGATGCAACGCATCGATTCGGTATCGGCCGATCTCGCGCGGCTTGCATACGCACGAGGCATCGTGCTCACGACGGCGAACAACGTGAAATTGTGCTGGGCAGTCGACCCGAACGGTCCGCCGTGTGCAGATGCAGAGGACAATTCCCTCGCGGGTGCAGTATCGGTGGGAGAGCACTTCCCGACGGGTCACGAACATCCCACGATTCATTCGGGCTGTCGTTGCCTCGTGGTGCCCACCGACCACTAGCCTCAGCCGCGTGCGGATACCCGGAGATATCCCGCGCGGACCGTCGTTCCCCCGCGGTGGAGGGTTCACGATTCGACGCCCGCGACGCAGCCGAATCGTGCTGTCGGCGATTCTCCTCGCCCTCGTCGCCATCGTCGTCTCGGCACGCAGCATCGCCGGCTTCTATATCGACATCCTGTGGCACGACTCGCTCGGCCGCACCGACGTTTTCTGGGGGGTCATCCTCAACCGTGTCGGTCTGAGTGCCGCGTTCATCGTCGCCTTCGCCCTCGTTCTCGTCGCGAACATGTGGATCGCCGATCGGTTCCGTCCGGAATACGTGCCGATGTCGGTCGAGGAGCGGGCTCTCGCGGGTTACCGGGCCCTCACGGGTGGGAGACGCTGGGTGTTGCGGCTGCTCATCGCGTCACTCCTCGGGTTCATGGTCGGCTCACCGGCTGCGACCCAGTGGCAGGAATGGTTGTTGTTCCGCAACGCGACGCCGTTCGGTATCGACGATCCGCTGTTCAACCGCGACGTGTCGTTCTACGTCATGCAGTTGCCGTTCATCGAGTTCGTCGTGAACTGGGCATTCGCCGCCTTCGTCCTCGTCACACTCGTCACCTTCGCGGCGCACTATCTCAACGGCGGCGTCCGCCTGCAAACGCAGGGCCGACGCGTGACCACGGCCGCCAAAACTCACCTGTCGGTGCTGTTCGCGGTGCTGTCGCTCTTGCGTGCCGTCGACTACTGGTTCTCGCGATTCGACCTCACGCGTTCGACGCGCGGTGTCGTGCAGGGTGCAACCTTCACCGACGTCAACGCCCAGCTGCCGGCGACGAATCTCATGATCCTCGTATCGGTCGCGGTGGCGCTGCTGTTCCTCGCGAGCATTCGTCAGCGCGGCTGGCGACTGCCGGTACTCGCGACGTTGTTGTGGGTGGTCATCGCCGTTGCGGCGGGTGGCGTGTACCCGGCACTCATCCAGCGGTTCCAGGTGCAGCCGAACGTGAGCACCAAGGAGCTTCCGTACATCGAGAGCAACATCGACGCAACGAAAGCGGCAATGGGGCTCGCCGACGTCACGCGAACCCCGCTCCCGGTCGAGCCGCTGACGACGGCCGACGTCGTCGCCGACCCGAGCCCGTTGACCGACGTCCGCCAACTCGATCCGCTGCAGATGCGCGACCGATTCACGCTCGACGAAGGACGCACGTCGTTCTACGCAGTTCGCGACCTCGACGTCGACCGTTACGAGATCAACGGGCGTCTGCAGCAGGTGCTCGTGGCCGCACGCGAGATCAACACCGCCGGTATCCCGAACCGCACGTGGGTGTCGCGCCACCTCTTGTACACGCACGGGTGCGGACTCATCGCCGCACCTGCGAGCACGAGCACCGTCGACGGACGTCCGGTGTACGTCGATCTTCCGGTGACCCGACCCGAGCTGTACTTCGGCGAGGGCATCAACGACTACGCCGTCATCCGTTCGGAACAGCCCGAGCAGGCGTGCTCCGCCGATCAGCCGACGCCCGGTGATCTCGGTGGCGTCGAACTGTCGTCCACCCTCCGCCGTGTTGCGTATGCAGTGAATTACGGCGAGTACAACCTGTTCGGTTCCTCGCTCATCAATCCCGAATCGCTGATCTTGCACGACCGCAACGTCGTCGATCGCGTGCGCCGGCTGGCTCCGTTCCTGCGATTCGATGCCGATCCGTACCCGGTTGCCGTCGACGGGCGGGTGAAGTGGGTCGTCGATGCGTACACGTTGAGCGATCGTTATCCGTACGCCCAGACGGCGAACGTCGATCAGCTGACGCCCGGCAGCGGTTTGTTCACCTTCTTCAACTACGTGCGAAACAGCGTGAAGGCAGTCGTCGATGCCTACGACGGCTCGGTGACGATGTACGTCATCGACGATGCAGATCCGCTCATCGCCGCGTGGAGCAAGGCATTCCCCGATCTGTTCACCCCGGTCGATGAAGCCCCGGCCGACCTCGTCGCACATTTCCGCTTCCCCGAGGACCTCTTCCGCGTGCAGACGAACGTGTACGGGCGCTACCAGTTCAACGACGCGACCTTGTTCTTCAACCGTGACGCGGCATGGAGCGTTGCGCAGGCACCGCCGACCGAGCCCGAGTCATCCGGTGGTGTCGTCGGCAGTTCGGGGCTCGGAACGAACGACGCCATCGACGTGCAGGATGCGAACGTCCTGCGCTTCGAGCCGTACTTCACGATGTTCCACGATCCGATCGGTGACGGCGGCCCGACGTTCTCGATGCTGCGACCCTTCGTTCCGTTCTCCGCCGACAACGCGCGCAAGGAACTTCGTGCATTGATGGTCGTGTCGAGCGATCCGAAGTCGTACGGCAAGATCACCGTGTACGAGCTCGGCGAACCGTTGCCCGAGGGTCCCGGAACGGTAGCGGCCGAGTTCGGCAGCAATCCCGTCGTTTCACAGCAGGTGACGTTGCTCGACCAGCGCGGTTCACGGGTGATCTTCGGCGACCTGCAGATGGTGCCGCTGCAGCGCGGCTTGTTGTACGTGCGTCCCCTCTTCACACGCCCCGACGATCTCACGGCGAAGCAGGTCTTCGTTCGCAAGTTCCTCGTGTCGTACGACAACAGGGTGGTCATGGCCGACAGCCTCACCGAGGCGATCAGTCGTCTCTTCCCCGGATTCGACACCGATCTCGGTGATCGCACCGATGACGGCACCGTGGTGGAAGAGGAAGCAACACCGACTCCGGAGACGACGCCTGCGCCCGATGCCGGTACGACGGACACGACGGAGACGACCTTGCCGGTCGATGCGAACACGTTGACCGCGCCCGAGTTGCTCACGCGGGCGGACCAACTCTTCCGCGAGGCCGATGCCGCACTGGCCGCGACCCCGCCGGATTTCGCCACGTATCAGGCGAAGCTGTCTGAAGCTCAGGCGCTCGTGCGACGCGCCCTCGAGCTCGTCGGCGGCTGATCTCCGCCTGCGCGTCAGCGCAGGCGACGAATCATCTCGGCGATTTCGGCGAGGTCCTGCCTGAAGGCGATTTCGTAGCGAGCCTGTTCGTTCGCGATGCGCGTCTGGTTCGCACGGAGTTCGGTGAGTGTCGTTTCGACCGCCGCGTCATCGTCGTTCTCCGACAGCGTCGCCAGATCGTTCCCGAGCTCGTGGAGTTGGTTCGACAGTTCGGTGGTCATTCGCGTCACACGCGAGTCGAGAGCGGCGATCTTCTGGTCGAGTGCGTTCGCAGCGCCGGTGACGAGAGCGAGATCGTTCGTACGCTTCGTCAGTTCGCTGCGCAGTGCGGCGAGCTCGTTGCGCAGCAGATCAAGGTCGGATTGGCTTGCTTTCGGGGTGCGGCGGAAGATCGGCATGGTCGTGGTGGTTCGTCAATCATCGCACGATAGAGTTCGTCTCCACGACGCGGGGTAGAGCAGTCCGGTAGCTCGTCAGGCTCATAACCTGAAGGTCGCAGGTTCAAATCCTGCCCCCGCCACCACTTCTTCGTCTAATTTCCCTGTCGGTGACCCGACTGACACGAAACCCGGTGAGTTGGGTCATTGGCGCGAACGTCGGGTTGTTCGTGTGGCTGACCGGTGGGCGGATCGTCTGGCCCGGCCACGTGTCGTGGCTGATGTGGGGTGACTCCGCGCAGCACTATCTCGGTTGGGAGTTCTTCCGCCGCGGTCCGTTGAGCGTGTGGCCGCCGGGTGCGTCGCCGCTGTTCGGTGTCGGATACTCGAGCTCGGTTGTCTATGCCGATGCGATTCCGCTGTTGGCCGTGCCGATGAAGTTCGTTCTTGCGTTCACCGACGTCCGTTTCCAGTATTTCGGTGCGTGGTTGCTTGCGTGCTTCGTGTTGCAAGGTGTCTTTGCAGTGAAAATTCTGCAGCGTTTCGGCGTGAATGGTCCCGTTCTCGTGCCCGGAGCGTTGCTGTTCTCGATCGCGCCGGTGTTCCTCTATCGGATGGTTACGGGTGGCTACGGCCACATGGCTCTGGCGGGACATTTCCTCGTGTTGTGGGCGTTGTGGCTGGTTCTCGATCCGCAACTGTCGCATCGGCGGTGGGCGGTGGTGTCGTTGGTGTCGTTGCTCGTGCAGTTCTATTTGTTCGTCATGGTCGGCTACTTCTACGTCGTGGCGGTGTGTTGGTGGGTGTGGCGTCAACGACGCGAACGGTCGTGGAGAGTCACCGGTTTCGGTGTTTTGGGGAACGTTGTCGGGGTGGTGGTTGTTGCATATCTGGCCGGCTATTTCATGGGCGGATCGACCGTCGCCGATGGTTTCGGTCAATTCCGAACGGACATCGTCGGTCTCGTTGATCCGAGCCCGAACGATTTTCCGGGCTGGTCGACGGTTCTTCCGAACCCGTTCAACGTTGACGGAACGCACGAAGGCTATGCATTCCTCGGATCGGCGACGCTCGTTCTCGGTGCCGTTGCGCTTGCCATTGTGCTCCGTCGTCGTTCACGGATCGAGCATCGGGTCGTCCTCCTTGCTGCCGTCTCGGCGCCGCTGTTTCTTCTTGCCTTGTCGAATCGCCTTCAGTTCGCCGGCCGCGAGGCAGGCACGCTCTCATTGCCTTCCGGCGTGGAGACCTTGCTCAATGTCGTTCGTGCAACGGGGCGGTTCTCGTGGCCGATGGTGTACGTCCTCGTCTGCGCTGCTCTGGTCACACTGATTCGCGGCGTGCCGCATCGGATGATCGCCGCGGTCGTCGTATCAGCCGCCTTCGTCATGCAGATGGTTGACTCGCGAATTGCGTTGGCCGAGGTGAACGAGAGATTCGTCGAGAGCTCGCGCGTGGAGACGTATCTGCGCGACAGCCGGTGGGCGACGATCGCCAACGGATCTCGGTGTCTCGTGGTGAGTCCACCACAGGTGAAGGGTCCCTATTGGCGGGACTTTGCCGAATATGCGGTGTTCAAGGGAATGTCGACGAACGTGTCGTATCTGTCGCGCTGGGATCAGAGCGTCGTTGACGTCCTGGCGGAACGCACTTCCGAACAGATCAACTCACTTGACCTTGAGGACAGGTGCCTCTACGTGATGATCGTTGATCGCGGGAAATCTTCCGTCGCAGAAGCCGATCTTCTCCGGGCCGTAGCTGATCGCGATGAACAGAGCGACTTCGTCATTGAAGTCATCGACGACTTCGTCGTCGTTAAGAAATCAGCGACGGCGTTGCCGTCGAGTTGATTTTCCCTGCGGGAGCATCCGTCGGCGCTGCAGCCGCGAGCGCACGGGCGCAACCGCGAGTCGTGATGCCAAACCGATGAGCATCGTGAAGATGAGCGCCCGACCCCACAGGGGAATCGAACCGAGCACCGGACCAACGATGACGTTGAACGCGAGACTCACGGGGTAGATCCACAGCAGTTCGGAGAAAAATCTCCCGAAACGGGTGCGATGAGGGGTGCCCGTCGTCTGCGCGCGGAAAAACTCTTCCTCTCCGGCTGTCACCGTCACCCGCTCGGTGACGACGAACTGATCGATGTCACGAAGCAGTCGCTCGCGATCTTCACTGCGTTCCCACTGCCGCAGATGAAGTGCGTCGACGAACCGGAACACCATGTGATACTCGTCCGACTCGGTTCCGGGGTGGAGCAGCGTCGCGCCGAGACAGCCGGGGAACGAGCGAACGGCATCGGCGAGTTTCTCCGACGCGGCAACGAATGCCGCCGAGGTGCCGATCTTGATCGTGCGAGCGATCGTCACGGTCACGGCACCCGCGGCAATCTGCGGCAATCTCGCGGTGTCGAACGATCCCGTGAGTTCCGGCATGGCTTCACCGTACCGAGCGACGGTTCCGGTGCGCGGAATCGCCAACTCGTAGACTCGAACGTGATCCTTGCGATCACGTGACCACGATGACGACGAACATTCTCGACACCGGCATCAAGGTGGTGCGCAACGTGTCGGGTTTCACCGTCGGCAAGGGATCCGTCTCCCAACTGGCTCGATTCGTCGATGCCCGCCGTGAGAAGGTCGGATCGGGGTCGGCCGTCGCCGTGTACCTCGTCGACGAGTTCTTCCGGGGACGCCCCGACATCGTGGCCTCCCTCGGGATCGCACCCAACGACATCGTTCGCTACGTTGCCGTCGCCGACGAGCCGACGACCGACGGCATCGACGCGATCACGACCGAGATCCGAGCGCAACTCGGCGGCCTGCCGGTGACGATCGTCGGCGTCGGTGGTGGCACGACGATGGATACGGCAAAGGCGGTGGCCAACCTGCTCACCAACGGTGGTGCCGCAGCGGACTACCAGGGTTGGGATCTCGTGAAGGTCCCCGGTGTACACAAGATCGCCGTCCCGACGATTTCCGGCACGGGTGCCGAGGCGACCCGCACGTGCGTCATGACGAATACGAAGACGGGTCTGAAATTGGGAATGAACAGTGATTACACAGTGTTCGACCAGATGGTGCTCGACCCCGATCTCACGGCCACTGTTCCGCGCGAGCAGTACTTCTACACGGGGATGGACGCATACATTCACTGCGTCGAGGCGTTGCGCGGCTCGTACCGCAACGCGGTCGGTGACGCATACTCCCGAGAGACGGTGAATCTGTGCCGCCAGGTCTTCCTCGGTGACGACATGATGACCGACGAGGCCCGTGAGAAGCTCATGGTCGCTTCGTACCTCGGTGGATGTGCGATCGCCACCAGCTACGTCGGCGTCGTGCATCCGTTCTCGGCGGGCCTCAGTGTCGTGCTCGGTCTCCACCACTGCGTGGCCAACTGCATCGCGTTGAACGCGCTGGAGGAGTTCTATCCCGAGGAGCATGCCGAGTTCCGCACGATGCTCGAAAAGCAGCGCGTGCCGTTGCCGCACGGCGTGTGCAAGGGACTCAACGACGAGCAGTTCGAGCGACTCGTTGCTGCAACAGTCGTGCACGCCAAGCCGCTGACGAATGCACTCGGGGAGAACTTCCGCGACATCCTCACCGACGACAAGGTCGTCGAGATCTTCTCGAGGATGTAGATGCCGGGTTACGAAGTGATCGGCGCCGAAGAAAGGGCCGAAGTCGACTCGGTCTTTGCGTCGGGTGGTGTGCTGTTCCGGCACGGTTTCGATGCGATTCGTGGCGGCACGTACAAGGTGCGCGACTTCGAAACGGCCTTTGCCGCCCGGATGGGCGCACCGCATTCACTCGCAGTCACATCGGGAACCGCTGCGCTGCGCGTGGCACTTGCAGCGCTCGATCTGCAGCCGGGTGACGAGGTCATCACGCAGAGTTTCACCTTCGTCGCCACCGTCGAGGCGATCATCGAGGCACGCGCCGTTCCCGTGTGCTGCGAGATCGATGCGACACTGAACATGGATCCCGCCGATGTCGAGCGGCGCATCACGCCGCGAACGCGGGCGGTGATTGCGGTGCACATGCTGGGCACTCCCGCGCGACTCGTTGCCATCGCCGACGTCTGCCGACGCCACGACGTCGCACTCATCGAGGATGCGGCGTGGGGTTGCGGTGGTGCGTTCGCCGACGTCCCGCTCGGGCGGTGGGGAGTGATGGGAACCTACAGTTTCGACTTCGCCAAGACGATGACGACGGGCGAAGGTGGAATGATCGTCTTCTCCGACGCCACGATGTACGCGCGCGCCGCCGCCTGGCACGACCACGGGCACGAGAACAATCCCGCCGTGCCGCGCTGGGAGGACACGCGGTCGGGGAGCGGATTCAACTACCGGATGAACGAGCTGCAGGGCGCCGTCGGTCTTGCCCAACTGCGGAAACTCGACGACGTCGTCGCCGCACAGCAGCGCAATCGCGCGGCGATGTGGGATGCGGTATCGAACCTCCGGGGTGTGACGCCGCGAGAAGTTCCGCACGGATCGGTGGAGACCGCCGATGCCTTGGTTTTCGAAGTTGCCGATGCGGCGACCGCCCGACGTTGTCGCGCCGCCCTCGTCGACGCAGGGCTGTCGACCAAGATTCTTCCCGAAGCCGTCACATGGCACTTCGCCGGCACCTGGACGCACATGCCCGAGCTCGTCGCATCACACGGAGATCTCGCGACCGCTTTCCCGCGTTCCACGGAGCGACTGGCACGCTGCGTGTCTCTGCCCGTCGTCGTGAAGATGGCAGCGGACGTCCCGCAGCGGTTGCGGTCCGCCCTGCAATCGGTGCTCTAGGGCCGCTCTGCACAGCCGTAGCGTGGGGTGCTCGACATGACCGCAGTGAGTGTGATCGTCGCCGCGCACAACGAGGAGCGCTTCATCGGCCGGTGCATCCGGTCGCTGCTCGCCCAGCGTTTTCCCCGTGACAAGTTCGAAATCGTCGTGGTGAACGACGGCAGCACGGATCGCACGCCGATGATTCTCGCGAGCTTCGGTGCCGACATCAGGGTCATCGCCAACGATGCGAACATCGGTCTGCCCGCGAGTATCAATCGTGCGATCCACACGATTCATTCGAAGTACCTCGTGAGGGTCGACGCCGACGATTACGTGAATGGGTCGTTCCTCGACGTGCTGTACATGTTCCTGGCGGAAAACCCGGACCTGGATGCCGTTGCCTGCGACTACTTACTCGTCGACGACAGGGAAGACGTGCTCGGCAGGCGCAACTGCATGGACGAGCCGATCGCCTGCGGGATCATGTTTCGTACCGATCAACTGCTCGACGTCGGTTTGTACGACGAGACGTTCCTGTTGCACGAGGATCGCGATCTGCGCGTGCGGTTCCTCGAGAAGCACACGATCCACCGAATTCCGTTGCCGCTGTACCGCTACCGACGCCACGCCGACAACATCACCAACGACACCGCGGCGATGGAGCATCACTACCGGCGGCTCATCGACAAGCACGGAGACAAGGGCCGCTCGTGACCGACCCACGCATTACGCTCGGCTCCCGCACGCTCACCGCACGCTCGCGTCCGTACGTCATCGCCGAGATCGGTGTCAACCACGAGGGATCCGTCGACACGGCGAAGAAGCTCATCGACCTCGCGAAGGAGGGCGGGGCGGACGCCGCGAAGTTCCAAACGTACAAAGCGCACACGCTCGCATCGAAGCATTCGCCCGCCTACTGGGATACGTCGAAGGAACCGACGCCGAGCCAGTACGAGCTGTTCCGCAAGTACGACGCCTTCGGCTCCCGCGAGTACGAAATGCTCGCCGAACACTGTGCGCAGACCGGAATCGACTTTGCATCGACACCGTTTGACGACGATGCGGTCAGCATGCTCGCCCCGCTGATGTCGTTCTTCAAGATCGCATCGGCCGACCTCACGAACACCCCGCTCTTGCGGCGCGTCGCACGAACGGGCAAACCGATCGTCCTCTCCACCGGAGCCTCGACGATGGAAGAAGTCGACTGGGCCGTGCGCACACTTCGTGCTGCCGGCGCGAAGGACGTGGCCCTGCTGCACTGCATCCTCAACTACCCGACAGCCAACGAGAACGCGAACCTGCGGATGCTGAACGATCTGCGGCGTGCATTCCCGCAGTGCATCCTCGGCTACTCCGATCACACCGTGCCGTCACCGCGACTGAACACGCTCGTGGCGGCTTGGTTGAGCGGAGCCGTCATCCTCGAGAAGCACTTCACCCACGACAAGTCGCTGCCGGGCAACGATCATTACCACGCAATGAACGTCGACGACCTCAAAGAGTTCAGGCGTGTCGTCGACGAGATCGCGCCCCTGCTCGGGACCACCGATCGGAAGGAACCATTGGAGAGCGAACAGATTTCGCGACTCAATGCGCGGCGCAGCATCGTCATCGCCCGCGATCTACCCGCCGGACACGTCATCGCAGAATCCGATATCACCTACAAACGCCCCGGAACCGGCGTGAGTCCCATGTTCTGGGACGAAGTCATCGGCCTGACGACGCGTCATGCATTGGATGCTGATCACGTTCTCCAGTGGAGTGACGTAGCGGAACAATGAGCGACGCAGTGCTCATCATCCAGGCACGCCTCGGCTCGACGCGTTTCCCGCGAAAGATGCTCGCACCGCTGGGTGGCAAGCCGATCATCGAGTGGGTAGTGGAGCGCGTGCTGCGGTCGCGATTCGCCGGCGACGTCGTCGTCGCAACGACTGATCTGGCGAACGACGACGATCTGGTCGCCGCGGTGGCGAAATATCCCGTGCGCGTTCATCGTGGACCGTCGGAGGACGTTCTCGCACGATTCGCCGGTGCCGCAGCAACGTCCGGTGCGCCGCACGTCGTACGGATCTGTGCCGACAATCCGTTCGTCGATTCCGAATGCATCGACGTTCTGGTCGCCGAACATATCCGTCGCGGAACCGGGTACACGTTCAACCACAGGCCGTTCGACGGTTGTGATTACGCCGATGGTCTCGGTGCCGAAATCGTCGAGCGGTCGCTCTTCGACAGGCTCACCCGTGAAGCGAACGAGCCGCGCCACCGCGAGCACGTGACTCTGGCTCTCGTTGACGGCACCACGCCCACGTCAATGTGCGGGCTGTCAGCGCCCGCCGAGTTGCGACATCCGGAAATCCGACTCGACGTCGATACGCCGGAAGACCTGCGAAAGATGGAGACAATCGTCGAGTTAGGAACGCTCACGACTCTGTCGAGTGCCGGGGACGTCGTTGCAGCCGCCTTGGCAATGGCATGATCAACTGGACCCCCGATGAAATGCGCGCGGGTATCCGACGCTGCGAAGACGACGCCAACTGGGTTCTTGCACGACTTGTCGAACCGATAACGGAGCTCAGCGGGCTACCGACCAGCGAAGCAAGCGCCCGTCGGCTCGTCGGTCACTGGCTGATGCATCTGTCGCATCAGGTGCACGGGTTGTCATTCACCGGTGAAACCAAAGCTACCGATGCAGAACTCCCGGTGTTCTCCGATCATCAGTCGCACCATCGCGCCTTCGTCGGTGACGATGAGTATCGCCGTGGCCTGCACCGTGCGATGTCGGCAGTGCGAAACGGCAATGCTCCTGCGGTGAAGCTTCGTAGCGTCACTCCCGGCACGAACCGAACGGCGGTGCGCTCGGCAGTGCGACGCACGCTCATCGCGACCGTCTCGGGCCGCGGCGGGGTGCTCATCACCCAGCCGTACATCAAGCTGCCTCTGGGTTCGACGTTGCGTCACGTTGCCCGGAGCTCGGCATGGTCGCGGTGGCGGGACGTGACGTCCGGTGAGCACCACGCCCCCGACGCGGCTCGACGTTTGCACCTGGCATCGCGTATCGACGTTCGCGACGACAAGTCGGCGCTGCTCGCACTGGCGATCATGCTGCTTCCGAGCGATGTCGTCGAGGGACGAGCGGGAATCCTCTCGGACGTCATGGGAACGCTTCGCACCGTGCCATCGGCCGTGTATTCGGCGAACGGTCTCCAGTTCGTGAGTGCATTCCAAGTCCTCGCGGCATCCTGCGCCGATACGAAGACACCTGTTGCAGTCCATCAGCACGGCGGTCACTTCGGCCTCGACGAAGTCCATGCGGCGGAGAACGTCGAGGTCGCTGCCGCGGATCGCTTCTACACGTACGGGTGGACGGACTCGCGGCCGAACGTCGCACCGCTGCCCACCGCGATGCCCGCGACCGCCGCATCGAATGACCGGCGTCGATTGCTCATCATGAGCCTCGAGACGAGCGACGTCATCTACAGACTCCAGCCGTTCTGTCTTCCCGAGCATGCACACGCCTGCCTTGCGAGTACGCGGACCTTCCTCACCGAGCTCGGTGACGGTGCGGGTTTCTCAACAGTTCTGCGCTCGGGGAGTCGCGAACTCGAGATCATCGGCGCATCGGTAACGCGCGACGATCCTGCAGTGACAGGAACCGTGTCGGCCTCGGCGTCGGGGCTCGTCGTGCACAACTACTTCGGGACGTCCTGGTTGGAGACCCTCGCGATGAACGTACCGACCGTGTGCATCGTCCCGCCGAACATCCACCGGTTCCGCGAAGCAGCCCGACCATTCGTCGACGCGCTGCGACGGCACGGAATCATCCACGACGACCCGCGCGAAGCGGCCCGTTTCGTGCGGGGCCTCGCCGGAGATGCGAGGACGTGGTGGAACCTACCCGACGTGCAGGCCGATCGAGAGCGGTTCGTAGCCACCTACGCAAACTTCTCCGACGACTGGTTGGAGCGGTGGCGCGACGAACTCACGCACCTGTCGCGCTAGTTCGCGTCGGGGGTCACCTGACCGCGCCGATAATGCGTGCGGCACAGCAATTCGTAGCGGACGACGTCGCCGAACAACGGCTCCTTGCGCGTCGTGGCCGTGTCGCCGACGACGACCGTTTCTCCCTCGAACACGACTTCGTCATTGACGAGGCGGGCGTTGTTCGTTGCGCGTGCGCCGCACCAGCAGCGGGCCTCGACCTGCATCTCGGTGCGCTGGTCGGCGATTTCGAGCAATCGCTTCGTGCCCTCGAAGAGCAAACCTCGAAAGTCGGTGATGAGGCCGAACGCGTAGACGTCGACGCCGAGTTCGTCGGCGACGCGGGCGAGATCGTCGCACTGCTCCGTCGAGTAGAACTGCGCCTCGTCGCAGACGACGAAGTCGAGGGGCATCCGCACACTGGCCAGTGCGAAGACGTCGGCGTCGCCGCTGATGTCGATGGCCGGTGACGACACTCCGAGACGGCTCGTCACTTGTGCGCCATCACGGTCGAGTTTCGTCAGCAGAACCCCCCGCAAGCCCCGCGAGGTGAGGTTGTGGTGAATCTGCAGTGCCAACGTGCTCTTGCCGGAACCCATCGTTCCGAAACTGAACCGCAGGGTCGCCATGTGGCTCAGTTCGCGGAGAATCCGCGCAGCGGCAAGGTGGGCCGCTGCAACCAGTTGTCCTCCGGGTAGTTCGCCACACCGTCGATCGCATGGATCGTGTACGCATGCCGGGGCTTGTCGCTGTGGTTCGCACCCGACAGGTGTGGCACCGCACCGTCGAGCAGCACGAGCGTGCCGCGCGGTGCTTCGAGAGCGACGAGTCCCTCGGTGGGGTACGGCTCGGGATCGAGCACGTCGGTGACCGTTGCGGTGCGATCGGCGTTCAGCCGCGACCGGGATTTCACCGGAATGCGGTGCCCGCCGGGAAGCGCCCACATGCAGCCGTTCTCCGTCGTTGCATCGTCGATCGCGAACCAGAAGCCGATGACGCTGCGCGGCTCGGTCCACAGGTACGTGTGGTCGGTGTGGCACGTCACCTCACCGCCGATGTGCGGCTGCTTGAAGATGTACATCGACTGCAGCAGGAGCGGATCGACCATGCCGAGATCCGATGCCACGTCGGCAAGTGCACGAGTTCGGCTGAATGCATCGAACTCGGCATCGAGGTCGTGCATCGCGTGACCGAGCTTGTTCAGTGACAGGTGCGCCTCCTGCTTCAGGCGACCATCCACATCGAATGCGTCCTTCTCGAAGAAGCAGCGAATCGCCTCACCACTCGTGAGGAAGTACTCGGCGCTCGTGTGGCGCGGCGACCCGTCGGCGGTGAAGACCGTGGCGGCACCGGCAGCGGGGACGTGCTCGCGGGCGAGTTCGATGGCCCGGTTGCGCAGGGCGAGGCACTTGTCGGCATCGACGAAGTCGCGCAGTACGAGGAATCCGTCGTCGACAAAGGACTTCACCTGTTCGGACGTGAGGCGCCGGGGCATCACCGCTCCTTTCGTTCGAAGATCGACGCCTCGGGAAAGGCATCGGGAAGGAGGCTCGTCATCGGTCGCGGCTCACCGTTCACTTCGACGAGCAGTTCTGCACCGCCGTGCTCCCACAGCAACTGGCGGCAGCGACCGCACGGTGTCACCGGGGCGTCGTTGCCGACCGTGCACACTGCGACGAGTCGGCCGCCGCCGGAACGAACCAGCTCGCTCACCATTCCGCACTCGGCGCACAACGTCATTCCATACGATGCATTTTCGACGTTGCATCCGGTGACGATCCGGCCGTCATCGACGAGACCGGCAGCACCGACCCGGAACCCGGAGTACGGCACGTAGGCGTGCGACGCAACGTCGAGTGCGGCCCGACGCAGGGCGTCCCAGTCGATCGTCGTCATCGGCCGCCACGCTAGTCAGAGGTCAGCGGCACCGTTCCAGTTCGTACAGAACGATGTCCGACCCGCGCCGCACCCACAAGCCGGCACCCGCCTGCACGAAGTGTTTCCGCAGCCGCCCTGCGTACCAGTCGCCGGTGCGCACGTGGATGTGCGCGTCGGTCTCCGATGAATCGACCGACTCCGACATGTCTCGACGCGTCGGCACCTCGAAGTAGAGCACGTTGCGCGTTGCGTCGGCCAGATTCTTGATCGCGCGGCTCGCCGCACGATCGTCGAGGTACTGGAGCACGCTCATGCACACGACGAGATCGTGTACGCCGCGCGGTTGTTGCGTCGCGATATCGAGTCGTTCGTGGCCGTAGCGCCGGCAGGCGTGTTCGCTGACGTCGGTCGACAGGACGCGAACTCGCTTGCGATGGGTGCGGTACCAGTTGCTCCAATGGCCGACACCGGCACCGACGTCGAGCATCGACCGCACCGGCGCCTCCCACCATGCGCACAAGTCGTCGACCGCGGAAGCGAGTCGCTGCAGTCGCGCCTTCGTGTGAATCGGACGTCGTCCGTAGTAGCGGGAGAAGAATCGTGCGTCGAAGTCGTTGCGAGCCACCCGAGAGGTGTAGCAGAACGACAAGTAGCCTTGCGAGCAACTCACCGCGGAGGTGCACGATGTCCGTATTCACCACACCGATTTCCGGCCTTGCGGGCGGAGACAGCGTTCTCGCTGCACTTGCAGGCAAGGTCGTTCTCGTCGTCAACGTGGCCTCGAAGTGCGGTCTCACACCCCAGTACACGCAACTGGAGAAGATGCACGAGGACCTCGCAGCGAAAGGGTTCAGCGTCGTCGGTGTGCCGTGCAACCAGTTCGGCGGCCAAGAGCCCGGCTCGGCCTCGGACATCGCGACCTTCTGTTCGACGAACTACGGAGTGACGTTCCCGATGACCGAGAAGGTCGACGTCAACGGTCCCGGCCGGCACCCCCTGTACGACCAGCTCGTTAAGACTGCCGATGCCGAGGGCCATAGCGGTGACATCCGCTGGAACTTCGAGAAGTTCCTCGTCGCTCGCGACGGCAGGGTCGTGGCGCGTTTCTCGCCGATGACCGCGCCCGATGCCCCCGAAATCGTGACGGCGATCAATCGCGAACTCGACGGCAAGTGACGGCGATGACGCACATGCGGGTCGCTGCCATTCAGATGGCGATGACCGACGAGGTTGATGAGAATTGCGACGTCGCCGAACGTCTCGTGCGTGACGCAGCACGACGCGGTGCCAGCGTCATCCTGCTACCGGAGTTGTTCGAGGGTCATTACTTCTGCAAGGACCAGCGTGCCGTCGACCTCGGTCGGGCCCGTCCGCTCGACGGACATCCGACCGTCGCGCGTTTCTCGCAGGTTGCGCGCGAGATCGGTGCGGTGCTCCCGCTCAGCCTCTACGAACGCGACGGCAACGCACTGTTCAACACGACGGTCATGATCGATGCGGACGGTCGCGTGATGGGCAAGTACCGCAAGTCGCACATCCCCGACGGACCCGGCTACTCCGAGAAGTTCTACTTCTCACCCGGTGACACCGGTTTTCGCGTGTGGCCGACGGCGGTTGGTGTGATCGGTCTGGCGATCTGTTGGGATCAGTGGTTCCCCGAGGCGGCCCGCGCGATGGCGCTCATGGGAGCCGACGTGTTGCTCTACCCGACGGCCATCGGGAGCGAACCGCAGAACCCGATGTGGGATTCGAGCGGTCACTGGCAACGCGCCATGCAGGGACATTCGGCCGCCAACGTCATCCCCGTGGTTGCGGCGAACCGCATCGGTCACGAGCACGGACATCCGACGGAGATCACGTTCTACGGTTCGTCGTTCATCACCGACGCAACCGGGGCGAAAGTCGCCGAGGCGGGCCGCGACGACGAAGCGGTTCTCGTCGCCGACATCGACGTCGCTGCAAATCGCGATCTTCGCTTGTCATGGGGACTCTTCCGTGACCGGCGCCCCGATCTCTACGGACCGCTCATGCACCTCGGCGGTGCGGCATCGTGAGAATGCCGGCGGAATTCGCCCCCCACGAGCGAACCGTCATGTGCTGGCCGACGCGACGGTCGATCTACGGATCACGGTTCGACGAAGCAAAGCGTGCCCACGCCACCGTGGCCCGCACCATTTCCGGATTCGAGCCGGTGACGATGATCGCCAACGACTCCGACGTTGACGACGCCGTGGCACTGTGCGGCTCGACGGTAGACGTCGTTGCGCTGCCGATCGACGACTCGTGGTTCCGTGACACCGGACCCATCTACGTTGTCGACGACGATGTGCGCACGGGAACCCAATGGTGCTTCAACGGGTGGGGCAACAAGTTTCTTCCGCACGACTCCGATGCACGACTGGCACGCCGGTGGTTGGAACTGCGCGACGAGCCGATTCGCAGCATCGACATGGTCCTCGAGGGTGGTTCGATCAACGTCGACGGTGCCGGTGCGCTCGTCACCACCGAGCAGTGCCTTCTTCATCCCAACCGGAATCCGACGATGTCGCGCTACGACATTGCCGAGCGACTGCGCACGGAACTCGGCTGCGCGTCGATCGTGTGGTTGCCGTTCGGGCTCGCACTCGACGACGACACCGACGGCCACGTCGACAACGTCGCGGCGTTCGTCGCGCCGAACACGGTCGTCATGCAGGGGTGCGACGATCCCCGCGAGGCGGACCACGAGCGGTGTGCAGCGAATCTTGCCGTTGCACGCGATGCGGGTCTCGTCGTGCACGAAATTCCGGTCCTGCCGTTCGTCGACATCGACGGTCAGCGTGCGTGCGTTCCGTATCTGAACTTCTATTTCGTCAACGGCGGTGTGATCGTCCCGACGAGCGGACATCCCGCCGACGCGGACATGCTCGCGCTCATCGCCGAATTCGTCGGCGATCGCGATGTCGTCGGCCTCGACGTGGGCGCGATCCTCGCTCTCGGCGGGGGAGGCATCCACTGCATCACGCAGCAGGTGCCGGCGATGTCCTTGCCGTCGCGCTGAAGCGGCAAACTCAGTTCAGCACCGAGTCGACGACGTACCTGCCGATGGCAAGTGATGCCGTTGCGGCCGGCGACGGCGCATTGCAGACGTGTACGACACGGCCGGATCCGCGCAACGCAAAGTCGTCGAGCAGGCTTCCGTCACGGTGACATGCCTGTGCCCGCACTCCCGCGGGTGCACCGACGAGGTGATCGGAGCGAACGTCGGGCACGAGACGCTGCAGAGCACGCACGAATGCAGCTTTGGAAATTGATCGGTACATCTCGCCGATACCGGTTCTCCAGTACCTGCGGGCGACGCGGCGAAAGCCGGGCCAAGCAATGGTTTCGGCGAGGTCTCGTGGGTTCATCGTCGTCTTCGTGTATCCCTCGCGGGCGAGAGCGAGCACCGCATTCGGTCCGCACTCGACGCCACCGGTGATCATCCGTGTGAAGTGAACACCGAGAAACGGAAATGCCGGATCGGGAACGGGATAGATGAGGTTCTTGACGAGACCTTCGGCTTGCGGCGTGAGCTCGAAGTACTCCCCACGAAACGGAACGATTCGAACATCAAGATCGTATTCCGTCGTGCGTGCGATTCGATCCGAATGCAAACCGGCGCAGGTGATGACACGATCCGATTCCCACTCCCCGGACGTCGTCGAGACGATCGCC
Source organism: Ilumatobacteraceae bacterium (assembly GCA_044340075.1). Taxonomy (GTDB): domain Bacteria; phylum Actinomycetota; class Acidimicrobiia; order Acidimicrobiales; family Ilumatobacteraceae; genus F1-60-MAGs027. The sequence continues at coordinate 5,410 of JBIIUH010000014.1, read as the reverse complement.
GAACCTGACCGCAGAGATATGTCGTGCACTGTCGTACCGGTGCGGATGGTGACCCCCAGGTCCTGCGCTTCTCCGGCCATCATCTCGGCAACAGCCGTGTAATCGACGATCCCGGTGTGCGGCACGAAGAGGCCGTCGATGCCGGTGCAGTGGGGTTCGATTGCGCGGATGTCCGCTGCCGTCAGGCGGCGCACTCCGTTCAGCCCGTTCGCCGATGCACGGCGAGCCAGTTCGTCGAGTTGCGGCCGCTCACGCTCGCTCGTGGCGACGACGACCTTGCCGCACACTTCATGGGCGATGTCGTGGAGGCGACAGAAGTCGAGAAGTGCCGAGTAACCCTCGACGCACAGACGCGCCTTCAAGGAACCGGGTTTGTAGTAGAGACCCGAGTGGATGACGCCACTGTTGTGTCCCGTTTGGTGGGATGCGAGGCGCGACTCCTTTTCGACGACGACGATCTTGCTCCCGGGATTGCGCCGTGCAGCGTGCAGAGCAGTTGACAGTCCCACGATCCCGCCACCGACGATCGTGACGTCCACCCGGGTCATGCGGCACTCACGTTAGGCCGACGGTGAATCGGCAGGAGCGTCGGGAAGCGTCCAGTCGATCGGCGATGCACCGTCGGCCGCGAGAAACGCGTTCACCTTCGAGAACGGTCGTGATCCGAAGAAGCCGTTGTGTGCCGACAGGGGTGACGGGTGGGCGGACTCGACGACGTGGTGGCGGGACGTGTCGATGAGCGCCTTCTTGCGCCGTGCGAACGCTCCCCACAGGACGAAGACGACCGGCGACGTCTTGTCGTTGACGACGCGCAGCACTGCATCGGTGAAGGTCTCCCATCCCTTCCCCTGGTGTGATCCGGCTGCGCCGGCACGAACGGTGAGCGTCGCATTGAGGAGCAATACACCCTGACGTGCCCACGCCTCGAGACACCCGTGTGGTGGTGCGGCGATACCGAGGTCGTCGCGCAGTTCCTTGAAGACGTTGACGAGAGACGGTGGCGCCGGCACTCCGTGCGGCACCGAAAAACACAGGCCGTGCGCCTGTCGCGGACCGTGGTACGGATCCTGTCCGAGGATGACCACCCTGACGTCGGTGAAGGACGTGAGGTGCAGCGCCGCAAACACACGATCGGCCGCGGGGTACACCGGGCCGCGGGCGCGCTCGTCGCGCACGAACTCCTGCAGCTCGCGCCAGTACGGCTTGTCGAACTCGCCGCGCAGCAGCGGGTTCCAATCCGTGGTCGTCGTCACGCCCGTCAGGACACCCAGTCGATGAGATCGACCGCGACACGTGTCATCGGCTGTTGGACGTCGATGCGATCACCGACGTACGGGGTCGGTTGACCCGTCGGTGCGAACAGCATCGACACGTGCATGTGCGGCAGCTCGACGAGCGCGAGCCTCGTGTGCTCGAAATGGAACGGGCTGCGACCGTCGGGAAGCGTGGTGACGCCGTGCGACGTTCCCGCACCGACGACGACGACGTGGCCCTCCCCGTCGAGCGTCGACGCCCGGTAACCGATCGCGGCACCACGCACGTACTCGCGGCGATCGAGCACGTCGCACTGCAGCTGCACCGTCGACTTGTCGCCGAGCCACAGCGAGGTACCGAGCCGCGCGACGACCGAGAAACGGGGCAGTGCGGAGCGCACCGTTGCGAGCCCGTCGACGACGTGACTGAGATGCAGCGGCAGACCGGGATCGAGGTGCGATGCGAGCGAAATCGCCTCCCGCGCACGATCGTCGTCGGTACCCGCGAGGGTCGGGTGGACTGACCACGCGACGGGTTCGCAACCCCGCGATTGCGCATACGTCGCAAGGTCGGCCGCGTCGGCCGCAGCAACACCGAAACGCTGCATCGTCGACGCGACCTTGACGACGACTCGGGGAGTGACACCGTGACGCACGAGTTGATCGACGTGGGCACGGGATCCGACGGTGAAGATCGTCGGTGTCGGCAACGCCTCGGGCAGCGCGTCGCCGACCGGAGTGAGAACGAGCGCCGTCGTACCGGCGGGGACGTCGCCGACTTCGAAGACGCTGCCCACCGCGACCGTCCCCGACATCCGCACCGCATGCGCCATGAGCACCGGCCGACCGAAGCCGTAACCGTTGCCCTTGACGACGGGAAGGAGATCGCCGGCGCGGGAAGCAACCCGCGCAACGTGCTCGTGCCATGCGGCGCGTTGCACGACGAGACGCAGCGTCACGAGTTCCTCGCACGCTTCACGCGGTGCAGTACCCAGCGAACGAGCTCGATGAGTGCCGTCACCGAAATCGCCGTCGTGAACGCAATGACGAACGCGAGCGTGTGGTTGTCCTCGAACGACTTTCCTCCGATGAACCCGAGCAGCGCTGCGTAGTTCGCCCAGATGACGACAGCGGCGACGTCCCAACCGACGAACCAGGGCCGCGGTTGGCGGGTGACACCGCACGACAGCGTGAGTGCGGTACGTCCGCCGGGAATGAAACGTGCCGTGATGAGCAGTAGCCCACCCCGCTCGTGGATCTGTTCGACGATCGATGCCATCCGTTTCGCACCGCGCTCGGTGCGTGTCTGCCAGCGCATCACCTTGTCGCTCGCTTCGCGGCCGAGCATGTAGCTCAGGTTGTCACCGACGAACGCACCGGTTGCACCGCACAGAATGACGAGGACGATCGACAACGATCCCGTGCCGGCGGCAACCCCACCGACGATGACGAGCGTTTCACTGGGAACGATCGGGATTACGGAATCAAGAACTGCGATGACGAAGATGATGGCGTAAAACCACGGCGAGGACGAGAAATCCTTCAGCCACCCCATCACCCCGTCGACGACGTCGAGCATCGGGGCCCGTTACAACGACGGTTCGCTTCGTGACCGCAGTCGACGAATGTTCGGGAGGTGCTTGATGACGATGAACACGGCGAGAAGAACGACGACGCCGACTTCCCACCATTCGGCGCCGGTGAGTTTCATGCCGATCGGCGTCATAACGGTGATGACGAGCGACGCCACCGACGCCTTTCGGGTGACGCGGCTCACCACGAACCACGTCGTGAGGCACACGAGACTCACGAGCGGGAAAAGAACGAACAGTCCGCCACCGCCGGATGCAACTCCCTTGCCACCCTTGAAGCCCCGGGTGACGGGGAACGTGTGCCCGACGACGGCAGCAATGAGCGCCGCATACGACAGCACTCCGCGTTGCTCACCCGTCAGCGCCCAGGCAATGCCGATGGCGATCGCTGCCTTCGCCATGTCCATGGCGAACACCGAGAGTCCGGCCTTCCAGCCGAGCGAGCGAATGACGTTCGACGCTCCAGGGTTACCGGAGCCGACTTTCGAGATGTCGGTACCGAAGCGACGTGCGATGAGATCGGCGCTCGGGAACGTGCCGAGGAAGTAGGCGACGACGACCGCAGCGACGGCGAGCAAAACATCCATGCGGATCACCGATCAGTGTAGTTGTCGCGGTGATTTCCACCGCGCCGTGCCGATCAACGGCAGTCGGGATCATCCGGTGGAACGATGCCGATCTGCTTCTGAGCGGGCGGCGGAGTCGTCGAGTCGTCCGCCGCGAGAACGTTCGCAAGCGTCGTGCCGAGCCGTCGAATGAGTGCGGTCGGCAACGCGACGGCACCTCCCGGAGTCGTCGCCGCATCGGTCGGAGCACCGCGGAACACGTCGAGAATCGCGCGCATCGAGTCGGTGTCCGTCACCGGCAGCAGCACCGATTGATCGCCGATGCGCCGTGGTGTCCATTCGATCGTGTAGCTCGCCGACGTCGCGGCGTTCACGTTGCGCATCGCATTGGCGAGTGCGAGCAGATCACGCGGGGTGAGCTCGTCGTCGGTGATCACGTTGTCGAGGGCGGCGTTGAGTAGCTGTGTTGCCACCGCCGGATTGGACCGTCCGCGGTCGAGTGCCCGCTGCATCGAGCGTCGCAGGAAGTCCTGCTGACGACCGATTCTTCCGATGTCACCGGTGGGGTCGGCAAGCCACTCCTGCCGCGTCGCGTCGAAGTAGCGGTATCCGGAGCGGGAGCGAACGTATGCCAGGGCCTGCGAGCCATCGAGCGTTTGACACCCGGGAGACGGAACGCGGAAACCCGTTTTTTCGTCGCGAGTCGCATACTCGAACGGCACCTGAACGCCCCCCACGGCATCGACGATTTCCTTGAAGGCACAGAAGTTGACGTTCACGTAATGATCGACACGAATCCCGAAGTTTTCGTCGATCGTCCGCACGAGCCGCCCCGGGTCGTCGGCGCGGAACGCCGAGTTGATCCGACTCTGACGGTTCGTGCCGGCGATGTTCACCCAGAGATCGCGTGGGAAGGAGAGAATCGCGACGTTCGTCGTCGTCGGATCGACACGCAGGATCATGATCGTGTCGCTGCGCTCACCGAGCGTCGTGCGATCGCCGATACCGCCGGAGGTGACGTCCGTTTCGTCGACGCATGCACCACCGTCGGACCCGGTGAGGAGAAAGTTGCGCGGTGACGCGTCGGTGAGCACCGGCATCTCCCCACTGAGCGGGGTCTCGGTGCGGCCGGAGAGATTGACGACGAGTCGGCTCGATACCTTTCCATTCGCATACAGAACGAGCGAACCGGTGAGCACGAGAGCGGTTGCGATGACGAGGTTGACGACGAGAACGACGACGTGGCGCCGCGGGCGCCCCACAACTCGGGGCGCGGGAAGAGGACCGTCGACCACCGGTTCAGTCTGCAGGAGCGAGAACGACGTCGACCGTCACCGCATCTCCGACGCTGACCACTAGTTCCCCGACGGAGCCGGTCTTCATGAGGTCGTCACGGCAGATGTTGACCGCAGAGACGAGTGATTCCGGGCCGGTCACGGTGACGCTCGTGACTGCGGCACGCTGCGACACTTTGGCCTCGGTTTTCGTGCGCCGCACGCGGGCCAACACCTCGCACACGCCGTTCAGCAACGACTCGTGATCACCGGAGAACGTTGCTACATCCGTCGTTGAGGGCCACTCGGCAAGGTGCACGGATTCCCCGTGCCACCATGACCACACTTCGTCCGTGCAGAAGGGAAGGTGCGGAGCGAACAGTCGTTGCAGAACCGACAATGCGCGGCGCAGGGCGAAGCGAGCCGACGGCGAATCGGTGGTGTCACCGTACGCGCGGGACTTCACCAATTCGACGTAGTCGTCGCAAAACCACCAGAAGAACGATTCGGTGCGCTCGAGCGCGCGGGCATAATCAAATACCTCGAACGCGGCCGTGGCGTCGTCGATGACGTCGGCGAGCCGCGCGAGCATTGCACGGTCGAGATCGTGTGATGCAGTGTCACCGTCGGCGGGGAACGAGAGCACGAACTTCGACACGTTGAGCAATTTCGTTGCCAGCTTGCGCCCGACCGCCATCTGGTCCTCGCTGAAGGCTGTGTCGACA
>JBIIUH010000068.1:0-7933 GCA_044340075.1 Ilumatobacteraceae bacterium | reverse complement strand
CAACTCCTCGAACTTCTCCGCACGCAGGTTCACCGCACCGTCGGCGACCTCGAGACTTCCCCACACGATGACCGCCCGTGCGCCGGCGAGCACGGCGGAGTGACGCTGCCAACAGCCCCGCGAGCACACGACGTTCACCATGCCGGTTTCGTCCTCGACGTTGAGGAACGTGACGCCGTTCGCGGTGGGTGGCCGCTGCCGGTGCGTGATGACACCCGCGACCGCGACGCGCACGCCGTGCCCGGCGCGCAACGCATCGGCAATCACCTTCACCTTGCGTGCATCCAACGAGTCGCGCACGAAGGTGGTCGGATGACCGTCGGGTGACACGCCCGTCGACCACAGGTCGGCCGCCGCTTCCTCGACCGGCGCCATGCCGGGCAGCGGCGGGGTGAGCGTGGCGGCGGTACCGGCGAGACGATCGGGGCGCTCGTGAATGACGAGCCCCGCCTTCCACATGCCGGCACGACGACCGACACCGAAGCACTCCTCGAACGCACCCGCGGTGGCGAGCGCCTCGAGTTGACGCTGCGACAGTTGCGGCACGCGCCGCACGAGATCGGCGATGTCGGCGAACGGCCGCGACTCTTCGATGCGCCGTGCGAGGTCGGCACCGATGCCGCGCACCTGTGCAATACCGAGTCGCACGGCGAGTCCGCCCGTCGATGCGCCGTCGACGAAGAGCGAGGTGCGCGCACGGGATGCATTGAGATCGGGGGTGCGCACGACGACGCCGTGACGACGCGCATCGCGCACGAGGGTGTGGGGTGACCAAAAACCCATCGGCTGCGAATCGAGCAGCGCGGCACAAAAGATCGCCGGCTCGTGGTACTTCAACCATGCAGATGCATAGACGAGATGGGCGAAGCTCACCGCGTGACTCTCGGGAAACCCGTAGTGGGCGAACGCCTCCATCTTCGCGATGATCTGCTCGGCGACGTCGCGACCGATGCCCCGCTCGGACATCCCCGCATGCAACCGCTCGCGCAACCGTGCCATCCGCGCCCGCGAACGCTTCGCTCCCATCGCCTGGCGCAACTCGTCGGCGTGCGCCGGCGAGAAACCCGCGACGTCGATCGCCATCTGCATGAGTTGTTCCTGGAACAACGGCACACCGAGGGTCTTTTTCAGGCTGTTCTCGAGCAACGGGTGCAGGTACGTGACGGGTTCGCGACCGTTGCGGCGACGGATGTACGGATGCACCGAACCACCCTGAATCGGTCCGGGTCGGATGAGCGCCACCTCGACGACGAGGTCGTAGAAGTTGCGCGGCGCCAACCGCGGCAGCGTCGACATCTGGGCGCGCGACTCGACCTGGAACACACCTACCGTGTCGGCGCGCGACAACATCGCGTACACCTCGGATTCCTGCGGGAGCGCGCCGAGGTCGATGACGCGACCGCGGTGCTCGGCATGCAGATCGATGGCGCGATGCAACGCCGACAACATCCCCAGCCCGAGAAGGTCGAACTTCACGAGACCGACGGCGGCGCAGTCCTCCTTGTCCCACTGCAGCACGCTGCGCCCGGGCATCGTCGCCCACTCGACCGGACACACCTCGGCAACGGGGCGGTCGCAAATGACGATGCCACCGGAATGGATGCCGAGATGTCGCGGGGTGTCCTGCACCGCCGCGGCGAGTCGCACGAGTTCGACGGGCACGCCCGCGGTGTCGTGACGGGTGACGGGATCCCACGAGTCGAATCGCCGTGCGAAGGCGTCTTGCGCGGCGGGATCATGACCGAGTGCACGGGCCATGTCGCGCACGGCCGACCGCGCGCGGTACGTGACGACGTTGGCGACCTGTGCCGCATGGAGACGTCCGTACTTTTCGAAGACGTAGGCGATCACCTCGTCGCGGCGACCGCTTTCGATGTCGATGTCGATGTCGGGCGGACCGTCGCGTTCGGTCGACAAGAAACGCTCGAACAGCAAACCGAGCCCCACCGCATCGACGTTGGTGATTCCGAGGCAGAAGCACGCCGCGCTGTTCGCCGCGCTGCCCCGCCCCTGGCAGAGGACGTCGTTGCGCCGGCAGAACTCGACGATGTCCCACACGACGAGGAAGTACCCCGCGAACCCGAGCGCGTCGATGACGCCGAGTTCGTGATTGAGCGTGCGCCAGGCACGTGCCGCCAATGAACCGTCGTCGTGATCGGGGCGCGCACCGTAACGGCGCCGTGCACCCGCCTCGACGAGGTGGCGCAGGTACGACACTTCGTCGTGTCCGGGCGGGCAACGGAACGGCGGCAGGCGCGGGGCGATGAGTGCGAGATCAAACGCCGCATCGTCGGCGATGACCGCGCTGTACTCGACGACACCCGGATAACGACGAAAGCGGCGCATCTGTTCGGCCGGCGAACGAATGAACGCCGCACCCGACGGGGGAAGGTGCGGATCGACGACGTCGAGCGAACTGCGCCGACGTACCGCGGCAACGGCACAGGCCACGGCGTGGTCGCCGGCACGGGCGTACGACACGTCGTTCGTCGCGACGCACTCGAGCCCCGTGCGCGCAGCCAACGCGACGAGTGCGTCGTTGCGCACGGAGTCGAGCGGGTCGGCATGGTCCCACAACTCGACGACGACACGATCGGCACCGAAGCGCGACACGATCTCGCCGAGCACGCGGTGTGCGGCGGCGGGACCGTCGTTGACGAGAGCATCGGGGACCGCGCCGCCGTGTCCCGCAGTGAGCACCCAACACTCGCCGGCCATCGTGGTGGCGAGATCGTCGAGATCGACGTGCGGATGCGACTTGCGACCGCGCAACTGCGCCGCGGTGATCGCCATCGACAATGCGCGGTATCCCGCCGGGCCGCGGGCCAACACGACGACGTCGCCGCGCACCGGGCCGTGCGCAAGGGTGATCTGCGCACCGAACACCGTGCGCAACGACACGTCGCGGGCCGCACGGGCGAAACGCACCGCGCCGTACAGACCGTGCCGATCGGTGATCGCGAGTGCGCCGATACCACGCTGCACCGCCTCGGCGACGAGTTCGTCGGGTGACGACGCACCGTCGAGGAACGAAAAATGCGAACGGCAGTGCAACTCGGCATACGGCTGCGGATGCGAGCGTGCGGACGTGTCGGACACGCCGTCACGATACCGAACGTATGTTCGCCCCTCACAGGGGCTGAAATCATTGGGCTTTCGTTACCTGATTGTCTGCCTACTCGTTCGTGTCGTCGTCACGACGACGGCGACGCGGGTCGGCGGCTCACACGCCGAGAATGCGCCTCGCAGCGCGCAACCCGCCGAGCAATCCGGCATCGGCGATCGCCTCGGCCTCGTCCCAGCCGAACCACCGCGCGTTCGGACTCTCCCCCGGTGCCGGCTGCGGATCGTCGTCGGGTGCATGCACGAGCCAGCGCAGATCGAAGTGGCGGTGTCCGCGCGGACCGGGATGCACGTCGAGATGGATGAGCAGCGGTCCGGTCGCGGGATGCGCGACGTCGAGCCCCGTCTCTTCGCGCGCCTCGCGCAACGTCGCCTCGGGAAGCGTCTCGCCGCGCTCGACGTGGCCGCCGGGCTGCAACCACAGTCCGAGTCGTTTGTGTTCGTGGAGAACGACGCCGCGCGTACCGACGACGATGCACGACGCCGTCACGTGGGTCGGGTCGGCGTGCTCGTCGAACGGCGCCTGCAAACCGGGAGCCACGGCGATGAACTCGTCGATCGACTCCCGCTCGCGCGCATCGACGGGTTCGTGGCGAGCCAACCATGCGCACAACTCCCCGACCGCGGCGCGAGCGTCATCGTTCCAACGATCGTTCGGCACGGGATCGGACACGGGGAGTCACCGTAGTGCATGCATCACGCGTAGCGGCCGACAAGATGCCACGCGCGGGCCATGCGCGCAGCAAGGATCGCCGTCATGCGCGGCTCATCATCGTCGTCTTTCGTGCGCATGACGAGTTGCACGTACGCAAGTCGCCGTGCGCGCAGGGCATCCCACCAGCGCTCTTCGATCGGCCACGGCCCGGCCCACTCGACGACTTCGTGGCGACGACCGGCGATGATCACAGTGTGTGGCGGTGAACTCAGTTCGTGGCGCGCATCGACGGCAACATCACCGTCGTCGGCATCGAGCACCTCGATGACCGGCGCACGACGGCGGTGCACGATCGCCGGCAATGGCGACGGCAACGCACCCCTCCACTGCAGCCCGCCGACTGCATCACCCTCGAGATGGGCAACGGCGACGTCGAGTCGCACGTCGCCACCGAGATCGACGACGTCGTAGCGCACGGCCGGGTCGCGACCGCCGCGATCGTGCACGACGGCGACGCTGTGTGCACCGTTCAACGCGCTCAAACGGGCGACCGCCGCACCCGCTGCACGACCACTCCGCTCGTCGGCGTTCCACAGCGTGCGTTGGGTGCCGCGCAACGGACCCACGTCGCACGGCGTCACCACGATGGTGCGCACACCGTCCCTCACCCCGCCGCCGGCGATCCACGCATCGAGTTGCACCGCGACGGCGCGACGAGCTTCGCGGGTCGTCCATCCCTCGGCGCGGTACCAGGTGCGCTCGCTGCGTTCGTCATCGTCGGTATCGAAGGACACGCTCATCCGACTGCACGACCAACCCCGCGCAGCGAGATTCGTGAGCACGTCGTCGACGAGTCGCTCGACTTCGTTGAGCACGATGTCCCGCGAGCGCAGGACCGTTTCGCAATCGAGACGACCCCCGCACTCGGGCGGCACGGTGACGGGGAGAACGATGTGCCGGTCGCGTCCGGTGGCGAGGCGGTACAACTCGACGCCCCATCCGCCGAAACGCATCGCCAACGCCTTTTCTCCCAGTTGCGCAACGTCGCCCCAGCGGTACAAGCCGAGTCGCTCGAGCATGCCCACGGTGTCGGTGCCGTCACGGTGCACGATGTCGTCGACGGTCGATGCCGCACCGATGACGGCTGCACACTCGAGCAACGAACGCACGGGACTGTGCTGCACGACCGACACCGACTCGCCGCGGTCGATGATGCACGGCTCACCCGTGCGCCAGGCTTGTCGCGCGGCGAGAGCCGCGGCGAGCCGCCCCTCACCTACTCCGATGCCGACGTCAATCCCGATGTTGTTGTTGGTGTTGTTGTTGGTGTTGCCGTTGACGTTGTCATTGATGCTGCCGTTGACGTTGTTGTTGATGATGCCGTGAAGTGCATCGCGAATCGCACCGTCGAGTCGCGCGACCAAACGCTGCATGCCACCGACACGTCGCGCCGCCCCTCCGGCACCACACACGAGCAGCCCCGGCTCGACGACTTCGATGTCGGCGACGTCGCGACCGACTACGCGCACGACCGGCTCGAACGCAACGTGCGATGCGATGCCCAAACGCGCGGCAAACGTCAACCAATCACGACACCACACGACGGCGAGCTGCGACGGCGCGCGCTCGGTCTGCGGCGTCTGCTCACGCAACGACCTCACGCAACGACCTCACGCAACGACCTCACGCAACGACAACGTCATGCGTGGAACCCACCGGAACGCGACGCCCGGCGACCCGCACGCGCACGTGACGCTCGCGCAGATGACCCGCGCCGTGCTGCGCACCGTTCCACTGCGTCGTCGTCGTCGAGCACGACACATCGGCCGGATCACCCCATGCACCCAACGTGACGAGCACACCGCGCCGTACCTGCAACCGCGATCGCAGGCGACGCATGTCGGTGGCAGCAACACCGTCGGGAACTGCAGCGAGAACGAGATCGAATCCTTCGATGACCGTTGCCATCGTGGCGGCCCATCGCCGCACGTCACGGGGCGTCGACACGAAGACGAGACGATTCAGCGCCACACCGGCGTCGCGCGCCGCGGCGATACCGAGATCGGGCACACCGACGACGGCGAGCCACGACCCGTCGTGCGTCGCTGCACCGAGCACGCCGAGGGCGATCGTCAGCGCGGCATCGCCGTCACAGGAAAGAACGCGACCGCGCATGAGACCGTCGGGAAGCAGGACGTCGAACGGCGCCGCCACCGGCAACGCCGCCGGGGCCGTTAGTTGCGAGGCAGAAAGAAGAGGGACCATGCCCTCACCATAGCGAACGTATGTTCGCCCTTAGGAGGGGTCGTCACTCCCTCGTCTTTTTCGGGACGAATCGTGTTTCTCCGATGTCTTTCCCGATCGAACGGGTACCGGAGTGAATAGCTCTCAGCTGAGGTGGAGCAGGCCGTAAACGAGCGACTCTTCGAGCGCACGCCACGAGGCCTCGATGATGTTCGACGACACACCGATGGTGGTCCACGTGCGGTCGCCGTCGGTGGCGTCGATGAGCACGCGGGTGACGGCACCGGTGGCCGACGACGAATCGAGGATGCGCACCTTGAAGTCGGTGAGGTGTACGCGACCGAGTTGCGGGTAGCGGCTGAGCAGTGATGCACGCAGTGCGGTGTCGATCGCGTTGATCGGACCGTTGCCCTCGGCGGTGTGCACCTCGCGCTCCTCCCCGACCCACACCTTGACGGTGGCTTCGGTGGTGAAATCGCCGCTCGCCGACTCGTCGGTGATGACGCGCATCGACTCGACCTTGAAGAACGACTGCTCCCAGCCCGCTGCGCGGCGCATGAGCAACTCGAGCGACGCATCGGCCGCTTCGAAGTGGTAGCCCTCGAACTCGAGGCGCTTCAATTCGTCGAGGATGTTGCCGACGACCGGACCGTCGACGTTGATGCCGATTTCCTTCGCCTTCATGAGGATGGTCGCGCGACCGGCCATCTCCGACACGAGGAACCGCGTGCCGTTGCCGACGAGCTCGGGGGCGACGTGCTCGTAGGCGTCCTTCGCACGGGCAATCGCCGACACGTGCAGCCCCGCCTTGTGGGCGAACGCCGATGCACCGACGTACGGGGCCTGCGGGTTGAGCGGACGATTGAGTACCTCGGCGACGTGGTTGCTCACCGCGGTGAGACGGTCGAGGTGACCGTCGGGCAGACAGGTGAAGCCCATCTTCAACTGCAGGTTCGGAATGACCGTGGTGAGGTTGGTGTTGCCGGTGCGCTCACCGAGACCGTTGAGCGTGCCCTGCACGTGGCGCGCACCGCTGCGCACGGCAGCAAGCGAGTTGGCCACTGCGCAACCCGTGTCGTCGTGGCAATGGATGCCGATGATCGCCGCGCCGGCGATGTGGCGCGACACGTCGGCGACGATCGATTCGATCTCGTGCGGCAGCGAGCCGCCGTTGGTGTCGCAGAGAACGAGGTGCGACGCACCCTTCATCACCGCGGCTTCGAGCACGCGCAATGCGAACTCGGGGTTGCGCTTGTAGCCGTCGAAGAAGTGCTCCATGTCGACGAGCACGCGTCGGTCGTTGCCGACGAGGAAACCGACCGAATCGGCGACCATCGCGACACCTTCATCGAGGGTGGTCTGCAGCGCCTCGGTGACGTGGTAGTCCCAGCTCTTCGCGACGATACACACGGCCTGCGTCTGTGCGGCGATGAGGTTGCGCAGCGTGGCGTCGTCGTCGACGCGACCCATCGGACGACGGGTGCTGCCGAAGGCGACGAGCATCGAGTTGCGCAACGACAATTCGGTACGCGCACGGAGGAAGAACTCCTCGTCCTTCGGGTTGGCGCCCGGCCAACCGCCCTCGATGTAGTGCACGCCGAGGTGGTCGAGTTGCTCGGCGATGCGCAACTTGTCGTTGACACTCGCCGACACGCCCTCCACCTGCATGCCGTCGCGCAGGGTCGTGTCGAACACCTCGACGACGGAGGCCATGTCTGCTGCAGTCGTTGCCATCGTCGTCACCCGACCTAGCGAACCAGCTCGCACCAGTTGGCGTAGCGGGCATCCTGGCGGCGCACGGCCTTGGCGTACGTGGTGGCGATCGCCTTCGTCTTCGGGCCGGGGCACGGAATCTTGCGCTCGTCGATTTCCTTCACCGAGCCGACTTCGGCCGCGGTGCCACACACGAAG
>JBIIUH010000013.1:0-28484 GCA_044340075.1 Ilumatobacteraceae bacterium | reverse complement strand
TGCGATAGATGGCGTGTCAGCACTGCAAGAAACACGTGAGCGGTTTTCCGACTCCGCCGAACTCCTGATCGGTGAGCGACACGAATCGACCTGGGACCGAATCATGGCTGGTCGAAAACACCTCGTCACGATTCCACCGCTGAATAACGACCCCCAATGGATTGACATGGCTCTACTTGCCAAGAAAAACGGCATGACAACGACAGCGGCATATCTCGGTCGCCTCAACGAGGGACGATTTCAGGCAGTATTGAATGAGGGTGAAGACGTCGTACGGAGTCAAAAGTTCAAGGTCGACACGGTGTACATCATCATGAATTATCCCCCGCATCCGTTGGCAGACGCTCTACGCCGCCAGGGATCAACGCGCGCGGCTGGGACCACTTTCCGGGCCGAACGAGTTGAAAACCTTCTCGTCATACATGCCGACTAGCAAGGGGCTCTACTGTCGGCCCGAAGTTGTCATCTGCAGTCTGGAAACCCAATCAAGGATTCGACGTCGTGATGGTACTTCGATGGTGTGAAAGCCGATCGTCGCCACTAGCACCACAATGAGCACAAATGTCATCAGGAATGATGCGTTGAAGATCTGACTCTCAAGATTCAACTTCCGCACGAACAATACGAGTGCCATCTGCACCGGAACGTGCCACATGTACACGCCATATGACACGTTTCCCAACCATGTCATAACTCGCCGACTCCACCGGTGGTCCGGATTCTTCAGTAGCGACAAGCCGAGAACGACAGGCATGAAGACTGCTGCCATATGCCACAGATACAACCGTGAATCGTCGGAAAATCCGGTCACGACATCGATGTTCGGCCTGTATGTCTGTAGCAAGACGAGCACGAAGGCCGCGGTACCAAGGCCGATGAGGAAGTGTGCAAGTCGACGCTGTCGCGGAGGCCGGGCAAGAATGCACGATCGAACAACAGACAGGGATGCGCCGACGAAGAATCCCACGAGGCCGCGGTACCAAAGCGATAGCTGGGGCTGCGGGTGATTGATGAGCAGAGCTGCAGCCACCAGCGCTATGGGTACGACCACGACAATCGGGCGGCGAAAACGTCGAAGAACGATGAACAACAGGAGATATATCCAAAACTCGACTGCGATCGTCCACGAAGGACCGTTAAACGACAGACCGACGTTGGAGAAGAAGCCCGCCTGCATCAAACCGAGGTTGAGCACGAATGCAACCATGTCATTCTGCTCGTAGAACAGGAACGAACCGTAGGTGACACGGTGTGTCCACGTCAGCACCGCACAAACGATCAAAGTGAGAGTCGCGAGGGGCCACAATCTGGCAATTCGGGCACCGACGTAACGCACGGCACTTACCGATCCCTGTCGCACTTCCGGTTCGTACCGCATATACATCACGAGCCCGCTGATGACGAAGAACAAGTCGACCATGCGAAAGCCGTTCTCGTAGAAATAGCGCAAGGACCCGAAAAGCGGCGCCTCTATCCCTGAACACGTGCCCTCGGGGCCGTCGCCATCACACGTACCGGAAAGCACGAAAAAGTGTTGGAAGTGCCACACGATCACGCCCAGCGCGGCCAGGCCTCTCGTGCCGTCAAGGAACATCAGCCTTTGTTCCGAAGCCTCAACCGTCTCGGGGGGCTGCATGGGGACACTTGCGGTATCTTGACTGGTTGTGGCTGAGGTGCTTGTCGTAGGAGCCGGATACGTCGGCTTGACCACCTCAGTGTGTCTCTCTCACTTGGGTCACAACGTTACTTGTGTCGACAGCAATCTTGAGCGAATCGCTCAGCTTCGTGAGGGAAAGGTTCCCATCTACGAACCCGGTGTCGATGGATTGCTCGCCTCGGGACTTCGATCCGGCCGCCTCTCATTTTCGCCGTGGAGTGGTTTGACTCTTACAGAATCCGTGTTTGCCTTCTTGTGCGTTCAAACACCGACTGGCATTGACGGACGCGCCGACCTCACCTTTGTTCGAGCCGCTCGGGCACATTCGCGGGTACACATTGAAAGCAATATGCGAGTTACTTGACGCACATGGATTCAGAGTGTTGCGGCAATTTGGTTACATGAACCAGATTCCTTGGCGGCCGCGACGCCGATTTGTGGGTCTTGCAGGAACACTGCTGATTTTCGCAGTTCTGCGAGAATCATCTTCACAAACAGAGACTTGAGACTTATGGCGCGCTCGGAGAGACTCGAACTCCCAACCTTCTGATCCGTAGTCAGATGCTCTATCCATTAAGCTACGAGCGCTTGAAGTAGCGCCCAAATGCTACCGCGCTAGGGCCGCCATGATGCCGTCCACCACGGTCGCCACGACGAGCCGTTTCGGCGGTACAACTCGAGGGCCGCTTCGGCACTGACGCGCGGATCGAGGAGTTGGGCCGCCTCGGTGACACCGATTCCGGCGAGCCATCCCTTGTGCACCCGGTAGTAAATCTGGAACAACCCGTAGCAGCACTTGCCCGTGCCGCCGACCGCACCGGGGCGCAGTTTGCTTTCCCGCTGCGCGACGAAAAGGGCGTTCTCTTCCTGATCGTCGGGCCACACCTCGCGAATGATGTTGACGACATCGCGACGTGCGTAGGTGATCGTCTCGGCTCGCGCGACCGCGGGGTCGACAGGTTCGGCGGGCAGACAGATGCGATCCCCGATGAAGATGGGTGTCGATTCCTTGGCGGAATTCAGCGTGTACAAGGTGCGCGGCGACACGTTGAAGCGGGCCGCAATTCGCGTCCACGAGTCGTTCGGCTTGGCCCGGTGGACGCGTTCACACGCATCCGCCGAAGCGGGTGCAGCGACGATAACAACCGATACGGCAGCGATCGCCGCAATGGTCAGATGGCGGAGAGGGTGGGATTTGAACCCACGGACCGGCTCAACACCGGACAACGCCTTAGCAGGGCGCCCCATTCGGCCACTCTGGCACCTCTCCCTGGCAGCCGCAAACTTCGCGACAACCGTGGATCGCAGTGTACTCAGACGATGTCTCTCCTGGGTCGGGACTTACGTGGCGGAACGAGAGGGATTCGAACCCCCGAGCCTGTTACGGCCTTCCGCTTTCAAGGCGGATGCAATCGTCCACTCTGCCATCGTTCCGATGTGAACGCTAGCGGCGCTGCGTCGAGACGATGACGGCATCGTTCGGCGACAACGGCATCGCTCAGCGACGCACTTTGTTGCGCAGCTCGGCGATCCAGTCGTCGGCGTCGCGCCAGCGCGCATCGGCGTGATCACGCGCCGTTTGTGCCTGTTGCCCGGCGGCCGGGTACGAACCGAGGAATTTCACTCCGCCCTGTTTCGCCCGCAGATCTCGCAGAGCATCGGCAACGAGCTCGTCTTCGACGTGACCGTCGCAGTAGATGATGAAGCAGTAGTCGCCGAGACCGCCGCGCTTCGTCGGTCGTGACAACAACTGCTGCAGGTTGATGCGTCGCGCGGCGAACTCCTGCAGAATACCGATAAGACTTCCCGGTTCGTCGGCGCGTTGGAACACGACGAGGGCCGTGCGATCGTGACCGGTGCGGGCCGGCACGGAGTTCTTCGCGACGAGAACGAAGCGTGTCTGGTTGCCTTCGTGATCCGAGATTCCGGCACGCAGCACCTGCAACGAATAGAGATCGGCGGCAATGCGGGTGGCGATCGCCGCGACGTGTGGATCGCCCTGCTCGGCGACGAGTCGCGCCGCTTCCGAGGTGGAATTCGTGGCGCGCACCTCGACATTCGGCAGTTCGCGGCGGAGGAACGCATGACATTGCGCGGCGGCAATCGGAATCGTCATCACCGTGCTGATGTCGCCGAGCGATACATCGCGCGGCGCGAGCAGACAATGCTCGATGTCGAGCACGACTTCGCGCTGGATGAACAGATCGTGATCGAAGACGAGGGCATCCTGGGTGAAGTTCACCGTGCCTTCGATGGAGTTCTCGATGGGTACGAACCCCGCATCGACGTCTCCCGATTCGACCGCTTCGAGAACGTCGGGAACCGTGGGGAACGGGACTCGCGTCACGGCCGCAAGGTCGGACTGGGTGAGCAATGCCTGTTCGGTGAACGTTCCCGACGGGCCGAAATAGCCGATGCGTCGAATCACCGCATCAAGGCTACGGGTAGTCTGCGAACCATGTTCGAATACGCAGCGCTGCATCCGTTCAATGCGAGCCCCGAGTCGTTGGCCGCCGAACTCACGCGACGTTCGGCGGAGGGTTGGGAAGTCGTGAGCATCACCACCACTCCCGAAGGTCGCTACTGCGCATTCATGCGCCGCTCGACAACCGCGTCCTCCACGGCATCGTCGAGCCCATCTTCATCGAACGCATCGTCATTGAACCCAGCGTCGGCGGGCTTCGCCGCGGCAACACCTGTCGGCGGCGACGCCACAGCGACTGCCGTGAATCCGTCGGTTCCTGCTGCGTGGTACAAGGACCCGTCGGGCCGATACGAACTGCGTTACTGGAACGGCACCGCCTGGACGGAGCACGTCGCGCGCGACGGCCGTCAGTTCACCGACCCGCCCGTCGCCTGACCCTCGATGCGAGCGACGTCGCTCGGTCACGCGGGCATCCTCGTCCGCAGCCGCGACACCACGATCGTCTGTGATCCGTGGTTCGTCCCGGCGTTTCATGCGTCGTGGTTCCCCTTTCCCCGTAACGACCGCCTGTCGGCGCAGCTCATGGCCGACATTCGCACACCGACGTACCTCTACGTGTCGCACCTCCACGGCGACCATTTCGACGAGGAGTTCCTGCGTCGCGGAGTCGATCCGGCGACCCCCGTGTTGCTTCCCGACTTCCCCACCGACGAACTCGAGCGACGTTTTCGTCGACTCGGCTTCGCGACCTTCATTCGCACCCGTGACGGTGAGGAGATCGAACTCGCGGGCGGTGTGCGCGTGGCAATCCACGTCGAGTCATCGATCACCGACGGTCCGGGCGGTGATTCGGCGATCGTCATCAGTGACGACACGGCACGACTTGTCAACCAAAACGACTGTCGCACCGACGACCTCGGCGCACTTGCCGCTCACGGACCCGTCGACATGCACTGGCTGCAGTTCAGCGGTGCGATCTGGTATCCGATGGTCTACGACGTTGACGACGACACGAAACGGCGCGAGGCCCGTCAGAAGGTGGAGAGTCAGTTCACCCGTGCACTTCGTTACGTCGAGGCCGTCGGAGCACGTTGCGTCGTGCCGTCAGCCGGACCGCCGTGCTTCCTCGACCCCGGCTTGTTCGGGCTGAACGTCGTCACGGGTGAGGAGATCTCAATCTTCCCCGATCAGACGGAGTTCCTTCGTCGCCTGCCCGGCGAAAACGGAGTTCTCAACGTCCCCGGCACGACGATCGACATCGTCAACGGCGCAGCGACAGTTTCACATCCGGCAGCGATCGACGAGGTTCGCCGACCCTTCGATGACAAAGCCGAGTATCTGCGTGACTACCAGCGCGACTGGCTGCCGTGGATCCGCGAGCGGATCGACACCCTGCCGGCGCTCGGTGCCGACGTCGTCGAACAATTGCGCGCCTGGTGGGAACCGTTGCTCGCACTCGCGCCGTCGTTACGGCTCGGTGTCAGCGCGGGTTGTCTCATCCGCTCCGGTGGTCACGACATCTTCATCGATTTTCCGAACGGAACTGTGCGGGCATGGAACGGTGAAGCTCACCGATTCCGCTTTGATATCCCACCGGGGCTGCTCGCCCACGTCGTTGCCACGCACGCCGTCGATTGGTCAAACTCGCTGTTTCTCTCCTGTCGATTCGTCGCCTGGCGCGAGGGTGCGTACAACGAACATGTGTACAACTTCTTCAAGAGCCTGTCGCCGGAGCGGATGCGCCGAGCCAATGAGGAGGCCAAGAGGCGTCTCGGCATCGACGACACCCCGAACGAAGAGATCGTTCTCGGCGACTACGTCGTGCAGCGTTACTGCCCGCACCGCAAGGCCGATCTTTCCGTCTTCGGTGCAGTCGAAGGCAACGAGATCGTGTGCTCATTGCATGGTTGGCGTTTTTCCGCCGACGACGGCCGCTGCCTCAATGCCGAAGATCGCCGCTTGAAGGTGCGGCGACGCAGCGACGCCGACTGACCGGAGTCTCGACGACGCGGTCAGTCGAGGACGATCGGCAACTCGAACCAGATGGTGAGTGAATACTTCACGCCGCGTGTCACGGGCAGCGATCGATGCGGGTGGGTAACGAGGCTCGGCCAGGCGAGCAGGTGCCCGACGGGGATGTCGGCGTTGGTGAATCCCTGGCGCGGGAACTCGAGCGTCCCGCCGGAGTAGTCGTCGTTCAACTTCACGCTCGCCGATACCTGTGCGACGTCGTGGTGCATCCGCAGCGCGGTTCCCGTTGTTGCGTCGTAGCGAATGACGAACGCGTCGTTGATGCCGCGGTACTCGATGAGCTCCCACTCCTCCTGCAGACGGGGCCAGATCCGTTCGCCAATGTCGGATTCGAGGTTTTCGAACAGCAACGGACTCAGTCGGGCAAGCGACAGTTCGTGACCGGGCACAGGGTCGTTGGGATCGGCAGCGAATGCACCGGACGCTTCACTCGCTGCGATGAGTGCAGCACAGAACTCGGCGGTGAAACACGGGAGGCTGACGAGATCCGATCCGTGTCGCGTGAGTGCGTCCGTGCGGGCGATCACTCCTTGGTATCCGAACAACGCGTGCAATACATCGGTGGATGTCACGCAGACATCGTCGCAGGTCACGCAACGGCACCACGGGATTTCGCCGCACGTGAGTAGCATGGCGCAAGGGGTATATGGCGTGAACACCGCATTCGACGGGGCTTCCGTGACGGAACTCAGTCTCCGTGATCGCTTCGACGTGCGCCCATTCTTCGACACACTGCGCGCCCGCTGGTGGGTGTTGCCCGTTGCGATCGTCGTTGCCGTCGGCCTGCTGTGGGCCCAGGAGTCCGATCTTCAGACGTCTCCTGCGGCATATGCGATCAGCGAAACGTACGAAGTGAGCGATCCGCTCCCCACGCTCGCGCTCGTCGGTCTCGATCCGTCGGGCATTCGGGCGATCCCCGACCTCGAGTCACAAGTCGTCGTCTTGCGCGGTGACGAAGTGCGTCAACGCGTCGCCGACGTTCTCGGATACGAGCCGTCCGTCTCCATCGTGCGCTCGACACCGACGTTTTCCCTCATCGATACGACGGACGAAGACGGACGCAGCACGTTCACCTTCCGCTCCGCGGGTATTCCAACATTGACTTTCACGTGCAGCGAGACCGTCAAAGAGCGTTGTCCCGAAACGATTGCTGCGTACGTTGCCGAAGCGGCGAAGCTGCGTGCCGACGCCCTTACTGCCGGGCTGCAACGCGGTCGCAGCCTGCTCGGCGCAGCACTCGCGGCAACACCCGACGACGCACGTCTGATTCAACAGATTGCGGCGATCGACGATCTCATTGCCGACGCCACACCGACGTACCGACTCATCGGCACCGAGGAACAGAGCTACGGCGCCACCGTGACGACCGTGTCATCGAATACCTACGTTTTCGGAGTTGCAGCGGGGCTGCTCATCGGTCTACTCGTCATCCTCCAGTGGTCGCTCGTCGACAACACCATCCGCAGCGTGCAACGCCTGCGTCGAGCGATCGGTGCTGAGCGCGTTCTCGGCATGGTGAAGCACGATGCATCGGCGTTGGAAACACAACTTGCACGAGCAGCGATCTCACGAGTCGGGTCCTCAGCGCGACTCATCCCGTTAACCGCGGGTGTGCACAGCGACGCGTTCCCGGGGGCACAGATGACGCCACCACTCGACGAATCGGTTCCCGCAGCATCGCTGGGAACAGACGTCATCGTCGTTCAGCGCGGCAAGGACCGCGTGTCGACGCTGCTCACCGCCCTGACGGGACTGCAGCGGGCCGGTCATCGAGTTGCCGGCGTCGTTCTTCTCGACTGATTTCGTCGGCGGTGGGCACGAGCGCCCACAAGAGCAAGGCCCACAAGAAGTGGGTGCCCATGAAGAACGATTCCTGCGTCGCGGCGGCGAGCACGAAAAATGCAACGGCGTAGCGCAACTGTCCGAGCGGTTCGACGAGGACGATGCGGTGCAGGCGAACGCCGGACACGACGATCAGCGCGAGAAACAACGCTCCTGCGATGAAGCCGCCGCCGAGGAGGATGTCGAAGTAGCCGCTGTGCGACCACGACACGTCGCCAAGGTCCCACCAACCGTCACGTTGGAAGAACGTTCGCGTACGCCAGGCGGCCATCCATCCCCAACCGAACAACGGCTCGTCGAGCACGCCATCCCACGAGAACGACCACGATTGGCTGCGGCTGTTGAATCGCGACTCCTGGCCGACGAGGCGTAGGAAGGAATCCTGGAACACGAGGATGAAGGTCGTCACGGCTGCAACGAGGGCGAGAAATGCCGGATACACCCACCGACGATTGAGCGCCGCACCGCCGATGCGACGGTTGTACGCCCACCGCAGCGCCGCCCAGAAGACCCACACGATGAGGAAGACAACCGCGGCGCCGACGGACGTGCTCGATTGGCTCTTCCATACGACCCACACGTCGATGGCGACGAACATGAGAGCGACGATCACCCACACGGGGGTCCATACCGTTCGCTTGCGCAGCGCCATCCACGCAACGGCAAGCGCGGTGATCGCACCGACGGCCGCCGGCGGAGCGAGCGAGTTGCGGTTGAAGTAGATGCCGATCCAGTAGCCGATGTCGGGATCGACGGCGAGCGTCCAGTCGTTCCACACGGCCCACAAGGACATACCGACGCCGATCTGCATCGCGCCCGTGACGATGAGCAGCATCTCGCGTTGCGTGTACGTCTGGGCGAGATACAGACCGACCATCGTGGTGAGAACGAGCGATGACGCATCGATGACCGTCACGCGGGCGAACTCAGACCACACGGTGGACAAAGCGAGCCATCCGACGAGTGCAGCAAGAATCGTCGTTGTCACGCGGTCGAGACCGCGCCGGTGCACACGCAGAAAGAACAAGGCCGCCGCGGGAAGTTGCACGAGAGCGAAGGTTGCCGCATGCGTCTGCAGCACCGACGGTGTCGGGGTGAATTCCATCGCCCGTCCGCTCGCCTCCCACAATTTGTAGACGGGTCCCTGCGTGAGGAGGAAGAGCACCGCGACTGCGTAGAGGTATTCCACCCGGCGCGCAGTCTGCTTCACCACGTGGAAAATCTAGGTGATTTCACTGGGTAGCCTGAGAACGTGACGTCGCCGCACGACGACCGCGATGCACTCATCGCCGAACTCTACGAAGAAGCCCACGGGCTGCGGATGAAGTTCGAGGAGTTCAGTCGGTACACCGAGGATGCGATGGCGAAGATGGCTGCCGAGCGCCGCGAGCATGCCGAGCGGTACTCGACGATGGAGCGTGACATCACCGTGAGAGATGCCGAGCGTCGCCAGCTCCAGCAGGAGGTGGTCGAGTGTCGCCGGGAAATCGCCCGCCTCACTGCGGAACTCGAGCGTCTCCGCACTGCGGCACCGACCACGCCGGCGCGGCGATGGGGCCGTCGCTCACGATGACCGAACAGTTCCCGGTCATCATCATCGTTCGTGACCGGTTGACTCCCCTCCTCCAACTCCTGCGCTGGTTGGAGAAGGTCGGGCAGCGCGACATCTGGTTGTGCGACAACGCGAGCACATGGCCGGCGATGGTGGACTTCCTGGCAACGACGAGCCACAAGGTGGTGCGCAACGGAGCGAACCTCGGTCATCGCGCACCGTGGTTGAGTGGCATCGTTGCCGACGTCGGATTCGATCGGTACTTCGTCGTCACCGACCCCGACGTCGTTCCCGTCGAGTCATGCCCCGACGACGCCCTTGCGACCTTCAAGCGCGCGTTGCAGAGGAATCCGGGCATCGACAAGGTGGGTTTTTCCTTGAAGATCGACGATCTGCCGGCCTGTTACCGGCACCGCGACGACGTCATGACGTGGGAGAAGCAGTTCTGGACGACCGTCCATGAACCCGGTTTCTACCGCGCGCCCGTCGACACGACCCTTGCGCTGTATCGACCGGGGCTCGGCCACGACAACGGCAACGCCCTGCGTTCGGCGCCGCCGTACGTTGCGCGTCACCTTCCCTGGTACGCCGACAGCGAGAATCCCACGGAAGAGGATCGCCATTACGTGGCGCGTGCCGACCGTCTCATCACGAACTGGAACGACGAGCGTCTGCCCGCGAACGTGAAAGTCCAGCTCGAGCGTCTGCGTTCGGCAAGGATTGATCCTTCGTGAGCACCCCCGCCATCAGCGTTTCGCATCTGTGGAAGAACTTCCGCCTTTATCACGAGCGGAACCGGTACATCAAGGCTGCGGTTCTGCGCGGACGGCGGGCGCGTTACGAGGAGTTCTGGGCTCTACAAGACGTGTCGTTCGACGTTGCCAAGGGTGCAACGGTCGGCATCATCGGCTCGAACGGCTCGGGCAAGACGACGCTCTTGAAGTGTCTCACCGGCATCTACTTTCCCGAACGCGGGTCGGTGACGATCGACGGCAACGTCGCTGCGTTGCTCGAACTCGGTGCCGGTTTCCATCCCGAGTTGTCGGGACGCGAGAACGTGTACTTGAACGGTGCGATTCTCGGCATGGCGAAGAAGGAAATCGACCGCCAGTTTGACAGCATCATCGACTTCGCCGGGCTCGAGAAGTTCATCGACTCGCCGGTGAAGAACTACTCGTCGGGCATGGTCGTGCGGCTCGGTTTCTCGATCGCCACTCACGTCGAACCGGAAATCCTCCTCATCGACGAGATCCTCTCCGTCGGTGACGCCGCATTCCAGCGCAAGAGCACGGAGAAGATCGAGCAGTTCCGTCGCGAGGGACGCACGATCGTCGTCGTCAGCCACTCCCTCGGCCTCGTACAACAGCTGTGCGCCGACGTCGTGTGGCTGGAAAAGGGTCGTGTCCGTGAGATCGGCCCGGCATCGTCGGTCATCGCCGCATACACCGGCGGTACGTACCAGGAAACGAGTTCCCCCGGTGAGGGTGTGGCCAACCGCTGGGGAACCGGTGAAGTGCGTGTGTCGTCGGTGACCATTCACGATCGCGACGGACGTCCCACCGAGGTCGTCGAATCGGGCGCACCGATCACCATCGTCGTCGAACTGTCAGCACACATGCGGGTGGAGACCCCCGTGATTCGCGTGATGATCACGACACCGCACGGCCACGTTGTCTGGGGCACGACGACGCAGCGTGGTGCGGCAACGCTGCGCGTTCTCGAAGGTGCAACGACCGCCCGCCTCACGATGCCGGCGCTGCCGTTACTCGAAGGTGGCTATCACGTGTCGGTTGCCGTCACGGATTCGACGGGTTCGACCGAGTACGACCACTGCGAGCGGTGGCTTCGCTTCCAGGTGCATCAATCGGATTTCGCCGACACGGGGATCGTGTCGATTCCCTCGGAGTGGTCGATCACCCAGCACTGAACGGCCGGGTTACAGCTCCTCGGCGATGCGTCGCGACAGGCGACCGAACACCCACAAACCGATCGCCAACGACGCGAACGACATCCCGATGATCGGCAGGAGATCGCCTGCATCGGGGCCGCGTCCGTCGAACGTGACGTGGCGGAAGGAACGCAGGAATACGGCCGATGGATTCCAGTGGAGCAGGAAGCCGGCGATGCCGCCGACTTTGCCTTCGAGACGCGCCGGGTCGTAGATGACCGGTGTCGCAAAGAACCACACCTGCGCGACAATCGTCCACAGATATTTGAGATCACGGAAGAACACCGCACCGACGGCGAGGATGAGGGCGAGGCCCGACGCGAATATCGCGAGCAGCACCATCAACAGGATGGTCATCGGAATCCACACGAACAGCGGGCTGCCGAAAAGAGCGAGAACGATGGTGAGCAACGTCATCTCGATGGAGAACTGCACGAAGCTGAAGATGACCTGGGAGAACACGAGCGACTCGCGCGCGAACCGCACCTTGCGCACGAGACCCGAGTTCGTCGTGAGCGACTGCAAGCCGAGGTTGCAGATGAGGTTGAGAAAGCCCCACGGGAGGATGCCGCTGAGCAGGTACAAGCCATAGATATCGATGCCCGACGGGTCACCCACCCGAGTGCGGACGCCGAACACGACGCCGAACACGAACGAGTAGATGAGCATCTGTGAGAGCGGATTGAGCAGCGACCATCCCCAGCCGAGAATTGAGCGCCGATACTTGGCGCGTAACTCGCGCAACGTGAGATTCCACAAGAGGTTGCGGGACCGGATGATGTCGGCCACTTGCTGCACGGATGCCCAACCTACCAGTGAGGGCGCACTGTAGAGTTCGTTGCGTGGAGCCGTCACACGATCGCATCGCCACCACGCGTGCCGAGTCGACTGCCGCCGATACCGATCCGCGCGACGCGCTCATCGCCGAGCTGCGCCAGAAGGTGATGGATCTCGAATTGGCTCTTCTTCACTCCCGTGACTTTGCCATCGGTGCCATCGCGGAAACCGGTGAGTTGCGCCTCGCGAACGCCGAGGCGAACATCCACATCACGAACTACGCGGCGCACGTGCAGCAACTCGATGAGCAGATTCGCCGCATGAAGAAGCGGTTGCGCAAGATGGCGCGCTTTGAGGCCCAAGTGGCGAGCCGTACGTACAAAATCGGTCGTCTCGTCATGCTGCCCGTGAGGATTCTCAAGCGCCTCGCCCGCTGAGGCGAGCACCTCGCTCCGTGCCGCTGTTCAGCATCATCACCCCGGTCTACGAGACCCCAAAGGACGCCCTCGAGGAGTGCATCTCCTCGGTTCTCTCCCAGACCTTCACCGATTGGGAGTGGTGCCTCGTCGACGACGCATCACCGTCACCCGGTGCACGGGTGCGACTGGCGGCCTTGCGCGCGGTCGATCCACGCGTGCGCGTCATTCACCGCGAGAGGAACGGTGGCATCGTCGCCGCATCGAACGATGCGCTCGCAATGGCCGACGGTGAATTCGTCGTCCTGCTCGATCACGACGACCTACTCGCTGAAGATGCATTGCTTGACATCGCACGAGAGATTGAGGCGAATCCCGACGTGGATTACATCTACAGCGACGAGGACAAGATCACCCCGGACGGGCGGCACTACGAAGAGTTCCGCAAACCGTCGTGGTCACCCGAGCGCCTGCGCGGTCAGAACTACTGCTCGCACATCTCCGTCATCAGGAGGCGTCTCGTCGATGCGGTCGGTCGGTTCCGTGAAGGATTCGACGGATCACAGGATCACGACCTCGTTCTACGCGTGACGGAACGAACCCGGCGCATCCGGCACATTCCGCGGGTGCTGTACCACTGGCGTGCGGTGCCGGGATCGACTGCGGTCGCCGTCAGCGAGAAGCCGTACGCGATGGATGCGAGCGTGCGCTCGGTGCGCGAGCACTGCGAACGCGTCGGAATACCTGCCGACGTGACCCCGCTGCCACCGTGGCCGGTCGTGCGAATCCGGCGCCGAATCACCGCAACCCCGCTCGTGTCGATCGTGATTCCGACACGGGGCACGAAACGCCACGTCTTCGGGGTCGAGACGGTGCTGGTCAACAACTGCGTCGACAGCGTGTTGCGCAACTCGACGTATCCGAATCTCGAGATCGTCGTCGTCGTCGACCTCGATACACCGCCGGCCGTTCTTGATCACCTGTCACGGATCGATCCGCAGCGCGTACGCCTCGTGTCCTACGACAAGGCGTTCAACTTCTCGGCGAAGTGCAACCTCGGTGTGGTGAACTCCGCAGGTGAGCACGTGTTGCTGCTCAACGACGACACCGAAGTGATCACCCCCGAGTGGATCGAGGAGATGCTCGGTTTCCTGCAGGATGACGACGTTGCGATGGTCGGACCACTGCTGCTGCTCGAGGACGGTCGCATTCAGAGCGCAGGGCACTCGTACGCCGTGCACCACCACAATTACGGCAACCACATGCCCGGCAACTCGGTCGGACCGTTCGGCATGTTGAAGGTGGCCCACGAAGTTTCGGGGGTGACCGGCGCATGTGCACTCATCCGCCGCACCGCATACTTCGACGTCGGCGGTTTCAGCACCGTCTTCCCGTCATCATTCAACGACGTCGACTTCGGCTACAAGTTGCTCGACCGCGGTTACCGCGTCATCTGGACGCCGCACGCACGGCTCTTCCACTTCGAAAGCGCCAGCCGGTCACGCAGCGTGACCGAGACGGAAACTGCGGCGTTGCGTTCGCGCTGGGGTAGCCGGTTCAATCGCGACGAGTACTGCCGAGACGCGTGGTCGCTGGAGCATCTGGCCGGTCGACCGCCGGAGCCGAGCCCGAACCAACCACGCTGAGCATCGCCCGCTTCGTCGTCAAAGTGATCGTTGCGGCGATGCCCGCGAGGCCCGTTGCAGCGAGAATCCACCAACCGACCCCTGCCGGTGACTCCGACAGCGCCACGGCGAGCAGGCCGAGCGCCGCGCCGCCGACGAGCAGCACGTTCACCGAGCGCCGTACGGAGAAGCCGAGTCGAACGAAGCGGTGACTGAGATGATCCTGACCACCGAGGAACGGGCTCACTCCGCGCTTGATGCGCGAGATGAACACCATCGCAGTGTCGAGAACGGCGACCCCGAGCACGACGATCGGTACGAAGTACTGGGGGGTCTCCGTCACTGCGGTGCGCATCTTCAAACCGAGATACGCCATGAAGAACCCGATGAACAAGCTCCCCGCGTCACCCATGTAGATCGTCGCCGGATGGAAGTTCGAGCGGAGGAAACCGAGCATGCACCCGGCGAGTCCGATGGCTAGCAGTGCACTGTATTTCTGGTCGTTGATGATCGCGATGAGGAAGAAGGAGACGCTCGCCACCGACGCCGTACCCGCGGCGAGGCCGTCGATGTTGTCGAGCAGGTTGAACGAATTCGTGATACCCACGATCCACACGACGGAGATCGCCATGTCGACCCAGTCGGGCATCGGGGTGACGACATGAATCCCGTTCGCCACGACGACCACCGCCACCGCCACCTCGACGAGGAATCGCAGCAGCGGGCTGAGACCCCGCAGATCGTCGATGAGACCCATCGCGCTGAGCAGAAGGCCGAGTCCGAGGATGACGAGTAGTTCGCGGAACGTCGAGCTCGAGTCGGTAAGGAAGCCGAGCCACAGGATCGTCACACCCGTCTCATCGAGCGTCACGTAATTGAGCACGTACGCGCCGACGAGCGCCGCGAGCGAAAATGCGGCGAACATCGCGACGCCGCCGAGATACGGAACCGGTGAACGGTGCGACTTGTGGCCACCCGGTCGGTCGACGATGTCGCGCCTGTGCGCAAGGTCGCGCACGACGGGAACGAGCACGAGGGACGTGAGCAGTGCGGCGACGAACGTGACGGCGTAGAGCCAGACCGGTGTCACGTGTCCAAGGCTAGTTCTCGCCCCGGAACGGCGTATCCGTGCTCATCCCGCTGAGACCGTGAACCGCGCACAAGTAGCGTGTTCCACTGCATGAAGGTTCTCGTCACGGGCGGAGCGGGATACATTGGCTCGCATCTCGTCGACCGTTTGGTGCGCGAGCGACACGACGTCACGGTCGTCGACGACCTGTCGACCGGATCGCTGCGGAATCTCGAGCCCTCCCGCTCGGCAATTCGCTTCGTCGAGGGAACGATTCTCGATGACTCCCTCGTGCGGGGACTCGTCACCGATGCCGAACTCGTCTTCCATCTCGCCGCCGCGGTCGGTGTCGGCCACATCGTCGCCGATCCGCTGTCGTCGCTCATCACGAACACCCGGGGTGCGGAGAACGTCATCGAGGCGTGTGCCCGCACGAGCACCCGACTCGTTCTCGCCTCGACGAGCGAGATCTACGGCAAGACGACGAAGATGCCGATGGCCGAGGACGACGACCGTGTTCTCGGTTCGACGAACGTCCATCGCTGGGGGTACAGCACCGCCAAGGCGATCGACGAGCATCTTGCTCTCGCCTACGCCGACCGCGGTCTGCCGGTGTCGATCGTTCGCTACTTCAACTCGTTCGGACCGCGACTCGATCCCCGCGGATACGGATCCGTCGTTGCGAACTTCATCCGTCAGGCGCTCGCCGGCGAACCCCTGACCGTCCACGGTGACGGCACGCAAACCCGGTGCTTCACATTCGTCGAAGACACCGTCGACGGAACGATGCGCGCCGGATTCCGCGACGAGGCACTCGGCAAGGTGTTCAACGTCGGCAACGACGTCGAAACGGTGATCGCCGATCTGGCGCAATTGATCATCGAGCTCACCGGGTCGCGGTCGAGTGTTGAACTCGTGTCCTACGAACAACGGTACGGACCGCGCTTCGAGGACACGAAGAGGCGCGTGCCGAGTCTCGTTCGCGCCGGTGACGTGCTCGGCTACTCACCGACCGTCGATCTGCGTGACGGGTTGCTGCGCACCCTGTCGTGGTGGAGAGAGACGCACGGCTGATGCGCGTCGTCCACGTGGTGACGCGCACGAACATCGGCGGTGTGTCGAGTTATCTCGACAACCTTCTCCACGGTCTGAACGGGCAACACGGTCCCGACTATCGACTCGATCTCACGCTCGTTCGGGGACTGCCGTCAGTCGACGAAGGTGATTACTTCGCACACCGCGAGCTTTCCGTACCCGTTGTCGAAGTCGCATCGCTGCGCAGACGAGCGACCCCTTTCCACGACGTCGTCACGCTGATTCGCCTTGTCGGTCTCTTCCGCCGGTTGCGCCCGGACATCGTGCACACGCACATGGCAAAGGCGGGTGCGCTCGGTCGGATCGCCGCCTTCGTTGCCCGCGTTCCCGTGCGCGTGCACACGTTCCACGGACATCTCCTGCAGGGCTACTTCTCGGGAACGAAGACGCGCATCATCGTCGCCGTCGAGCGTGCGTTGCGACGCATCACATCGCACGCGGTCGTCATTGGTGAACGCGTCCGCGGCGATCTCGTCGACATCGGCATCACCTCGCGCGACACGAGTTCGATGATCCCGCCCGCCGTGCCGGCTCCGAACCGGGTACCGCGCGCGGCAGCTCGGGTCCGACTCGGGCTTCCTGAGACTGCGATCATCGTCGGCTTCATCGGTCGCCTCGCCCCCATCAAACGCCCCGACAGAGTCGTCGCGGTCGCCCGTGCACTGCCCGACGTGCAATTCGTCATCGTCGGTGAAGGTGAACTGTCGGACACAGTGCGTGCCGATGCCCGCGGTCTCGACAACGTCTCATTCCTCGGCTGGCAGGACGACGTCGATGCGGTTCACTGTGCAATCGACATCGCACTGCTCACGAGCGACAACGAGGGAATGTCGGTGTCGCTCATCGAAGCCGCAGCCGCCGGTCTCCCCATCGTCGCCACGAACGTCGGTGCGATCCCGGAGATCGTCCACGACGCAGTGAACGGACTGCTTGCCGACACCGACGAGCAGCTCATCGCCGCAGTGCGCCGCCTCGCGGATGATTCCGAAGAGCGGCGTCGCTT
Source organism: Ilumatobacteraceae bacterium (assembly GCA_044340075.1). Taxonomy (GTDB): domain Bacteria; phylum Actinomycetota; class Acidimicrobiia; order Acidimicrobiales; family Ilumatobacteraceae; genus F1-60-MAGs027. The sequence goes on along the minus strand of JBIIUH010000013.1, from coordinate 11,044 downwards.
CGGTGTAGCGGGAGCGGCGATGGCGGCGTCGACGTTCGCCGTCGCACGGCTCGCCCAGTCACACGATGCGCTGTATGCGCACCTGCTGGCGATGAAGTCGAACTACAAACGCTGACGTGATCCGGTCGGTGCACCGCCGGCATTCACCGCGTCGAACACGGGTGTTCCGTTCTTCTCGAATTCGGCGAGCGGCCACCGGCCGCCGACGAGCACGGCGACGAGATCGAACGATTCCTTGCCGACCGTATTCATGTCGGAGGCGTGCACCGTGGCATCGCCGATCGTGAGCGACGCGACGTGCGGATCGACGTAGCTGAGGTTCGCGCCGTGTTGTGCCAGCAACTCCATGACGTGAATGGCACGAGAGTTGCGCGTGTCGCTGACGCCGGGCTTGAACGCCGCACCGCAGCAGAGAATTCGTGCGCCGCGCAGCGGCACTCCGCGGGCGTTCAACATGTCCTGGATACGACGCACCGCATACATCGCCATGTCGTTGTTCACGTCGGCGGCGAGTTCGACGAAGCGCATCTGGAAGTCGTACTCGCGCGCCTTCCATGAGAGATAGAAGGGGTCGACGGGGATGCAATGCCCCCCGGGGCCGATACCCGGATAGAAGGCCTGGAAACCGAAGGGTTTCGTCGCCGCAGCGTCGATGACGCTCCACACGTCGAGACCCATGGCGTGACACAACTGGGCGAGCTCGTTGACGAGGGCGATGTTCACCGCGCGGTAGGTGTTCTCGAGCAGCTTCGACAGCTCGGCGACCGAGGGGTTTTCGACGGTGCGCACGAGTTCGGGGTCGTCCATCAGGGCTTCGAGCAGCGTCTTGCTCAGTGCGGTACAGCGTGCAGTGAGACCGCCGACGATCTTCGGGGTGTTGCGCACGTTCCACGTCGCATTGCCCGGATCGACGCGTTCGGGAGAGAACGCGAGGTGGAAGTCGACGCCCGCCGCCAAACCCGTCGTTTCGAGCAGTGGCTTGACGAATTCGGTGGTCGTCCCCGGATACGTCGTCGATTGGAGAATGACGAGCATTCCCTTGCGCAGTACGGATGCGACGGTGCGAGTCGCTGACTCGACGTAACTGAGATCGGGAGTCTTTGCTTTGTCGAACGGTGTCGGAACGCAGATGAAGATGACGTCGGCTGCCGACAAGTCGGAAGCCGTCGACGTGGCCGTGAACTGCCCCGTCGCGCGCAACGCGGCGATTCGAGCATCCGGTACGTCGTCGATATGGCTGCGTCCGGCGTTCAACCCGTCGACGACGCGAGTCGATACGTCGAAACCGATGACGCCGAAGCCGACCTCGGCGAACGAGGTGGCCAGTGGCAGGCCGACGTAACCAAGCCCGATGACGGCAACGGTCGCCCGACGGGTCGCAAGTCGCTCGGCGAGCAGGGAGGGATCCGACGACGTCATGATGTCAACCGTGGGCGAGGGGGGACTTGAACCCCCACGTCCTTGCGAACACTGGCACCTGAAGCCAGCGCGTCTGCCATTTCGCCACTCGCCCGAGTAGGAAGACCTGTCACGCTAGCAATGCGATCAGCGTGCCCCAACGGGCGAATCGGTCGGCCGTTCGGTGCGCATCAACCACAGGGCGCCGTACACGACGAGTACCCCGGCTGCGAGCAGCGCCGCCGTCGACAGCAGGTGGAAACCGAACGCACGACGGATGAAGCCCGAGGAGAAGCCCGCGAGTCCGCCGCAGAAACTCATGAGCAAGTCGGCGGTTCCCTGCACTGCGACACGTTCCTTTTCGGGTACCGAATCGACGAGCAGGCTCGATCCACCGATGAGTCCGAAGTTCCACCCCACGCCGAGCAACCACAGCGACGGGAACAGCAACCATTCGACGTCACCCGACAGTGCGGCAATGGCAAGTGATGCAACGAGTACGACACCGGCAACGAGAATCGACTGCAGTCGACCGTACGTGTCGGTGAATTTCCCGATGAGCGGACTGAATGCGTACATGCCCGCGATGTGCAGGGAAACCACGTACGCGGAAATGCCCTCGTGACCGTGCAACTTGAGATGCACCGGAGTCATCGTCATGACCGCAACCATCGTCGCCTGCGAGATGATCATCGCCGTCACGGCGAGTCGGCCGCGCGGTGAGGCCCAGATGAGTGCGATCACCGTGCGGATGGGCGGACGGGGTGCCGGCGTCGCACCGACGGCGCCGCTAGCGACGAGCGGGTCGGGTCGCAACCGCAGCGTCGTGTTGAGAGCGGCGAGCGAGAGGAACACCGCGGAAAACAACCACGGTCCGGCGTACTTGTGCAAGCCGAACCATTCGGTTCCGGCCCACTGCGCCGGACCGATGAGCAACGGTCCGAACACAGCCCCGAACGTCGAGGCAAAGACGACGCGACTCATCGCCGATCCACGTGTCGTCGGTGTGGCGAGGTCGGTGGCGGCGTACCGCGCGAGGAGGTTCGCTGCCTGTCCGTTGCCGAAAAGGAACAAGCCTGCGATGAACACGGGGAGGAACATGAGTTGCACCCCAACCGCGGCGATCGCACAGCCGAGCGTCGCGAGCAAGTAACCGCGAGCGAGACCGGCGCGACGACCCTTGCGCGCCATCAGTCGGGCGAGCATCTGCGCCATGAATGCGGTGCCGATCGTCGAGGTGGCGGTGGCGATGCCGCCCCACGGTGTCGTCTCGCCGAGGATCTCCTGCACGACGAACGCACCGACGGTGACCGAAGAGCCGAGGGCCGCGGCGCCGACGATCTGGCCCCCGACGAGAACGCCGAGAGTGCGACGCTGCAATCGCTCGCGTTCCTGCGGGTCGGTGACGACAACATCGGTGTTGCGAGTCACTTCGACCACGTTAGACGTTGCGTGAAGAACGAATTCGGACAACGACGGGAGCCGTAGAATTGCACCGTGCCGTTGCGTGCGTATCCCACAGCGGTGAAGCCCTTGCACATCGGGCGTCAACTCCTTGCGGTGATGGATGAATCCGCCCGGGACGGCGACGGAGCCGCAGCGAGCGACTACACGGTGACGATGCACCCCCGTGACGTGGCGGCATGGAAGGACGTTGCCCGCGACATCGAGCGTGAGTTGTGCGAAGCGGGCAACCTGCATGCCGAACGCGAGGGGTACCGGATGTCCTCCCCCGTGCGGGTCGTGTTGCGCGAGGACGAACATCTCCGTCGCGGTCGTTTCGAGGTCGCCATCGGCATGACGGGTGGGGTGGAACGGAACGGAGTCGACCGCAGCGCATCGACACGCGATGTCGCGAGCAAGGACGAACGGCGAAGTGACGGCGCCGAACGGGCAAAGGTCGCCGACGATGCAGACGAATCGGTGGCCGTCGTATCGACCCCGGCATCGATGGCGACGGTGCCGTCGGTGGCATCGGCGACGACGAGCGTCACCTGCGCACTCGTGCTGCCCGACGGATCCCGTCACGTGCTCGAAACGGAGCGGGTGACGGTCGGTCGACAGAGCACGTGTTCCATCGTCATCAAGGACACCAACGTTTCACGCGAACACGCACAGTTCCGTCGCGGTCGTGACGGCTGGACCGTGCGCGATCTCGGCAGCACCAACGGAACCAAGATCAACGGTGTGCGCGTCGAGGGTGAGCAGCTGCTCGCCAACGGCGACGTCGTGCTCGTCGGCTCCATCCCCGTGCGCTTCGAGATCGCATGACGACGGGAGCGGGCGTGCGACTCGTGTGGGGCGCAGCGAGCGACGTCGGACGCATCCGTCAGCAGAACGAGGACTCGTTCATCGCCGATCCGCGACTCTTCGTCGTCGCCGACGGCATGGGGGGTCACAACGCGGGTGAGGTGGCGAGTGCCATTGCCGTGCGCACGATGCTCGACGCGGCCGGTGACGGCTTCACCGATCACGAGACCTTCGTCGCCGCAGTACGTGCGGCGAACGCAGCCATTCATGACGCGGCCGACGGCCTGAGCGAGCAGCGCGGCATGGGAACGACCCTCACCGCCGTCGCACCCCTTCGCCTCGGCGCCGGCGAACCACCGGCTTTGTCGATCACGAACGTCGGCGACTCGCGTACGTACGTGTTCCGTGACGGTGAGCTGCGTCAACTCAGCGTCGATCACTCATACGTTCAGGAACTTCTCAGCGAAGGGCTCGTCACCGCCGAAGAAGCCCGTGTCCATCCCCGGCGCAACATCGTCACCCGGGCCCTCGGTATCGACGGTTCCGTGTCACCCGACGCATGGGTCATTCCCCTCGTCGTCGGCGATCGATTCCTGCTCTGCTCCGACGGTCTCGTCGACGAAGTCACCGATGCCGACATCGCCGCGGTGCTGCGCAGCGTGACGGATCCGAACCGTGCAGCGAGCGAACTCGTCGCCGCCGCCAACCGCAACGGTGGTCGCGACAACGTCACCGTCATCGTCGTCGACGTGCACTCCGCCGATACATCCGCACCTGCACCTGTCGTCACTGCGCCGGCACCAACGCCGGTCGCGGCAGGTACCGCATCACCCGCTGCACCGCGTCGTCGGCGTGCCCGTCGCATCTCGGTCGTTGCCTTCGTGTGTGCGGTCGCCATCGTCGCGGTCGTCGTCGGTGTCGGCGTCAATGCGCGTCGCAGCTATTTCGTGCGCTTCGAGTCACGAAGTGACGACGCCCGACTCCTCATCTACCGCGGATCACCGGAGAACGTCCTGTGGTTCGCACCGACGATCGAGGCCGACACCACCCTGCGCCGCGGCGATCTCCACCCGGGCCTCGCGGTGCAGCTCGACGATCCGCGCACCTTCGATTCGGCACCCCGTGCTGCGGCATTCGTCAATTCCATTCGCGACGTCGTCGAGGAGCACACCGGCCAATGAGTGAACCGATCCTCATCAACGACCGCTACGAACTCGGACGACGCATCGGACGCGGCGGCATGGCCGAGGTATTCGTTGCCCGCGACCGTCTTCTCGACCGCCCCGTCGCGGTGAAGGTGTTGTTCCCCGAACACGCCAAGGATCCGTTGTTCGTCGAACGATTCCGTCGCGAGGCAATGTCGGCGGCGGGCCTCAATCACCCGAACATCGTTGGTGTCTACGACTGGGGCCAGGTGAACAACACGTACTACATCGCGATGGAGTACGTGCAGGGTCGAACGCTGGCGGAAATCCTGCAGGCCAACGGTCGTCTCAGCGTCTTGCAGGCGTGCGATATCGCCGTCGAGGTCGCGGCCGCGCTCGCCTCGGCGCACCAGCACGGTGTCGTGCACCGTGACATCAAGCCGGCGAACATCCTCGTCGGGTCGACGGGTCAGGTGAAGGTCGCCGACTTCGGTATCGCCCGCGCGGTCGGTGCAGCCGTCGAACAGAACCTCACGCAAACGGGCGCCGTCATGGGCACGGCCACGTATTTCTCGCCGGAACAGGCACAGGGCAGCCAACCCGATCCGCGTAGCGATCTGTATTCACTCGGTGTCGTGATGTACGAGATGATCGCGGGTGAACCACCGTTCGTCGGCGACAACGCGATTGCCGTCGCCTACAAACAGGTGCACGACCGACCGCAGCCGCTGCGGTCGAAGGAACCCGACGTGTCGCCCGCCTTCAACGCGATCGTCATGAAGTGCCTCGAGAAGGATCCGACGCGCCGCTACGCGACGGCTGCCGAACTCGCCGACGACATCCGTCGGTTCGTCGACGGCGAGGAAGTCGTCGCGCACCTCGAGGAACAGCGCCGCACGCACGACGCACAGGCGACGAGCGTGATGCCGAGCATCGACGGCAGCGTCACGGGTGACCATCCCGACGCCGGGGTCACCACGGTGCTCGACGCCCAACCAACGACGAAGTTGCCGACGACGCGCCCCGCACGCGCCTCCGCCGCATACCCCCAGTACGACGACATGGCACCGAAGCGCACCGCCGCATACGTGTTCGGCGCGGTCGCCTCGATCATCGCGGTCATCGCCATCGGACTGTTCGCATTCCGGCTGCTCACCGATGAAGGTGCGTCGACGAGCATCACCGTTCCCAACGTCGTCGGCCTGAACATCGAGGACGCCCGTGCACTGCTGCTCGACGTCGGTCTCACGCCGATCGAAGATCCCCGCGTGCGCGAAGGAGCGGCCAACGACGTCGTGTACGAGCAGTCGCCGACCCCGGACACGCTGGCGCGCGAAGGTGAAAACGTCATCCTCGTGTACAACCCGGGTTTCGTCCCCGTCACGGTGCCGAACCTCGTCGGCCTGAGCGTCGAGCAGGCGACGGCAACCCTGCGCTCACTGGGCCTTCGCCTCGTCGTCGGCAACTTCGTCGCCGATACGAGCATTCCGGCGAACCAGATCCTCAGTCAGTCGCCAGCAGCAGAACTCGGCACGCGCCCAAACTCGATCATCACCGTCGTCGTGTCGGGTGGGACGAATTCGGTGCTCGTTCCCGACGTGACGGGCGACCCGGAATCCGCGGCGATCAAGGAGCTGCAAGCCCGACCGCTCGGCTTCGTCGTGACGACGGTGCGTGAGGCGAGTGACACGATCGAGGCGGGTCGCGTGATCCGCAGCGAACCATTGCCGAACACAGCAGCGGCGCCCGGGGGCTCGATCACGTTGTACGTGTCGGCCGGACCGGCCAACGTCGACGTGGCGAACTTCGTCGGACTCGGCGAGGGCGAGGCACAAAACCTTGCATCGTCATCGGGACTCGTCGTGACGATCTCGTACCAGGACGTCGCCATCGGTGATGCCGGTGACGGTCGCGTCATCTCGCAGTCGGTGGCGGCGGGAACGCGGGTCGTCTCGCAGACGCCGATCACCTTCGTCGTCGGCCGGGTGCCGGCGTCGGGTTAATGCCCGCCGCGGGCCCGCGCGACGAAGTTCGCGATCATGTCGTGACCGCGACTCGTGAGGATGCTCTCGGGGTGGAACTGCACGCCTTCAACGTCGTGCGTCGCGTGTCGCACGCCCATGACGAGACCGTCGGTGGTGCGCGCCGACACCACGAGTGACTCGGGCACCGACTCGTCGCTGATGATGAGCGAGTGATACCGCGTCACCTCGAGCGGTGATGGAATGCCGCGGAAGATTCCTCGACCGTCGTGCTCGATGGTCGAGGTCTTTCCGTGACGCAACTCGGGCGCGAGGACGACGTCGGCGCCGAACACTTCACCGATGGCCTGGTGTCCGAGGCAGACACCGAGAATCGGCATGCGTCCGGCGAAGTGACGAATTGCGGCACAACTCACGCCGGCATCGAGCGGACGACCCGGACCGGGTGACACGACGAGGGCATCGCACTGCAGGGCATCCAATTCCTCGACGGTGTGCGCGTCGTTGCGCACGACGACCGGCTCGACACCCGTTTCCCCGAGGTACTGAACGAGGTTGTAGACGAAGCTGTCGTAGTTGTCGATGACGAGAACCTTCACCGCACCCACCCCTACAGCCTGCCTGCACCTCATCCCCGCCGCCTACACTGTCGGGCGATGCCTGATCGCAAGAATCGTTCCGGACGCGTCACCACTCCCGCCTCGACCCGCTACACACCTCCCGTGCCGGTCGAAGTGAAGGAGAGCCCGCGGTGGGTTCCCGTGCTCATGTTCGCCTTGCTCGGCCTCGGAGCACTCGTCATCCTCTTCTATTACCTGGGATTCGTTCCCGGTGGTCGCAGCAACTGGTACCTCTTCGGTGGACTCGCCATGGTGCTCGGCGGGCTCTTCACCGCAACGAAATATCGCTGAATCCGATTCGCGCAGTGACCGTCATTCGACGGGTGCGACGAACTCCATGTCCTCCATGCAGTGCCGCGGCGGCGGCGGATCCTCGTCGGGTGCCATCGTCATCCGCAGCTCGACGCCGCACACGCTGCACCGATAGCGCACGTTGATCCGTCGCAGCACACCGGTCGGAGGCGGTGGTGGCGGAGCAGTCGACGCACTGCGCAGCATGGCGAGGCCCCATTTCCAGGTGAACCAGAAGATGGCGACACCACCGAGGATCCAGAGGATGCGACCGAGCACGGTGCAGCCTCAGACCCGCAGTGACGTGACGACGTGACCCACGCGGGTCACAGCGGCTCTAGAGACGCTCGATGATGAAGGCGTTGGCCATGCCGCCGCCTTCGCACATCGTCTGCAGACCGAAACGACCACCGGTGCGCTCGAGTTCGTTGAGCAGCGTTGCGGTGAGTCGTGCACCCGATGCGCCGAGCGGGTGACCGAGGGCGATCGCGCCGCCGTTGACGTTCACCTTGCTCATGTCGGGACGGATTTCCTTCTCCCACGCGAGAACGACCGACGCGAACGCCTCGTTGATCTCGATGAGGTCGATGTCCTCGATCTTCATGTTCGCCTTCTCGAGCACCTTCTTCGTCGCCGGGATCGGCGCGGTGAGCATCATTCGCGGATTGTCGGCGGCGAGCGAGAAGCTGACGAATCGTGCGCGGGGCTTCAGCCCGAGCTTCTTCGCCTTCTCTTCGCTCATGATCAGCACGGCGGCCGCACCGTCGGTGATCTGCGACGAGTTACCGGCGGTGACGCGACCACCTTCTTCGGCGGGGATGAACGACGGCTTCAGTGAGCCGAGCTTCTCGAGCGACGATTCGCGGATTCCCTCGTCGGTCGACATCAGCTGACCCTCGGCATCGTGCAACGGGAGGATTTCCTTCTGGAATCGTCCTTCCTTGGTGGCGCGAGCGGCGTACTGCTGCGAACGCAGGGCGTAGGCGTCGAGGTCGTCGCGGGTGAGCTTCCACTTGTCGGCAATGAGTTCGGCGGAGATTCCCTGGTTGACGAGACCGCCCTCGGACTCGTAGCGGTCCTTCACGCGCGGACCGACGGGCCAGCCGTACTTGCCCTCGGCAACCGACGATCCCATCGGCACGCGGGTCATCGACTCGATTCCCGCGGCGATGACGACGTCGTACGCGCCGGCCATCACGCCTTGCGCACCGAAGTGCGACGCCTGCTGGCTCGAACCGCACTGACGGTCGACCGTGGTACCGGGAACCGTCTCGGGCAGGCCGGCGGCGAGCACGATGTTGCGCGCGACGTTGAACGCCTGCTCGCCGATCTGCATGACGCAGCCGGTGATGACGTCATCGATGAGGGCGGGATCGATCTTGTTGCGATCGACGAGAGCCTTGACGACCTCGGATCCGAGATCGACGGCGTGCCATTCCTTCAGACGACCGTTGCGCTTGCCGAGCGGTGTGCGAATGACGTCGACGATGACTGCCTGCTGCATGGAAGACTCCTTTGCGTGGAAGGTCAAGTATTGCAGGATACTTCCCTCGCCGTTGACTTGAACTGCGACCTCGGCGAAGCACACGGGCGGTGGGAGGACAGCTACGAGGTGCCGCTCATCTCGGTCATTTCCAGCGCCAACGTCGCATGCGGCGGTCATGCCGGTGATGACGCATCGATGCTCGCCGTGTGCCGATCCGCGGCAGGTTACGGCGTTGCCGTGGGGGCCCAGGTGTCCTACCCGGATCGCGAGGGGTTCGGCCGGCGATTCCTCGACATCGCAGCCGACGAATTACTGGCGAGCATTCGGGGACAATTCGACGATCTCGTTCGCGCAGCGTCACGAGCCGGCACGAGTGTCACGTACATCAAGCCGCACGGGGCGTTGTACAACGCGATCGTGACGAACGAGAATCATGCGCGCTGCGTCGTCGAGCTTGCGCGCGAACGGTCGGTGCCGCTCCTCGGGCTTCCGGGATCCCGTGCCGAAGCGATTGCCCGTGACGACGGCGTTCGGTTCGTCGCCGAATTCTTCGCCGATCGCAACTACACGCTGCACGGCACGCTCGTACCGCGCTCCGAGCCCGACGCACTGGTGACGAATCCCGACACCGCCGCTGAGCGCGTCGTGCGAATGCTCCTCGAACGTCGGATCATCGCGAACACCGGTGAGGAGGTGTTCACACACGGACGTTCGGTGTGCGTGCACAGCGACACTGTCGGTGCCGAAACGTTGCTGCGGGCCGTGCGCACCCGGATCGTCGATGCGGGATGGACGATCTCCCCCTTCGCGCCGACGACGACACGATGACGCCATTCACGATTCACCCGTACGGACAACATGCCGTGCTTCTTGAGTGGAGCGATGTCGGCACATCGATCGGTGATGCTCCGCTGCGATTCTCGGAGTGGGCACGAAACGACGTGACGTTTTCCGATCTCGCCGAAGAGGTCGTCCCGGGTGCGCGAACCGTTCTCATCGTTCACCGCCCCGGCGCCGGCGACGACGTGCGCCGTGCGGCTGCATCGTTCGACCCGACGTCCCCGTCCGTACGCGGCGGTCGTAGGCACGACATCGCCGTCAACTACGACGGCGAAGACCTCGCCGCCGTTGCCGCAATGGTCGGTTGCTCGATCGCCGACGTCGTCGAGATGCACAGCGCGGCGACGTACCGTGTCGTATTCTGCGGCTTCGCTCCCGGCTTCGGGTACCTCACGGGGTTGGATCCACGACTGCACGTTCCCCGTCGGGCGACGCCGCGCACGAAGGTCGCGGCGGGATCGGTTGCCATCGCAAGCGAATACAGCGCCGTCTACCCGCGCTCGTCACCCGGCGGTTGGCACCTGCTCGGCACGACGACGACAACGATGTGGGACATCGACCGCATGCCACCGTCGCTCCTGCAGCCCGGTGACACCGTGCGATTCATCGTCACCGATATTCGTGTCGACCGGACCGGGGTGAACGACGTCCGATGAGTCGCGAGTGTTGCATCGTTCGACGAGCTGGCATCGCAACGACGGTGCAGGATCTCGGCCGACCGGGACTCGCGCATCTCGGTGTGCCGCGGTCGGGGGTCGCCGATCGGCGCGCGGCAGCACTCGCCAATCGTCTCGTCGGCAACGCTCCGAATGCCGCGCTCGTCGAGACCTCGGGCGATCTCGAGGTGCACATGGTCCGCGACTGCTGGCTTGCGGTGACGGGTGCCGAGGCGCGGTTGTCGATCGGCGGCAAGGACCACGACACGGGTCGCAGCGTGTTCGCCTCACGAGACAGCACCCTTCGTGTGCACTTACCGACGAGCGGGTTGCGAAACTACGTTGCGTTCGACGGTGGCATCGTCGGCAACCCCGT
>JBIIUH010000067.1:0-8281 GCA_044340075.1 Ilumatobacteraceae bacterium | reverse complement strand
CGCCCACATCAGCGCGAAGGTGTAGTTCTTGCCCCAGCGACTCACGGAGAATCGCTTCATCCCCGCTGCCGTGGCGACGAGCAGGACGACGGCGATGACGGCCTCGCGGGCGATGACGACGACACCGAACCAACGGGGAACGGCACCGTCGATGATGATCGCTCCGACGCCGACGATGAAAAGGAGTCGATCGACGGCCGGGTCGAGCACCTCACCGACGTCGGAACGCTGGCCGAGCCGGCGTGCGAGCCATCCGTCCACCCAGTCGGTGGCACCGAGGAACGCCAACAGCCATGCGGCCGACGCCCTGTCGTCGCGGACGAACAACAACCACAAAAAGAGCGGGAGGCAAGCGAGTCGCATCAACGTGACACCGTTCGGCACCGTGAGCCAGCGGCGTTGCATCACGGCAGAACACTAACGTCGAGCCATGTCATCGCTGTTCACACGCATCATCGCCGGCGAGCTGCCCGGACACTTCGCACTAAAGAACGACGATCTCGTCGTGTTCATGACGATCGCCCCGACGCGGCGCGGCCACGCGCTCGTCGTGCCGCGTGCCGAGATCGACCAGTGGATCGACGTTCCGGCGGACCTGTCGACGAAGTTGTTCGACACTGCACGTTGCGTCGGACTCGCGCAGCGCGCGGTGTTCGGCTGCACGCGCGTCGGACTCGTCATCGCCGGATTCGAGGTGCACCACTGCCACCTGCACTGCATCCCCGCCGACGTCATGGCGAACCTCGACTTCACCACACAACAACACGGAACCAAGGCGGAGGATCTCGCCGAAGCGGCCGCAATGCTCGGAGCCCAGCTGCACCGCGACGGAGTGCCCGGGGCAATCGCATAACGAACGGCTCTGCGCTCGCGACCCGGCGCCGAGTGCCGGCAACTAGAACGTGCCCGAAACTAGAACAGCGTCTCGGGAGGATCCTCGTCGACGGGGGTGACGAGTGACGGACCGTCGGCGCGGGCATTGTTCACCGCGTACGACACGCGCTCGACGTGCAACGTGTGCACGGGTGCGGGCTGCAACAGGTCGAGCGGAGGAACCTCGGAGTTCAGCCAGCGATCGACGCCGTCGCCGTCGAGAACGACCGGCATCCTGTCGTGAATCGCGGCAACGTCGTCGTTCGCAGCCACCGTGATCACCGCACAACTCGTCACGATTTCCCCGCTGCGCTGCGAATCGCGCCACGTCGTCCACAACGCCGCAGTTGCGAGTACGTCCCCGTCCGCCCGCGTGCACAGGTACGGACGCTTGCGTCCGACGGGTGCATCGATCGTGCGCCATTCGTAGTACCCGTCCATGGGGACGACACCACGGTGACGTCCCACGAGGTCACGGAAACTTGGCTTCACGGTCACCGTCTCGGCACGGGCATTGATCATTCCCGATGCCCGCGACCGATCGGGCGCCCACGCAGGGATGAGACCCCAGTGGACGTACGACAGCCGTCGTGCTCCGTCACCGTCCGACGCCCGCACGATCGGGACGAAGCGCGTGGGTGCGACGTTCCACGACGGCTGCCAATGAGTGACGGCCGCCGAGTCCTCGAGACGGGCGCCGAAGAGTGTGGCGAGTGCCTGCGGCGTCGTCGATGCGACGAACCGACCGCACATCCGCGCGCCTCCGTCAGCGGCGGCGCTGGGGGCGGCCCCACATCGCCCCGACGATCATGACGATCGCTCCGATTCCGATGAGTGCCCACCCCTGCCCGCCATCTTCTGCGTTCGACAGTCGGGACACGACGAGGAACATGACGACGAGTCCGGCTCCGAGGCCGATGATGTTGCGCCGTCGCGCGTCGTCGTTACGAGCCACGGATCGCCCTCCCGCGGGTCGACGGACGACTGTCGTTCATGTGGTCGGGCTGGCGGGATTTGAACCCACGACCTCTTGTCCCCCAGACAAGCGCGCTAACCAAGCTGCGCCACAGCCCGAAATCTCTCATGACGCCGGGAACACCGGCAACGGATGCGGCAACATTCGTCCGCGTCAGTCTACAAACGGCGCGATGATCCGCCATCCGAGATACGCGACGAGGAGAAACATGAGCAGCTTGAAGTGCCACGGAGCACGCTGATCGGTGGCGTCGGCGAGGTCCCGCATGCGCAGGGATTCGGCCGTCACCCGTCCGTTGACGTCGGTCGAATCGATGATCCGCGCGCATTGCGGACACGTTCCGTCCTCGTTCACCGACGACGGTGTGAAGTATTTCGCGCACGGCTCGCACCACGGCACGGTCAGGACTCCGAGCGAGTGCGCACCCGGATCTTGATCGGAGTGCCGCCGAGATCGAACGCCTCGCGCAGGGATCGCTCGAGGTAGCGCAGGTACGACTGCGGCAGCTCGCGGTTGACGAAGAGCGTGAACGTCGGCGGATCGACCGCACCCTGCAGTGCGTACAGGACGCGCGCACCCTGCCCGGCGGGCTGGCGCTGTTGTGCCGCCGCGAGGACACGGTTGACGTCGCGGGTGGGAACGCGGCGGTGGTACTGGCGAATGGCCTCGGACAATTCGGGGACGAGGCGATGCACGCCCTTGCCCGTGAGCGCCGACACCTTCAGCACCGGCGAGTCCTCGGTGAAGTACAACTTGCGTCGCACCTCGAGATCGATCGCCTCGCGACCGTCGGCATCGAGCAACTCCCATTTGTTCAGCACGATGAGCATCGGACACCCGGCCGCGTCGACGCGCTCGGCGAGGCGCTGGTCCTGGCTCGTCACTCCCTGCGTCGCATCGATGACGAGCAGGGCGATGTCGCTCTCGTCGACGGCGCGCAGTGCACGCACGAGCGAGTAATACTCGGTCGACTCGTCGACCTTCGAGCGTCGGCGCATTCCCGCGGTGTCGACGAACACGACGGGACCGTCGGCGGTTTCGACCCGGGTGTCGATGGCATCACGCGTCGTCCCGGGCATGTCGTGGACGACCGATCGCTCCTCGCCGACGAGGCGGTTGAAGAGCGTGCTCTTGCCGACGTTGGGGCGACCGACGATGGCAACGCGCGGCTCGCGGGTCTCGGGGTTGCGCACGTAGTTGCCGTCGTCACCGTGCACCGGCTCGGGTTGCACGCCGATCCTGTCGATGATGACGTCGAGCGCGTCGCCCGTCTTGCGTCCGTGCGTCGCCGAGACAGGCACCGGATCGCCGAAGCCGAGAGCGAGAAACTGCCACAGCTCCGCTTCGCGGCGTTCATTGTCGACCTTGTTCGCCACAACGACTACCGGTGCCGACGTGCTGCGCAACCAGTTCGCCACCGCTTCGTCGTCATCGAGCAGACCGACCGACGCGTCGACGACGAACAAGACGAGGTCCGCACCGCGCACGGCCGCCTCGACCTGGCGCGACACCTTCGCATCGAGCGCCGATCCCCCGGGCATCCACCCACCGGTGTCGACGAGGTCGAAATGTCGTCCGAGCCATTCGACTTCGCGGGTCATGCGATCCCGCGTCACACCGGGTCGGTCCTCGACGATCGCGTGCTGCTCGCCGAGAAAACGGTTGAACAATGTGCTCTTGCCGACGTTCGGTCGACCGACGATGACGACGGTTCGGCGCGCGTCCTTCGTCGACGATTGATTCGGGGTCGACATTTGAGTCAGGCTATCCACGCGCCACCGCACTACCGTGAGTGACGCAATGGCAGTCGACAAAGTTCTGCTCGCAGCACCGCGCGGTTTTTGCGCCGGCGTCGAAATGGCGATCAAGGCACTCGCATGGATGGTGCGCACGTTCGAGCCACCGGTGTACTGCTACCACGAGATCGTGCACAACAAGATCGTCGTCGACAGGTTTTCCGAGCTCGGCGTGATCTTCGTCGACGACGTCACCGACGCCCCGCATGGCAGTCCGATCATGCTCTCCGCGCACGGTTCGGCCCCGCAGGTGGTGAGCGACGCGCGGGCCCGTGGCAGCTACGTCGTCGACTCCGTGTGTCCGCTCGTCACGAAGGTCCACCACGAGGTGAAGACCCGCGCGGGCAAGGGCTACCGCATCGTCTACGTCGGTCACGAGGGTCACGAAGAAGCCGTCGGCACGATGGCGGTCGCACCCGACGCCATCAGCCGCGTGGAATCCGTCGCCGAGGTACGGGCTCTGCCGACCTTCGACGAGCCGGTCGCACTGCTCGCCCAGACGACGCTGTCGCACCTCGAGTGGCGCGACGTCGCCGATGCCGTGCGCGATCGGTATCCGAACGTGTGGAGCCCCGGGCGCAGCGACCTCTGCTTTGCGACGACGAACCGTCAGGCGTCGTTGATGAAGATCGCCGACGACTGCGATGCACTCGTCGTCATCGGTTCGGAGAACTCGAGCAACACCCGCGCACTCGAACATCTCGCCCGCGAAGTCGGCTGCCCGCGGGTGCTGCGCATCAATCATGCGGGCGAGCTGCCGGGTGATCTGAGCGGCGTCGTCGGCCTCACCGCCGGTGCGTCGGCCCCCGAGGAACTCGTGCGCGCGGTCATTGCCGCGCTCGCACCGCGCGACGGGGTCGAGGAAGTGCGTGCGACCGATGAGGACGAGTACTTCCCGCCGCCGCGCCAGTTGCGCGAGTTGCAGAACGCGATGGACGTTGCCGTGACGACGCTTCTCGGCGGAAGCCTCGCGCAGCGCCGCACGTTCGACGATCGTGCGATGAGTGCGAGCGACGTTCTCGCCGCGCTCGCACCCGGCGCCTGACGCCCGTCTTCCGCGGCGGGTCCCTCGGCGGCGTCAGTTCGAGTGGCGCATGAGACGCGCGAACTGCTGCGTCTCGCTCGGACCGATCTCGGGGATGAGGGAACGCAGATGCATCACCCAGCGCACGTTGGCGGGCTCGGCACGTCGTACGTAGATGGACTTCAGGTTGTTCAAGACGCGAATGACCATGTGTCGCGCCGGCGTCGGCGTGAGGAAGTCGTCGCGCCAGTTCGTGAGATTCGTGAGGCTCTCGTACAGCCCCCGCACCGAGGCAGCGTCGTGCGGCGCCCCCGCATGGAAGGGATCAAAGTAGGTGCGACCGCCGTCACCCGTCGGTGCACCGACGATGAAATGACCCGGCACACCGATGCCGACGAGTGGTATGCCGAGTCGGTGGGCAACCTCGAGCGCCACCGCCGACAGCGAAATGGGGATACCCAGGCGTCGATCGATCACCCTGTACAGGAAGGAGTTCTGCGGATCGTCGTACGACGCGGAGTTGCCCGCGAGTCGCCCGGGTCCGAAGAGCTCGTGCATCAACTCCGTTGCCGTCGCCGCGGCGGTGCGGTTGGCAAGATCATCGAGTGCGCGCCCGGTCATCGCCGAAGTGACGTTCGGTTCGGCCAACTCACCGATGATCGCGAGCACTTCACCGAGCGGCACCTCGGAATTGCGCCGATCGCCCATGTGCTCGGCGAACCGCGCGTACAACGCGTCGCGACGCTCGCGCTCCACCGCACCGTGAGTCGCGGGATCCGTCACGACGACGCACGGTATCAGCGAACGACGACGTCGGCTACCGTCGTTTCGTGACCGACGCGGCACTCGCCCATCCCGGACTCGTCGCGCAACGTTCCCCCGATTCCGTCGCGATCGTGATGGCATCGACCGGTCGCACGATGACGTACGGCGAACTCGATCGTCGCGCGAACCGCCTCAGCCGCTACCTGCGGGGCAAGGGACTCCGGGTCGGCGACCACGTGGCGATTTGCATCGAGAACCACGAACGTTTCTTCGAGGTGATGTGGGGCTGCCATTACGCGGGCCTCGTGTACACCCCCTGCTCCACCCGCCTGACGACGGAAGAACTCTCGTACGTCGTCAACGACTGCGGCGCGCGGGTATTCATCGGGTCGCATCATCTCGCCGACGTCGCCGAATCGATCGTGGCGACGACCCCGAACGTCGAGTTCCGCCTGATGCTCGACGGCACCGCCGCGCATCACCTCTCGTACGAGGACGAAACCCTCGCTGCCGCCGACGAACCGCTGCCCGACCGGGTCGAGGGTGGGGACATGTTGTACTCGAGCGGAACGACCGGACGACCCAAGGGCGTGTTCTTCCGGCCGCGATCGGCTCCGCTCGGCACTCCGCCGCCGATCCTCCAATTGGTGTCGTTGCTGTTCGCCTTCGATTCCGACACGCGGTACCTGTCACCCGCGCCGCTGTACCACGCCGCACCACTGCGCTTCTGCATGTCGGTGCAGCGCCTCGGTGGCACGACCGTGATCATGGAACACTTCGACGCCGAGACGTACCTGCGCCTCGTCGAGGAGCACCGCATCACGACCTCCCAGGTCGTTCCGACGATGTTCGTTCGTCTGCTGAAGCTGCCCGAGGACGTGCGCAATCGTTACGACGTGTCGTCGCTCTCGTGCGTCGTCCATGCCGCCGCACCGTGCCCCGTCGACACGAAACGCCGAATGATCGAGTGGTGGGGTCCGATCATCCACGAGTACTACGCCGGTACCGAGGGCAACGGGTTCGTCTACTGCGACTCGGTGCAGTGGCTCGCCCACCCCGGCACCGTCGGTCGCGCACTGTCCGGGATCATCCACATCCTCGACGACGAGGGCACCGAGTTGCCCGTCGGCGAGACCGGCACCGTGTACTTCGAGGGCAGTGCGGCCTTCGAGTACCACAACGATCCGGACAAGACGCGCCAGGCGCGCGATCGCCACGGACGCGGCTGGACGACGCTCGGCGACGTCGGGCACCTCGACGCCGACGGATTCCTCTATCTCAGCGACCGCAAGGCGTTCATGATCATCAGTGGAGGCGTGAACATCTACCCGCAGGAGGCGGAGAACGTTCTCATCGATCATCCGCTCGTTGCCGACGTCGCCGTCTTCGGAATTCCGCACGACGACTTCGGCGAGGAGGTGAAGGCGGTCGTGCAACCCGAACGGATGCCGACCGATGCCGACGAGACACGACGCTGGGAACGCACGCTCATCGATTACTGCCGCTCGCGACTCGCCGACGTGAAGTGTCCGCGCAGCGTCGAGTTCCGACCCGAGTTGCCGCGCCACCCCACCGGCAAGTTGTACAAACGACTGTTGCGCGACGAGTACTGGAAGGATCGGGGACGCAGCATCTAGGGTTCGGCTCTCGCCCGCAGCGGGAAACACGTCGGCGCATGACCATTCACCCCTTTCTCTCCGCGCAAACACCGATCGCCTTCGCCCATCGCGGGGGCGCGAGTGCCGCCCCGGAGAACACGCTGGCGGCCTTCGTCGCCGCACATGAACTCGGATATGCGTACATGGAAACCGACGTCCACGCCACCCGCGACGGCGTGCTCGTCGCTTTCCACGATCCCGATCTCTCCCGCACCTGCGGCGTCAACGCCCGTATCGCCGATCTCGACTGGCGCGAGCTCGCCGACGTGCACGTCATCGGCGGCGGCACGATCCCGCGCTTCGAAGAACTCCTCGACGCCCTCCCCGGTGCGCGCTGGAACGTCGACTGCAAGAGCGACCCTGCCCTCGGGCCGCTCGAAGATCTGCTCGCGGCGCGCCAGCCGTTCGATCGCGTGCTCATCGGATCGTTCAGCGACGCACGCCTCGACCGGTTGCGACGGCGATTCGGCAGCGACCTGTGCACGTCGATGGGGCCGCGCGACGTCGCCGCACTGCGACTCGGACGGCGCATCATCCGCCGCGGCGGACTCGGCGCCCATGCCGTGCAGATACCGCTGCGACAGGGGCCGGTGAAGGTGCTCACCCCGCGCGTTGTCGAGGTGGCCCATGACAACGGACTGCACGTCCACGTGTGGACCATCGACGATCCGGCGACGATGCACGCCGTGCTCGACATGGGAGTCGACGGCATCATGACGGACGTGCCGACCATCCTCAAGGACGTGCTCGTACGACGGGGGACCTGGTGGGCGCAGCGGGAGACACGGCGAGCGGAGCGGGAAACACAGTGAGCGCAGCACTGTCGTTCGACACTGTCGGGCGCACGTTCGCCGACGGCACCGAAGCGCTGCGCGACGTCACGTTCGACGTCGGCACGGGCGAGCTCGTCGCCGTCGTCGGTCCGAGCGGATGCGGAAAGTCGACGCTGCTGCGCATCGCCGCCGGTCTCGATGTACCGACGACGGGAAGCGTCCGGCGTGCCGACGTACCGCTGTCGGTCGTGTTCCAGGATCATGCATTGATGCCGTGGCGTACCGTGCGCCGCAACGTCGCACTCGTCGCCGAACTCACCGGTGACGTCGCCGACCTCGACGCCCGCGTCACCGAGGCGGTTGCGCGGGTCGGACTCGCCGATGCCGCCGACAAGTTTCCGCGACAGCTCTCGGGG
>JBIIUH010000012.1:0-28918 GCA_044340075.1 Ilumatobacteraceae bacterium | reverse complement strand
CCGCGCGAGGACCGCGCTTCGAGTTCGTCGACTTCGCGGCGCACCTCGTCGTCTTCGGCGCGCAACGCTGCGGCCTCGACTTCGAGTGCGGCGACGACGTCGGAATCCATGAACTGGCCCTTGTCGCGCTCGACCGAACGACGCCGTTCGGCGAGCACCGCGAGCAGGCCGCGGGCACGACCGCGCAACGCCTCGACGCGCACGACTTCGTCGTTCAGCGTGGAATCGCCGCGGGCGGTGAGTTCGGCTTCGTCGGCCATGACCGCGGCATCGAGTGCCGACAGTCGGGCACGCAGGTTGCGCTCGGTTTCCTCACCGACGACCTTCTGCTCGGCGAGTGCCTGCAACCGCGTGCGCTGGGCGAGGATTTCGCGACCCGAGACGTGCAACTGCAGTGCACGCAACTCGGCAACGAGTGCACCGTGACGGCGTGCCGCATCTGCCTGACGCTCGAGCGGCTTCAACTGGCGACGCACTTCGCGCAGGAGATCCTGCGCGCGCAACAGGTTCGCCTCGGTGCTTTCGAGACGACGCTCGGCCTTCTCCTTGCGCTTGCGGTGCTTGAGCACGCCCGATGCTTCCTCGATGATCGCGCGGCGATCCTCGGGACGCGCATTGAGCACCGCGTCGATCTGACCCTGGCTGATGATGATGTGTTGCTGGCGACCGACACCGGCGTCGGAGAGAAGGTCCTGCACGTCGAGCAAGCGGCACGGCACTCCGTTGATCGCGTACTCGCTCTCGCCGCTGCGGAACAAGGTGCGACCGACGGTGACCTCGCTGAACTCGAGCGGCAGGAGCCCGGCGCTGTTGTCGATGGTGAGGATGACCTCGGCGCGACCGAGCGCGGCGCGCTTCGCCGTTCCGGCGAAGATGACGTCGTCCATCTTCTGGCTGCGCACCGACGAGGGGGCCTGGGCACCGAGCACCCAGGCGATGGCGTCGACGACGTTGCTCTTGCCCGACCCGTTCGGTCCGACGACGACGGTGACGCCCGGTTCGAGCTCCATCACCGTGGTGTCGGCGAAGGACTTGAAGCCCTTCATGGTGAGCGACTTGAGGAACATCCGGGGAAAGAGTAGTTGAGGCTCCGCGAACTACCGCTGGCAGACGAGACACGCACACGTGGTGCGCCCGGCGACGATTCGGCGCACGATGCGCCCGCGCCCGCAGGTGAGACAGCGTTCACCGGCCCGCCCGTACACGCGGTGCTCGGTTTGGAACCACCCCGTCGCACCGTCGACGTCGACGTACTGGGTGTCGTCGAGAGTGCTGCCGCCGGCGGCAACGGCCGCCGCGAGAACGTCGTGAATTGCGCCGTGCAACCGGCGCACTGCATCGGCACCGAGCGACGCGGGCACTCGATCGTCGCGCAACCGGGCACGGTGGAGGATTTCGTCGGCATAGATGTTGCCGATGCCGGCGATGGCGTGCTGATTGAGCAGCAATGCCTTCAAGTTGCCCCTGCGCCCGCGCATAATTCCGCGCAACGTTGCAACATCGAGGCCTTCGGCGATCGGATCCGGACCGAGTCGCGCGAGCTCGGGCGCGACCCGCGCCTCGTCGTCGCGGTCGAATACCACCACTTCGCCGAACGTACGCGGGTCGACGAACCACATCTCGAATCGCTCGGCCGTGTCGGCACGGGACGGGTTCATCGTCATGGTGAGTGCGACGTGCGTATGCACCGGTCGCGGCGCACCGAGCGGGACGACAAGTACGCGACCACTCATGCGCAGGTGCATCATCAGCACTCCCCCGCTGTCGAGATCGCACAGCAGGTACTTGCCGCGGCGTCGCGCCGTCGTGACTCGCGTACCGGTGAGTCCGTCGATGATCGCCTCACGTCCGAGACGGCGCACCGTGCGCTCGCCCGTCACATCGACGCGATCGATGCGCGCACCGACGACGCGACGTTCGAGTCCGCGCCGGACGGTTTCAACTTCGGGAAGTTCAGGCACGTTCGTTGCGCATCGTGACGATGGCGCGCGAGGCGGCTTCCTGCTCGGCCGCCTTCTTCGTGCGCCCGACACCCTCGCCGCGCGTGCGCCCGTCGACGACGACGTCGGCAAAGAACGTCTTTTCGTGGTCGGGACCCTCGTCGCGCACGACGTACTGCGGGGCGCCGAGACCACGGGCGGCCACGAGCTCCTGCAACTGCGTCTTCGGATCGAGCGTGGCGAGACCCGGCACCGCGCCGTCGATGACGTCGCGCAACAACCGGAGGATGAGCTCCTTCGCCACGGCCGCACCGCCATCGAGGTACACCGCACCGAGGATCGCTTCGAATGCGTTCGCGAGGATCGACACCTTCTCGCCGCCGCGCGCACGGCTCTCGCCGCGACCGAGACGAATGAACGGACCGATGCCGAGACCGCGCGCGACCTCCGCGAGCGTCGCCGCGTTGACGACGCTCTTGCGCAGATCGGTGAGCAAACCCTCGTGGAAATCGGGATGGCGGCGGAACATTTCGTCGGCGAGTACCCAACCGAGCACGGCATCACCAAGGAATTCGAGTCGCTCATTCGACGGTTCGCCCGGTTCCTCGGCCGAATACGACGAGTGGGTGAGCGCGAGTTTCAGCAACTCGAGATCGGCAAACCGGTGACCGACGAGTTCGGCGCAGCGGAGCAGTTCGTCGTTGCCGATGTCCGTCGTCACGGCGCGATCACCCCATCCGGGAGATGGCCGTGCGTACGCGACCGACGATGTCGCCCTCGACCATGTCGCGGGCGACGCGAATGCCGTTGTGCATGGCACGCGCATTCGACGAGCCGTGCGAGATGATGCACACGCCGTTGAGACCGAGCAGCATCGCGCCACCGGTCGAGTCGGGATCGAAAGCGGCGTACAACTCGAGGAACGCCGGCATCAGCGCATCGGCGTGTTCCTTGTATTGCGGGGCGCCGATCGCAGCGAACAGGCTCTTCACGATCGTCTTCATTGCACCTTCGAGCGACTTCAGCGCGACGTTGCCGGTGAAACCGTCGGTGACGACGACGTCGACGTCGGGCGTCATGATGTCGCGACCCTCGACGTTGCCGATGAAGTTGATGCCCTGCAGCTGCGACAGAAGTTCGTACGCCTCCTTGCGCAGGGTGTCACCCTTGCCCGGCTCTTCGCCGATCGAGAGCAATCCGACACGCGGCGATTCGATGCCGTACCGCGCGTTGGCGAACACCGAACCCATCACCGCGAACTGTCCGAGCCAGCCCACCTCGACCTCGGCATTGGCGCCCGCGTCGAGAAGGATCGTCGGCGTCGAACCCGGAACGGGAATCGGCGTGGCGATCGCGGGGCGCTTCACACCTTCGGCGCGACCCATGCGCAACAATGCGGACGCCATCGTCGCACCGGTGTTACCGGCGGAGATCATCGCACTCGCCTGTCCGTCACGCACCGCTTCGGCGCAGCGCACGAGCGTGGAGTCCTTCTTGCGCTTCACCGCACCGGCCGGGTCTTCGTCCATCGCGATGACTTCGGTGGCGACGAGCAATTCGAGGTCGCCACGGTCGGGCAGCGATTCGGGACCGACGAGAAGAACGGGAATACCCTCGGCTGCAGCAGCGCGGGCACCGGCGAGGATTTCAGCGGGCGCCTTGTCGCCACCCATGGCGTCGACGGCGATCGGCTTCATGATGTGCGACTCACGGTAGGCGATGTCTTCGTGGAACGGCGCCTGGATTCACCGACGCCCACGACTCAGCCAACGTTGACGGCGACGCGACCCTTGTACCAACCGCAGTTGGGGCACACGGTGTGGGGCTTCTTCGTGGTGCTGCAGCGCGGGCAGGTGCTGCGCGACGGCACGGCCAACTTCATGTTGGCGGAACGGTTCGTACGGCCACGGGCCTTCGACTTCTTCTTCTTCGGGACTGCCATGGTGACGTTTACCTCGGTGACGTAGAGCCGCTGCTGGTGGCCTCTGTGGGCTCGCTCACTCTAACGGGTCGATGAGCTCATCCAGCGCGGCCCACCGCTCGTCGCGCGCCCGCACGTCGCATCCGCACGGCGCGGTGGCGAGGTCGGCACCGCAGCGCGGACACAGACCCGGGCAGTCGGGTCGGCACAACGGGGCCAGCGGCAAACCGAGCAGCACAATCTCGCGCACGACGGGGACGAAGTCGATTTGGTCGCCGGTGAGCGGCAGGGCGTCGGGATCGGCGAGGGACTCCTGGCCACGGCCGGTCTCGCGGGCGAAAATCTCGCTGAGTTCGCTGCGCGACTCCCCCGCGACCGGGCGCAGGCACCGTCGACACTGCGACGACCATGCCACTCGAGTGTCACCCGTGGCGACGATGCCGCCGGTGCCGCTCTCGAGGTGGATGCTCACCCCGACGTCGGTCGCGTCGTCGATACGCGGATCGTCGAAGGCAAACTCGCTCGCGCGGGCAACGACTTGGACGTCCTTCGTCGCCCCTGCACGACGCAGGAGGTCGAGGACGTTGACGACGAGTGTCGACGCCATCAGGCGTCGTCGTCCCCGGAGCTGTCCTGGTCGTAGAAGCCACCGGACTCGTCGGCGGTGAGCGTCTCGTTGGCCTGCTGAATGCCGGTGATCGAGAGGCGGTCGCGACCGTGCTTCACCGTCTTCGACAAGCGATCGAGGAGGATCTCGAAGCTGCCGAGACGACGGTCGAGGAAGTCCTCGGTTTCCGACTTCAAGCGCCGCGCCGTGGCTTCGGCTTCGTCGATGATCTGGCGGGCGCGCGCCTCGGATGCGCGCACGACCTCGGTGCGCTGCACCATGCGTTCGGCCTGCGTGCGTGCCGCTTCGATGATTTCGTCGGCTTCGCGCTGGGCGCGGGCCATGAAGTTGTCCTTTTCCTTCAGCAGGAACCGGGCTTCACGCACCTCGACGGGCATGCAGGCGAGGGCGTCTTCGAGCAGCGCGACGACTTCCTCGCGGTCGATGCGCGGGGTGCTCGACAGCGGCACGTTCGGCGCCTTCGAGATGAGGTCGATGAGGTCGGCGATGATCGATTCGGCGTCACCCATCTGCACGGCGGGCAACTCTTCGGTGATCATGTCCTGCGTTTCGTCACTCATCGGATTCTCCCTGTGTTTCGCCGACGCTCAGTTCCGCACCTTGGCGGCGAGTGCGACGGCGACGTTGCTCGGCACCATCGCCGACGGGTCACCACCGTAGTTGGCGATTTCCCGCACATAACGGCTGCTGATGAAGGCGAGTTCGGGCGATGCGAACAACAACACCGTGCGCACACCCGAGACGGTGTAGTTCGTGTGCGCCATCTGCGACTCGACGTCGAAATCGGTGGCACTGCGCAGGCTCTTCACGATGCAGCGTGCGCCGACTTTCTGGGCCGCATCGACGGCGAGACCGGTGAGCGCCTCGACGCGGATTCCGTGCAGGTGCGACGTGGCCGAACGGATGAGCTCGACACGCTCGTCGATCGTGAACATTCCCGACGGCTTCGACGGGTTGTGCATGACCGCGACGACGACCTCACCGAAGATCGCCAGCGCCTGCGAGGCGATGTCGAGGTGCCCGAGATGAAACGGGTCGAAACTGCCCGGGTACAGCACCGCCGTGCGGGGACCGTTTGTCATCGGTTCTACGGTAACCGTCGCAGGAACGTGACGTGGGTGCGTCCGTACCGTCGTGTGCGCAGCATCTCCCAGCCGTCGGGCGCCTCGACCGCCGCGGCCGACTCGGCAACGACGAGGTTTCCGGGGAGAACCGCCAGCAATTCGTTCCACTTCGCAAAGTCGTACGGCGGATCGGCGAGCACCAGCGACACGTCGCGGCACGACGAGGCGAGCGCGAGCGCATCGCCGCGCACGATCGTCGAGCGATCCTTCAAGCCGAGTGTCGTGACGTTGCGCTCGAGTGCGGCAAGTGCGGCGCGGTCACGTTCGATGAACGTGACGTGCGCAGCGCCGCGACTGAGAGCCTCGATGCCCATCGCACCCGTACCGGCGAAACAGTCGAGGATCCGTGCTCCCTCGACGACGTCGAGACTGTTCAGCGCGTTGAAGATCGCCTCGCGCGCCATGTCGGTGGTCGGTCGCGTCGTTGCACCCTCGGGGGCCTCCAACTTGCGTCCGCGCAACGTTCCTGCCACCACTCGCATCGGGTTCACGGTAATGATGGCTGCGTGACGTACCCGGGCAACGCCGATAGAGATGACGGCGCCGGCTCGTTCGGTGATTCGTCGGGTGACCTCGAGGAACGTCCGGTCGCCGCGGCACCGGAAACCGAAATCGTCTGTATCGACTGCGGCGGACGTGCATTTCTCATGACCCCCGAACGCGAGTCGGGCACATGGTTCGTCGGCGATGTCGTTGCCTACCGCTGCAAGGACTGCCTCGACCGCTGGGACCTCGAACTGCCACCGACCGCGCAAGGGGCCCCTGACGGTCGGTGAATTCTCCTAACCTTGCGATGTGCCGGTGACCGACATGTCGTCGCAAGAACGGATTCGCGAGAGCACTCTCCGCGTCATCCACGAGCACGGCATCGTCGGACTGCGCATCGCCGACGTGGCGAGCGGTGCCGGCGTGTCGGTTGCGCTCATCTACAAGTACTTCGGTGACCGCGACGGGCTGCTCGCAGAAGTTCTCGGAACCGAACTCGAGCGCCATTACGACGAGGACATCGCCACGATCGAGGCGGCGATCGAGAGCGGTGGCACCGACAAACTCGATCTCGACGCGTTCGTCGCCGCACTGCCCCACCCCGAAGATGCGTGGCGGCGCGAGCGGCGCTGGTTGCGCATCGAGGCATTGGCTGCGAGTCGCACGATTCCTTCGCTCACCGTGCGCATCGGGCAGTCGGTCGACCGCGTGGCGGCATCGATGACGCGGCTCGCCGAGAAGATCCGCGTCCGGACCGGCAACGACTCACCCACCACCGCACGGATCATGGCATGGCTCGGCATGGCACTCGGCATGGGATTCGTGCTCAACGACGTGATGTCGGGACAGATCACCAACGCCGAGTTCGACGCGCTGATGAAGCGCATCTGGAACCAAGAAATCTTCTGATGCGGCGACCGAAATGCTCGGTCGCGCTCAGCTCTTCAGCAGGAATTCCTCGTCGCGGGCGGTGAGCAGTACGTCGATCTCGTCGCGCAGACCCTCGTGATGCGACAACAACGGATCGGCGTCGATGATCTCGGTGGCGACTTCGCGTGCCAGTTCGACGAGATCACGATCGCGGCGCAACGAGGCGAGCCGCAGGTCGCTCGCTCCCTTTTGCATCGTGTCCATGAGAGTTCCCTCACCGCGCAGGTCGAGGTCGACCTCGGCGAGGTAGAAGCCGTCGGTCGATTCGACGAGCGCATTGACGCGCGGTGACGGCGCCTCGCCGTCGCGAGTGACGAGCCAGCATCGCGACGCGATTGCGCCGCGACCGACACGGCCGCGCAACTGGTGCAACTGTGCGATGCCGAAGCGGTCGGCATCGAGGATGACCATGCAGGTGGCATTCGGTACGTCGACTCCGACTTCAATGACCGTCGTTGCCACGAGCACGTCTAGCTCGCGGTTGCGAAAGCGCGTCATCACGTCGTCTTTCTCGCGCGCCGGCATCTTGCCGTGCAACAGCTCGACCGAATATCCCTTCAGCTCGCCGGCGCCGAGCTCGGCATGAATGCTCTCGGCCGACGCCACGTCGATCGACTCGTTCTCCTCGATCATCGGGCACACGACGTACGCCTGTTGACCGGCATCGAGAGCCGCACGCACGTCGTCCCACATCTTTGCAACGTCGAGCGGTGCGGCGACGTGCGCGGTGACGATCGGCGTGCGACCGGGGGGAAGCTCGTCGAGCACGCTGACGTCGAGATCGCCGTACACGGTCATCGCCGCGGTGCGCGGAATCGGCGTGGCGGTCATGACGAGCACGTCCGGGGTGTGCCCGGCATCGCCGCCGCCCTTGCCGCGCAGCGCGGCACGCTGCTCGACACCAAAGCGGTGCTGCTCGTCGATGACGACGACACCGAGCGAAGCGAACTCCACCGACTCACCGATGAGTGCGTGCGTGCCGATGACGATGTCGACACCGCCGTCGGCGAGCGCGGCGAGGATCTCACGGCGCTGCTCCCCCGTGATGCGCGACGTGAGCAACTCGATGCGCACGTTGCGCTCACCGAACAAGTTGCCCTCGTCGGGAACCTTCAGATCGGCGAGCAGCGCGCCCACTCCCGCGTGATGCTGCTCGGCGAGCACTTCGGTCGGCGCCATGAGCGCACCCTGGTGACCGCTCTGCACCGCCGCGAGCATCGCAGCGACGGCAACGACCGTCTTTCCACTGCCGACGTCACCCTGCAGCAGCCGGTGCATGGGTACCGCGGCGGCAAGATCTGCGTCGATCTCGGTGATGACCCGCTTCTGCGCACCGGTGAGCGGGAACGGCAACGCTCTTTCGAACCGCCGGCGCAGCTCACCTTCGACGACGTGGCGCACACCGGTGTTGTCACGCTCGAACGCCCGCTTGCGCCCGACGAGCACGAGTTGGACGCGCAACAACTCGTCGAAGGCGAGGCGGCGACGCGCCTCTTCCTTCGCGACGATGCTCTCGGGAAAGTGGATGCCGTGCAGTGCCGCCGCGCGGTCGGGCATGTGCAGACGTTCGACGACGTCGGCGGGCAGCGGGTCGAGCAGGCCACGTTCGCGACAGCGCACGAGGGCGTTCTCGACCCAGCCGGCGATTTCCCACGTCGACACGTTCGCCTTCTCGCTTTGCGGGTAGATCGGCACGATCCGCCCCGTGCGATCACCGACGAGGTCGACGATCGGGTTCGTCATCTGCAATCGTCCGCGGAACTCCTCGGCCTTGCCGAACACGGCGATCGTCATTCCCTCCTTCAGTTGGCGTTCACGCCAGGGCTGATTGAAGAACGTGAGACCGATCATTCCGGTGTCGTCGGCGACCGACACGGTGACGAGCGCGCGACGACCCTTGAGCATGCGCTTCGACACCTTGCGCACCTGCCCGAGCACCATCGCCTCGACTCCGGGGACGAGATCGTCAATGTGCGCCTCGTTGGTGCGATCCACCCACCGGCGCGGATACGTCGTGATCATGTCGAGGACGTTGTGAATGCCGAGTTGTTCGAGTGCGGCCTTGCGCTTCTCGCCGACCCCCTTGAGGATCGACACGTCGAGTCCGCGCAGTTCGCGCAGAGTGATCGGCCCGGGCATGGGGCTGGGCGTTACTCGACGCCGAAGAGGTACGGGTACAGCGGCTGTCCGCCGCGGTGCACCTCGACGGCGGCGTCGGCACGGTTGGCCGACAACCACTCGACGATCCTCGACGTGACGACCGCGTCGGCGTCGACACCGGTGATGATCGTGACGAGTTCGCGATCGGGGGTGACGAGTTGTTCGAGCAGCGAGGTGACGCAGTCGAAGACGTCCGTCGAGGTGGCAACCACACCGTCACCGTGCATGAGACCGATGGCGTGACCGGCGGTGATCGGACCGATGTCCGACGTCGTGTCGCGCACCGCGAACGTCACCTCGCCCGTGGCAACACCGCCGATCGCCGAGTTCATCGCTGCGGCGTTCGTGGCGGCATCGGCCTCGGGGTCGTAGTGCACGAGTGCGGCGAGAGCCTCGGGCATCGAACACGTGGGAACGACCTCGACGCGCTTCTTCGTCAGCGATGCGAGCTGGTTGGCGACGGCGATGATGTTCTTGTTGTTCGGCAGCACGACGATGTCGGCTGCGTTCATGTGCTCGACGGCGTCGAGCAGTTCCTGAGTCGACGGGTTCAGCGTTTGGCCGCCGGTGACGACACCGTGCACGCCCATCTGGCCGAACAACTCGGCGATGCCGTCACCGCTGGCAACGGCAACGACCGCACAGGTGACGGGCGGTAGTGCAGCATTCGGCTTGTGCTCGGGGGTGCCGATGGCGGCCTCGCGACGTTCGTGCTCCTCGGCGACTTCCTCGAAGAGATCGGTGACGCGAATGTTGTACGGACGGCCACCGAGCTGGATCGGTGCCTCGATCGCCGCACCGATGTCGTTCGTGTGCACGTGGCAGTTGTACAGACGCTCGCCGCCGACCACGACGATCGAATCGCCGATCTCGCCCCAACGATTCTTGAAGTCGCGCACGGCGGCATCGTCGATGTCGAGGAGGAACATCACTTCGTAACGCAAGTCGGCGACGTTCGTCGAGTGGTCGTCGAGATCCTTCGCGATCGATGCGGTATTGACGACCGCTGCCGTGACACCGGTCGGCTCGGGCAACGGCTCACCGTCGACGACGTGCAGTGCGGCGTCGAGGAAGAGCAGGAAGCCTGCACCGCCGGCATCGACGACGCCGGCTTCCTTCAACACGGGCAACAGCTCGGGCGTTCGCGCCAGCGACTCGCGACCCGCCGCGCGCGCGACGCGCAACATCGCCGCGAGCGTCGCACCTTCCTCGGCGGCACGCGACGCCGCATCGGCAGTTTCGCGCACGACGGTGAGGATGGTGCCCTCGATCGGCTTCAGCACCGCTTCGTACGCGGCAGCGGCGGCGGCCTTCAGTGCCTCGGCGACCTTCGGTGCACCGTGCGACGACGCATCGCGCATCGTCGCAGCGACTCCGCGCAGGATCTGACTGAGGATGACTCCGCTGTTGCCACGGGCTCCCATGAGCGAGCCGTGGCTGATCGCCTTGCACGTGTCGTCGAGGGCGGCGGGCGCGCGGTCGAGCTCGGCAACGACGGCGTC
Source organism: Ilumatobacteraceae bacterium (assembly GCA_044340075.1). Classification (GTDB taxonomy): domain Bacteria; phylum Actinomycetota; class Acidimicrobiia; order Acidimicrobiales; family Ilumatobacteraceae; genus F1-60-MAGs027. Next base: position 18,227 of record JBIIUH010000012.1, on the reverse strand, counting down.
GAGCGTGCGGGCCATGTTCGTGCCCGTGTCGCCGTCGGGAACCGGGTACACGTTCAGGCTGTTGAGGTCCGCCTGGTGGCGCTTCAGGGTGTCGCGGTACGTGACGATGGTGTGACGTAGGGCATCAGCACCGAGCTGCTCGAGGACCGACACCGTCAAAGATTACCTGTGGTACGGTGACCGCGATGCAAGGTGTGATCAAGGCATACGATCCCGCAACCGGCGACGGAGTCGTCTTGCGGGACACGGATCTCGGCGAATTCGACCTGGCCCCCGACGCGCTCGAGGGCTCGATTTTCCGGATGCTTCGCCAGGGCCAACGAATCACCTTCACCCTCGACGGAGCGGGACGTGCGACACACGTGCGCATCGGCTCTGAGCGCGACATGGGCACGCCCGGTCACTAATCTCCGTAGTCACCCGTAACCCACCGTTCATACGGCGTCCAGCCGACGACCCCCGCCGTCGGCACCGGCGCTGGAAAGGACACACACCATGGCGGCCAGCACGACGAATCCCCGACTGAGGAAGTGGGTCGATGATTGGGCGGCGATCCTGCAGCCCGACTCGGTGTACTGGTGCGACGGCAGCGACGCCGAGTACGACCGTTTGTGCGGTGAGCTCGTGGCAGCGGGGACGTTCACGAAGCTCGACGACACGAAGCGCCCGAACTCGTACTGGGCGCATTCCGATCCGGGCGACGTTGCCCGCGTCGAGGACCGTACGTTCATCTGCTCGCGCGACAAGGTCGATGCGGGTCCGAACAACAACTGGCGCGAACCCGACGAGATGCGCCGAGAGATGACGTCGCTGTACACCGGCGCGATGCGCGGTCGCACGATGTACGTCGTGCCCTTCTCCATGGGCCCGCTCGGATCCTCGATCGCCCACATCGGCGTGCAGCTCACCGACAGCGCGTACGTCGCAGTGAGCATGAAGATCATGACCCGCATGGGTCAGGGTGCACTCGACGTGCTCGCTAACGGCGACTGGGTGCCGTGCGTCCACTCCGTTGGCGCACCGCTCGCGGCCGGACAGAAGGACGTGCCGTGGCCGTGCAACCCGGACAACAAGTACATCGTCCACTTCCCCGAGACCCGCGAGATCTGGTCGTACGGTTCGGGCTACGGCGGCAACGCGCTGCTCGGCAAGAAATGTTTCGCACTGCGCATCGCATCGGTGATGGCGCGCGACGACGGCTGGCTCGCCGAGCACATGCTCATCGTGAAGCTGACGAACCCGCAGGGTGAGAAGAAGTACGTCGCCGCGGCATTCCCGTCGGCGTGCGGCAAGACGAACCTCGCGATGCTCGTGCCGACGATCCCGGGCTGGAAGGCCGAGACGGTCGGCGACGACATCTGCTGGATGAAGTTCGGCGACGACGGTCGTCTGTACGCGATCAACCCCGAGGCGGGTTTCTTCGGCGTCGCACCGGGAACCGGCTGGTCGACGAACGCGAACGCGATGCACACGCTCACCGGCAACTGCCTGTTCACGAACACCGCACTCACGCCGGACGGCGACGTGTGGTGGGAAGGCATGACCGACGAGCCGCCGGCACGTGCCACCGACTGGCGCGACCAGGCGTGGACTCCCGAGTCGACGACTCCCGCGGCACATCCGAACGCACGCTTCACGGCACCCGCGTCACAGTGTCCGTCGATCGCCCCCGAGTGGCAGGACCCGCGCGGCGTGCCGATTTCGGCGATCCTCTTCGGTGGTCGCCGCCGCACGACGGTTCCGCTCGTCACCGAAGCATTCGACTGGGATCACGGCGTGTTCCTCGGCTCGATCATGGCGAGCGAGACGACCGCGGCGCAGGCCGGTGCGGTCGGCAAGCTGCGCTTCGATCCGATGGCGATGCTGCCCTTCTGCGGCTACAACATGGCCGATTACTTCGCCCACTGGCTGCGCCTAGGCAAGAAGGCCGACGCATCGAAGCTGCCGAAGATCTTCTTCGTCAACTGGTTCCGCCGCGACGACAACGGCCGCTTCCTGTGGCCCGGCTTCGGCGAGAACAGCCGCGTGCTGAAGTGGGTGTTCGAGCGCGTCGACGGCAAGGCCGACGCCGTGCGCACGCCCATCGGCATGCTGCCGACGACGGATGCCATCGACACCACCAACCTCGACGTGGCCGACGACGATCTCACCGAGATCCTCAGCGTCGACGTTGCGGGCTGGAAGGACGCCGTCGATCAGATTCGCGAGCACTACGCGTCGTTTGACGGTCGCGTGCCGAAGGATCTCTACGCTGCACTCGACTCACTCGAGAGTGAGCTCGCTGCCCACGTCGGCGCAAGCCGCTAAACATGGCTGGCGCGAGCAAGTAAACACAGCCGGCGCAAGCCGCTAAACATGGCCGGCGCTAGCAAGTAAACACAGCCGGCGCAAGCCGCGAGAAAACGCTGCCGTGTGGCGTCAGCCCTGGCCGACGAGCATCGCGCGGATGCCCAGTCCCATGAGGAACAGGCCGCCGAAGCCGTAGAGCAGGTAGAGCTTGTGGCGCAGCTGCGCGCGGTACGAATAGAGGATCGCCACGGCGATGATGGCGACGAATCCGTAGAAGGCGTGGAACTGCGGGAAGACGCGACCCTCGGCGTTCACCATGGCGACGCCGAGGATCACCTGAACGAACACGGTGAGTTGCGCAACGACCGTGTACCACCACAGCGGGCGCCCGCGCAGGGCGTGCACCTTGTGCGCGGCGAGAGCCCATGCACCGGCGAGACCGTTACCGATGATCTGGAACCAGGCGAAGTTCTCGTGCAAGTTCGACAGCGTCGACGCGAGAATCGTTCCGTACACGGACATTGAATCTACCTTTCCGCAGCCGTCGGAAGTTCAGTCATCGAACAAAGCAGTGCGCGTGTCGGGAGCCTTCACACCGACGCGGATGAACCATTCGGTGGAGAACGCCATCGCGAACATGTCGTCGCTCATGTCGAGAAAGAACGACGAGTCGGTGACCTGACTCGCGTGGCATGCGATCGCCGCACGCTTGATGTGGCGGTACTCGCGCACGTCGACGTGGTGGGTGATGACACTTTCCGGTTCACCCATCGGGTTGCCGTCGTCGGCAGGGGCTTCGGGATCCCAGTCGAGATCGATGCCGGCCTGCTTCGCTATTGCGAGGGCGCGCACGTAGAAGTCGCGGTTGAGCGTGCACTCGTACACCTCGTCGATGCCGGCGAGTGCCGCCGCGCGATGTCCGACCTTGTGCACCATGAGATGGTCGGGGTGACCGTAGTTGCCGTGCCAGTCGTACGTGCACAGAGCGACGCGCGTTCCGCCGGTCATCTCTTCGCGAACGATGTCGGCGAGACGGGCCGCGACGACGTCGACATCGGCGTTGATGAACGCCTCGGGTGCCGAATTCTGCGGCCACCCCGTCATGCCGCTGTCGGCATGGTTCAACCACTCGACACGGGCGATGCCGAGGACGTCGGCCGATGCGTGCAGCTCGCGGCGACGCCGGTCGATCAACGTCTCCCCCGCCGCAAGATCCGCCGGGACCTCGCCGTGGCGACCGTCGGTGGCGACGACGAGAACGACGCGGTGACCGTCGGCGACGAGCTTGGCGATCGAGCCACCGGTGATGAGGCACTCATCATCGGGGTGCGCGTGCAGCATGACGAGCGTTGCCACGAAGGAACCCGCCGTTCAGGCTTGCTTCACGGCGCCGGCGGCGACGAGCGATGCGATACGTGCCGCATCGATTCCCCAGTCGCGCAGAACCGCAGTCGTGCTCGCACCGGGGAACTCCGCCGACGTCGGGTCGGCGGCGGGAGTCGCCGAGAACCGCGGCGCGGGCGCGGGCTGCGGCAGGCCGTCGATGTTGAGGAACGTACGGCGGTGCACGTTGTGCGGATGGCGCGTCGCCTCGCTCATGGTGAGCACCGGCGCGAAGCACGCGTCGGTCGTCTCCATCAGCGCACACCACTCGGCCTGCGTCTTCGTGCGCATGACGTCCTCGAGACGCTTCTTCAGTGCTGGCCAGTTGTTGCGGTCCATCTGCCGCTGGAAGTCGGGATCGTTTGTCAGCCCCGTTTTATCGAGCAGCAATGCGTAGAACTGCGGCTCGATCGCACCGATCGTGACGTACTTGCCGTCCTTGCACTCGTACACGTCGTAGAAATGAGCGCCGAGGTCGAGCATGCCCGTACCGGGCGCCTCGATGTCGAAGAGTCCCGTCGATCGGAATCCCCAGAACATCGTCATGAGCAACGCCGCACCGTCGACCATCGCCGCATCGACGACCTGACCCTTGCCGGTGCGCTGCGCCTCGAACAACGCGCACACCATGCCGAAGGCGAGCAGCATTCCGCCTCCGCCGAAATCACCGACGAGGTTGAGCGGCGGAACGGGACGCTCACCTGCGCGCCGGATGTGGGCAAGCGCGCCGGCGAGCGAGATGTAGTTGATGTCGTGGCCGGCTGCCTGCGCGTACGGACCGTCCTGTCCCCAACCGGTCATCCGGCCGAAGACGAGCTTGGCGTTGCGTGCCAGGCACACGTCGGGGCCGAGACCGAGACGCTCCATGACGCCGGGGCGGAATCCTTCGATGACTCCGTCTGCCGAGGCGATGAGATCGAGTGCGACGGCGACGCCGTCGGGGTTCTTCAGGTCGACGGCGATGTTGCGCCGACCGCGCAACATGACGTCGGGATTCACGCCGCGTTGCGCAGCGTCGACGGCCGACGAGCGTTCGAGGCGGATGACTTCGGCACCCATGTCGGCGAGCATCATCGCGGTGAACGGACCGGGGCCGATACCGGCCATCTCGACGATGCGCAGTCCGCGCAGCGGACCGGTGGTCACGACTGCACCGTCACCTTCGCGCAGTGCTTCGCCACGGCATCGATGAACTGCGGCCACAGTGGTCGGGGCAGGTCGTGCCCCATGTCGTCGACCACGAGCAATTCGGCATCGGGAATGAGCTCGGCGGTGCGCTCTCCGCCGCGCACCGAAATGAGCGTGTCGTCGGCGCCGTGGATGACGAGTGTGGGAACGGCGAGTTTCTGCAGCGCCTCGCTGCGGCGTCCGCTGGCGTAGATCGCTGCCATCTGTCGGTTGGATCCTTCCGGGTAGTACATGCGGTCGTATTCGCGCGTTGCCCGCGCACGGGAGAGTTCGTCGCTGCGGTACTTGCGCGACTGGAAGACCTGGTACTTCAGCGAGTGCTCGATGTACCCCTCGCGATCCGGCGGGGGGACGGAGATGAGAGCCTCCATCGCTTCGGGGGTGGACTGCATCGTCTCGGGTTCACCCGGCATCGACATCATCGAGATGAGCGACGCGACGCGGTGCGGAAGTTCGATCGCCATCACCTGGGCGATCATTCCGCCCATCGATGCACCGAGCACGTGTGCGCGCTGCACCCCGAGGTGATCGAGCACGCCCACCGCATCGGCCGCCATGTGACTGAGCGTGTACGGCACCGGCGGAATCTCGTCTTCCATGAGCGCCGCCATGACGACCTTCTCGACGTCGACACCGACGCCGTCGAGATGCGTCGACAAACCGCAGTCACGGTTGTCGAAGCGAACGACGTGGAATCCGGAGTCGGCGAGGGCGCGCACGAAGTCGTCCTCCCACGCGATCATCTGCGCACCGAAACCCATGATGAGCAGCACAGTGGGGTTGCGCGCGTCGCCCCACGTGTCGAATTCGATCTCGACGGGAATGGTCCGTGCGCCGTCGCGATATTCGTCGACGAGCGCGCGCGGCATGGGAATTACGGTAGCCGTCAGGCCGTAGTCTGCCCCCGTGGAAGCCGACCGGTTGCTCGACGGACTCGACACCGATCAACGCAACGCGGTCACCGCGCCCGCCACGGCGACCGTCGTCATCGCGGGCGCGGGGTCGGGCAAGACGCGCGTCCTCACCCACCGCATCGCATGGCGGATCGCGACGGGCAGCGCCGTCGCCGAGCGCGTACTCGCCATCACCTTCACCCGCCAGGCGGCCGGCGAACTGCGGCGGCGGATCATGCGACTCGACCGAGCCGGAGTGGGCCGCAGCGACGCAGCGGCTCCGACGATCGGCACCTTCCACGCAGTGGCACTGCAGCTCGTGCGGCAGCGACTCGCCGACGACGGCACGATGATGCCGTCGTTCGTCGGAAACCGGTCGGCCCTCATGGCCGCCGCGCTCGAGAGCACACCGAACACCGCTCTCGTGCGCGACGCACTCGCCGAGGTCGACTGGGCCCATGCCCGCAACGTCGGTCCTGAGGTGTACGAGCGTGAAGCACGGCGCGTCGGACGTAGTTCCCCGCTCGCGGTCGAACGCGTCGTCGATGCGTACCGCGCCTACGAACGGCTGAAGAAGCGCCGCGGTCTCGTCGATCTCGACGATCTGCTCATTTCGACTCTCACAGCGATGCAGGAGCGACCGGCGTATGCCGATGCGGTGCGCTGGCGGTTCCGTCACATCTTCGTCGACGAGGCGCAGGACATGAACCCGCTGCAGTTCGCGCTGTTCGAGGCACTGCGCGGCGATCGCCAGGACGTGTTCGTCGTCGGTGATCCGATGCAGGCGATCTACGGCTGGAACGGCGCCGACCGTCGCTTGTTCGACGCCCTCCCCGATCGCATCCGCGGCACCACCGTGCTCACGCTGCCGAACAACTACCGCTGCTCCCCGCAGATCGTTCGCGCGGCCGTCGCCGTGTCGCGTCATTCCGGACGCGAGGCGCAGGTGCGAGCGGTGCGCGGCGACGGCGCACCCGTGCGATACGTCGAGTACTTCGACGAACTCGACGAGGCGCGCGGAATCGCCGCGCTCATCGAGCGGCACCTGCAGCGCCACGGTGGTCGACCCGAACACTGTGCGGTGCTCACCCGCACGAACTCGCAACTCGATGCCGTGCGCGACGCACTTGGCGCCGCGGGGATCCCCGTGCGCAGCCAACGTTCGACGGCCACCCGCTCGGCGGCGATTGCCGAGATCGCCGAATGCACCGATCGCCACGAACTCGCGGTGTGGGCCACCGACACCATCCTCGAGTCGACCGACTCGCACGAGCGGGCCATCGCCGAGGCTCTGCAGTCGTTCCTCTCCCAGCAACAGCCCGGGGTCGTCAACGGTCGAGCCGCCGCTGCGTGGCTGATGGCGAGCGAACCGACGACGGACACCGACGGTGTCGAACTGCTCACCTTCCACGCGGCCAAGGGTCGCGAGTTCTCCTGCGTCGTCGTCGCCGGTGTCGAAGCGGGGCTCGTGCCGCACGGCTCGGCGACGGCTCCCGAGGCGCACGCCGAAGAGGCCCGCCTCGCATACGTCGCGCTCACCCGTGCGGCGGACTTCCTCTACGTCACGTCGGCGACGCGCCGCAAGCGCCGGGCGACGAAGCCGAGTCCGTTCTTTGCCGGCATCGCAAGCGGTGTCGCAGGCGCAAGCGATGTCGCAGGCGCAAGCGATGACACGGCACCTGCGAGTCGACCACGATTCGCGCGATCCGCACCCACTCCACGGGACGGCGCGATTGCCGCGCTGCGCGCGATGCGCACCCGCCAGGCTCGGACGCTGCGACGCAGCCCCGAATCGATCCTTTCCGATGACGAGATTCGTCGCATCGCAGAGGCGCATCCGCGCGACGTCGCGTCGCTCGAGGGCATCCTCGGAACGCTCACCGCGCGGCGTTTGGCACCCGCAATCCTCGATGCGCTGGACCGAACACGTGCGACGTAACGTCGCTGCGTGGCGGTACTGACGTGAACGACTCGACTTCCGTATCGAATTCGGTCTCGCTCGCCGGCGACTTCGGTGCGCAGCGATTCGCCGTCGTCGACACAGAGACGACCGGGCTGTCCACCACCGACGACGTCGTGCTCCAGATCGGTGTGGTCGTCGTGCGTGCGGACGGCACCGTCGAGTACGAGTACTCCACGTATCTGCGACGCCTCACCTGGGGGTTCGGACATCCGGGTGCGTACTCGGTGCACGGCATCACCCGCCGCAAGTTGCGCTCGGGAGCCAAACCGGCCGACGCGCTGGCACACCTCAACGAGTCGCTGCGCGGCGCCCTGTTCACCGCACACAACGCCAAGTTCGACCTCGGCTTTCTCGCCTCCGATGCCGCGCGCTTCGGCATCGACATGCAACTCTCGCCGGCGCTGTGCACCCTGCAGTTGTCGCGCAAGCTCGACCCGAAGCGTGAGCGCTCGCACAAGTTGGGCGACGTGGCGCAGCACTACGGAATCGACCGCGTGCAACAGCACGATGCACTCGCCGACGCACGACTCACGGCACGGTGCCTCCCGCACCTGCTGCGCGACTTGTCGATCACGAGTGCCGCCGAGTTGCGCAGTCACCTCATCGTCGACACGGTGAACGCCGCGTAGCGGCGTTCGTTGTCAGCCGGCCCGGTACCGGGCGAGCACACGGGTCGCCGTATCGGCGGACAATCCGCGCCACGACTCCGGTGCGATGACTTCGACGTTGCGTCCGGCGCGCAGCAGCAGGCGGCGCAACCAGTGCTCTCCCGTCACGGGGAGAACGACCTCGAGCGAACCGTCGCGAAGCGTGCGACGCGACACCGTGGGGTACGACTCTGCAATCCACCCGGCCGCCGGTTTCACGCGCAACGTCACCTGCGGAACGTCGGCACCGAACCAGGCACCGTCGTCCTCGCGCGTCGACCGCACCGGATCGAACACCTTGCCGGTGGCTGCGAGCGTCTCGATGCGATCGGTGCGGAACGTGCGCTCCTCGCCCGACTTTTCGTCGAAGGCGGCGACGTACCACCGACCCGATACGGAGAACAGGCGCAACGGTCGGATCGTGCGCTGAGCGCGCTCGGCACGCGAGGGCGAGAAGTACGTGATGCGCAGTTCGTGGCGCGCGGCGATCGCCGTGCGCAACTCGTCGACGTTGGGTGCTTCGCCGGCATCGATGGCAACCGGCACGTCCTCGCCCGCAGGGAGGAGTCGCTCGATCTTGCGCGTGGCGCTGAGCAGCGCCGATCTCTGAGGCGCTCCCGGCATGCGATGAGCTGCGCGAACCGTGGCGACGATGGCGAACAATTCGGCGCTGCTCAACTTCAGCGGACGGGAGAAGACGACCGGAACTTCGGCGATCACCCACCCCTCGTGAATGAACACGTCGATGAGTGCGTCGGGGGTGTACGGAGGCACTCCGCACACGGCGGCCATCTGCAGATCGGCGACGAGGTCGGCTTCGCTGATGCGGAACTGACGGGCCATGTCGGCGAGTCGCACCTTCTTGCGCTTCATCAGCCACGGCAGCATGACGAGCAGGCCGCTCACGCGCTCGGCGGCGCTGCGCGGGCCGCGGCGCGGCCGCACGGGCGACGACGCCCGAGCGACCTTCGTCTTTACAACTGCTTTCTTTACAACTGCTTTCTTTGCAACAGCCTTCTTCGCAGGAGCTTTCTTCGCAGCAGGCCTCTTCGCGGCTTTCTTTCCTCCGATCTTCTTTGCACCCCTCTTTTTCGTGCCGCGTGAACGCGATGTGGATCGACGACCGGTCACGACGCCTCCGCAGCAAGATCATCGAGCCAGCCGATGACGATGTCGCGCACTTCGAGCGGCTCGAGCACGTCGGCCTTGTCGACCATCGCGAACAACCACAGTCGAAACGCCGAAAGATTGGAACATGGCACGTTGAACACGGCGGCACCGTCGGACTCGTGCCGCTCGATCGCCCCCTCGCCGAACTCCCGAACGACCTGTTTCACGAGCGAGGCATCGACTCGCACGAGGGCGTGCGAATGCTCGTAGTCACCCGCGGCGAGCATCTGGCGCTCGGTGGGAACTGCGCGGAGGAGATCCACGCCCTTGGGCATGGCGAAGGAGTTGCGCTTGCCGGCGACGACGTCACCTTCGATGCGATCGACGCGGAACACCCGCTGCGCCTTGCGCAAGTGATCCCAACCGATGAGGTACCAGTAACCGCGGCGCGCGAGCATTCCGTACGGATCAACCTTGCGCTCCTCACCCTTGTAGCGGTAGGTCAGCGGTGCGCGGGCGACGATCGCCGACATGACGCGCGCGAGGTTCGGATCCTGGAACGGAACGGTGACCCGACCGAGCAACGAATCGTCGACGCGTTCGGCACCCAACTTCCACAACGCCTGTTCACCCTCCTGGGCGGCGAGGTGGACGGTGGCGACGGCCAGTTGGAGTGCCGACATTTCGTCGTCGCTGAGATCGAGGTCGGCGAGCTCGTAGTTGGTGCGTTGCACCGCGTAGGCCGACTCACCGGCCTGTGCGCCACCGAGGGTGACCATGTCGATGGGAATGCCCATGTTGCGCAGTTCGGCCTTGTCGCGCTCGAACTGTGCGCGTGCCGCTTCGTCCTTGTCCGAGTACTGGCCCGCAAGTTCGGCGCGGATCTGCTTCAGAGTGACGGGTTGCGAACGGTCGACGAGCAGCGCAAGAAGGTTGAGCATGCGCTCGGCTGCGTCGATTTTCGTCGCCACTGCGTTCCCGAGTGTAGTTGTCACGGTCGGTGCCGGTCGTCGCTACGACGACGTGCGCCAGCGGCGGTGCGTGTCGACGAGCATCGCCGACGACGAGTCGAGCGCACCCGCATCACCCTGCACGAACGATGCAGCCACGTCCTTGGCAATGGACTTTCCGAGTTCGACACCCCACTGGTCGAAGGTGTTCATACCCCACAGCACACCGCGCACGAAGGTCGCATGCTCGTAGAGAGCCAGGAGTGCCCCGATCGCTTCCGGGCTGCATCGCGAGACGAGCAACGTCGTGCTCGGCCTGTTCCCCGGCATCGCGCGGTGCGGGTCGGTCGCCGAACCTGCGAGATGCGAGCCGAACGCGAGGGCCCGCGACTGGGCGAACATGTTGCTCACCAGAGTGTCGTGTGCGTCGCGCGCTCGCGGATCGCCGGCAACGACGCGCGCCACTTGCGAGAAGCCGACGAACTCCGTCGGTGGCATCTCGACTCCCTGGTGCAGAGCCTGGAAGAACGCGTGCTGCACCGACGTGCCCACACCGCCCCACGTCACCGGCGTGCGTGCAACGAGCGGTGCGCCGTTGCGATCGACGGATTTGCCGGTGCTCTCCATCTCGAGCTGGGCGAGATGCTCGGGGAGACGTCGCAGGGCACTCGAATAGACGACGACGGCACGCGAGCCGTGACCGCGTACGACGACGTTCCACCACTCGAGCGCACCGAGAAGGACGGGAAGGTTCTCCGCAAGCGGCGCGGTGGCGAAGTGACGATCCATCGACTGCATGCCGTCGAGTACCCGCAGCAGCGTGGCGCCCGAGTGCGCGACCGCGACGGCGAGGGACGGCGCCCCGGCGACGGAGTAGCGACCACCCACCCACTCCCAGAATTCGAAGACGTCGACGAACGGAAGGCCGCTCGATCGCGCGGCGTCGGTGTGCGCCGTGACGGCGACGAGGCGACGCGCGGCATGATCGCCGAGCCATCGCGCCGCGAACCGCGCGTTGGACAAGGTCTCGGCGGTGGTGAACGTCTTCGAACACACGATGACGAGAGTCGTCGCCGGATCGAGATCGCGCACCTCGCGATGGAACTCGTACGGGTCGACGTTGGCGAGCCAGCGCACGGAGATCGCCGGATCCGCATCAGCACACAGACCCTCGTAGAGAGTCGCCGGGCCGAGCTCGCTGCCTCCGATACCGACGTTGACGACCGTGCGCACGTCACCCAAAGCTCCCGCGCGCACCGAATCGGCGAACTCGCACAGGCGGGTCATTTCCCGTCGGGCGCGTTCGGCATGTTCGCGCGACACCCCGAGATCGGGCGACGTCGACCGCAACGCAACGTGCAAGGCGGGTCGGTTCTCCGATTCGTTGACGACGTCGCCGCGGTACATCGCATCACGACGCTCGGCAACACCGGCGGCTGCCGCGAGATCGACGAGTGCCGACAGCACGTCGCCCGTGACGTGCTGCTTCGAGAGGTCGAGGAGCACCTCGTCGTCACCGAGGACGAGATGCCGCGACAACGCCGCAACCCGGTCGGGATGTGCGGTGAAAAGCGCCCACAGTGACGTGTCGGCCAGTTCGTCATTCAGCCGGGCAAGCCGCTCGCACACGGCTTTCAGTGACGACATTTCGCCCCATGCTACCGAGGGCACGAAGTGCACGACCCCGCAACCATCGACACGTAACATCGTCTCGCACATGGAACCGCAGCAACCGTCGGGTGACGAAGCAAAGCTGCGCGCCGGGATCATCTCCGGATTCGGCGCATACCTGCTGTGGGGACTGCTCACCTTTTATTGGAAGGAACTCGCCGAGTTCAACGCCTTCGAACTCATCGGCTGGCGAATCGTCGCCGCAACGGTGATTCTTCTCGTCGTCATCGCCGTCACCCGGCGCGGCGCACCCGTGTGGGCGACGTTCCGCAATCCGTCGCTCCTGTGGCGGGTTGCCCTCGCCGCAGTGCTGCTGTCGAACAACTGGACGCTGTACGTCTACTCGGTCGTGAGCGAGCAGGTCATGGAGTCCGCCCTCGGGTACTTCATCGCACCTTTGCTCACGTCGCTCATCGGCGTGGTTGCGCTGCGCGAGCCGCTGCGACGACCGCAGAAGGTTGCACTGTCACTCGCCGGCATCGCCGTCGTCATCCTCACGGTCGGATACGGACGCCCGCCGTACATCGCGCTCGGCCTTGCACTCACGTGGGCCGTGTACGGACTGCTGAAGAAGCGGGTACCGCTGGGCCCGCTCGAGAGTCTCACCGCCGAGACGCTCGTGCTCGCACCGATCGCCGTCGCCATCGTCGTCGTCGGCGCACTGCAACCCGCCGGCGTCGTTGCGACGGCAGGTACCGACGACTGGATCCTCCTCGCATTTGCCGGCATCATCACCGCGGTGCCGCTGCTGCTCTTCGCGCGCGCGGCGCTGCGCCTGCCGCTCACCGTGCTCGGACCGCTGCAGTACCTCGTGCCGACGATCAACTTCCTGCTCGGCTGGCTCGTCTACGACGAACCGCTCGACCGTGTGCGCGTCGTCGGGTTCGTGCTCGTGTGGATCGCGTTGTTCATCACGATCGGCGATTCGATCCGTGCGCGACGTAACACGATCGCGGTTCCACAGCCGACGACCTGAAACGCCGGTCCGTCACCTCGACGGTTCGACCGCCCGCGCCAGCCCCTCACGCGCCATCGACTTCATCGCCGCGACCAGGTGGGCGTGACGACGCCTGTCGGTCACCGTGGTCGCCCACCGCGCAAGACCGGCAATGAGGGAGTTGAGCACGTCGCTCACCGCCTGCAGATCGACGTCGTCGGGCAGCTCGCCACGTTCGCTCGCTTCCGCGCACACGCGACCCATGAGCTTGAAGCCGCGACCGCCCATGTTGCGCATCGCCACCTGAAGCTCGGGGTGGTGCGCCTTTTCCGCCGCGACACCGACGACGAACGACGACAACGTCGGATCGTGCTCGCCGAGTTCGAACATCGCATCCAACATCGCATCGAAGCGTTCGAGGAAGGACTCGTGCGCGTCGACGGCGCGCTCGAGCGCCGAGTACACCTGTTCCTGCACGTCCTGGAACACCGCCACGTACATCTCGATCTTCGACGGGAAGTAGTGGTAGATCGCAGCGGTCGTGATGCCCGCGGCGGCGGCAATCTCACGGTTCGTCGTGGCGGTGAAACCCTTCGCCGTGAACGACTTTCGCGCCTGCTCGAGGATGGCGGCGCGGGTGTCGACGGCATCGTCGGAACTCGGACGTCCGACACGTCGGGCCATGCCGTGAGACGTTAGTGAGCCAACGTCTCCGACGCCGTGGCGGACGGACAATTTTCACGGCGCTGAAACGAGGCCGATACCCGTACTGCGCACGGGGTTGCGGGGGCGTTACGGGAGCATGTCGCGGATGATCCGCGACATGTCGCGGGGTCGGTCCCCCTGCACGCTGTGTCCCGCACCGTCAACGAGGTGCACGACGGCATCGGGACGTCGGCGCAGGAACTCGGCGACGTCGGCATCGTCGACGACGGGCGACAACGCTCCGCGCACCAACGCGACCGGGCACGACGTCGCTTCGAGTACCTCCCACAAACCTTCGGCGATCCGCTCCCTGCCGGGACGATCCGGATGACTGCGTCGGTCGTAGCGCCAGCGCCACGTGAGATCGTCGAGTTGCACCGCGTTGTGGAGGATGCCGCGGCGCAGCGACGATTCGGAGCGCGTCGGGTTGTGTTCGATCGTGCGACGGAGAAGTTCGTCGAAGCTCGGGAAGGACTGCGGACCGTTGACGAAGTCGGTAATCGCCTTCGCCTTCGCGTCGGTGACGCCGGGCGTGATGTCGACGAGCACGAGACGGCGAACGAGGTCGGCGCGCTGCGCGGCCAACGACAACGAGGTGAGGCCACCGAGCGACATTCCGACGACGACGTCGGCGTCGGGGGCGACTTCCTCGATGAGTGAGCCGATTTCCCCGGCCATCGTCGCGGGGCCGTAGTCGCCGTCGTCGCGCCACGACGAGTGTCCGTGACCCGGCAGATCGACGGCGAGCAGCGGAACGTCGAGATCGAGTGCGACCGTGTCCCACGTGTGGGCGTTCTGCGCACCGCCGTGCACGAGCACGACCCGCGGTGATGCGACGCCCCACTGCAGGGCGCTCAATGTTGCGCCACCGCGTGTGCGGTGCGTGATTCTGCGCACGACGGGAGTTGCCGACGCGGCGAGCCCGAATTCGGCGACGTTCTCGGCGAAGTACGCGAACTCGTCGTAGGAAATGCGCCCGGACATCACCGTCACCTTAGGTGGACGTCAGGCGCCGGCGACCGTCGTTGTCGTCACCGTGGCGGGATCGACGGGCACGATCGTCGTCGTCGGTGCGTTCGGATCGACCGGCACCGTCGTCGGAACCGTCGTGTAGTTCGGATCGGGTCGATCGGCGGGCGGCAACGGTGAGCCGTACTCCTCGGGCTCCTTGATGCCGTCGAAGATGTAGATGCGGTCGCGGTATTCGACGAGCGACGGGAAGTAGCGCGCCACCGACATCGGGATGCGGATGCAGCCCTTCGATGCGGGCTTCAGCGGAACGAGGATTGCGCCGTGGATCGCGAGGCCCTGGTTGAAGTACACGGGGTTGTACAAGGTGCCGAGTTTCGTTTCGCGCGTGCCGAGGCGGCGGTTGTAGAAGGTGAACACGCCGGGGGTCGTCGTGGCAACACCGCACACGCCCGTCTTCAACTGCTCACCTTTTGCGATCTGCTCCGGACTGTTGTTGCCGGGTTCGCCCGGGTCGATGACCACTTCCTCGCACCACGGCTGTCCGGTGCCCGACGAGATGTGCGTGACGAGGAGCGGTTGCCCGTTCGCGAGGAACACGACCATCACCTGCTCGGTGAGGTACACCTCGACGTGACGACCGGTGTCGGCCACGCGCCGTGGAGTGATGACGACCTCGTCGCGCATCACCTCCCACATCTCCGGCGTCACGGTTCCGGTCGCCTCTTCGCGCGGCACCTTCATGATGAGCTTCTCGAACGCCCACAACGCCTGCACCGTGCCGCGACCGAGCACGCCGTCGATGGGGCCCGGATCAAAGCGCAGGTCGGCGAGGCGCTGCTGCACCATGCGCACGTCCTCACCCTCGTCACCTTCGGCGAGAGTGCGGGTGAGTGGAACCGTCAATCGCTGCGGCGTCGTTGCCGGCACCGACGACGGTGTGACGTCGGCAGATGCGGAATCGTCGGCCGGTGCGAATCGCTCGACGACGACCGCCACGGTGGCCATGAGCACGATGACGATCGAGGCAACGACGCCGAGGACGCGGGCGTTCGGTCGTTGCGGCTGGTAACTCATCGGCCGGGCCGGCTACGCGGACTTCACGGGCTGCAGGGAGTTCAGCTCGCGCCGCAGCGCGAACGCTTCGCGGAGGATCTTCACGATGACCGAGGGCGAGCTGAGTGTCGACACGCCCCGGGTGCGGGGGAAGTAGTCGACGCCGAACTGGAAGATCGAGTAGCCGAGTTTCTTCGCCCTGACGACGAGTTCGGCATCGATGAACGAACCCTCGCTCTTCAGCGTGATGTCACGGAAGATGTTCCGGCGCACGACCTTGAAGGCGAAGTTGACGTCACGCATGCGGACCCCGAACAACACCCGTACGAGCAGGTTGTACAGCGCCGAGTACACGACGCGCACCCACCCCTCACCGGTGCGGTCGAACCGGTACGCACTGATGACGTCGGCTTCGTACTGGCGCATGAGACGCAACGCCTTGTGCAACTCGCGCATGTCGAACGGCAGGTCGGCATCGGTGTACACGACGACGTCGCCGGTGGCGGCGGCGAAACCGCTCTTCATCGAGCCTCCGAGCTTGCGATTGACGGGGTGATGAACGACCCGAACGTGCGGATCGGCTGCCGCCGCGGCGTCGGCCAGTTCGCCGGTGCCGTCGGTCGATGCGTCGTTGACGACGATGAGCTCGTAGTCGCCGATCTCGCCGGACGCGACGAGTTCCCGCGCAACGTCGTGTGCCGCCGAGAGGGCGCGATGGATGTATTCGCGCTCGTTCCACATCGGGAAAAACACCGACAACTTGGCGAAATGTGGCGCCGTCATTCGACGTCAGGCTAACGACGCACGCCCATCGAGCCTCGGCCGCGTGACGACCGTGAGTACCCTTGGAAAGCGATGACGCGGGATCCACTGGGCAACACCCTGCGCATCGTCGTCACCGCGTCGTGGGTACTCGTCACCGCGAGCCTCGTCATTCTCGCCACCGCGAGCCGCACGATCGGCAAGCCCGCATGGTGGGTGACGGACCTCGAATTCCCGGTCGGTCCGCTGCTCGTCGCCGTTCCATTCGTCGCCCCCGTCGCCGCCGTGATCGCGACGTGGCGTGCACCCCGCGTCGCAACGATCGTGCAGCTGCTCGGCGTCGCCCTGCTTGCCGCAACGGCCGCACTCGACGTTGCCCGCACTCCCGCCGTATCGATCGCACAGTTCGTCGTGGCGGGGTGCGCACTGCTCGTCTCGATCGGCTCACTCGCTGCACGACCCGTGCGCCGCACCGCGCCCGGCATCACACCCGCATTCGCCAATGACCTCACCGACAAAGGGGTTCGCTCATGACGACCGGTCACGTACTCACTTCGTTGCCGCACGGCGAACGCGTGGGCATCGCATTCAGCGGCGGTCTCGACACCTCCGCCGCCGTCGCATGGATGCGCGAGAAAGGTGCGGTTCCGTGCGCCTACACCGCCGACCTCGGTCAGCCGGACGAGCCGAACCTCGACGACGTGCCGAAGCGCGCAAAACAGTACGGCGCCGAGATCGCCCGACTCGTCGACTGCACCGAGCAACTCGTCAACGAGGGACTCGTGGCCCTGCAGTGCGGCGCGTTCCACATCGCGACGGCGGGAAAGACGTACTTCAACACGACGCCGCTCGGTCGCGCCGTCACCGGAACTCTGCTCGTGCGCGCAATGGCCGAAGACGGCGTCGACGTCTGGGGCGACGGCAGCACGTACAAGGGAAACGACATCGAGCGCTTCTACCGCTACGGCCTGCTCGCCAACCCCAAGCTGCGCATCTACAAGCCATGGCTCGACGACACGTTCGTGCGCGAAATGGGCGGACGCGCCGAGATGAGCAAGTTCCTCGCCGAGCGCAAGCTGCCGTACCGCGACAGCGCGGAGAAGGCGTACTCGACCGACGCGAACATCTGGGGCGCAACGCACGAGGCAAAGTCGCTCGAGGAGTTGTCGACGTCGATGCACATCGTGCGCCCGATCATGGGAGTCGCGCACTGGGACGCTACGACGCACATCGAACCGGAACGCGTCGCGGTGCGGTTCGTCGACGGGTGGCCAGCGGCGTTGAACGGCCGCGAGTTTCCTTCACGAGTCGCGTTGGTGCGCGAGGCGAACGCCATCGGCGGACGCCACGGGCTCGGCATGAGCGACCAGATCGAGAACCGGATCATCGAGGCAAAGAGCCGCGGCATCTACGAGGCACCGGGGCTCGCGCTGTTGCGCATCGCCTACGAACGACTCGTGACGGCGATCCACAACGAGAACACCATCGAGAACTACGCGACGATGGGTCGACGCCTCGGGCGACTGCTCTACGAAGGGCGCTGGTTCGACCCGCAGGCGCTGATGCTGCGCGAGCCGCTGCAGCGCTGGGTGGGATCGCTCGTCACCGGCGAAGTCGTCGTCGAGCTGCGTCGCGGCGACGACTACACGATCCTCGACACGACCGGGCCGAACATCACCTACGCGCCGCAGCGCCTGAGCATGG
>JBIIUH010000011.1:0-29191 GCA_044340075.1 Ilumatobacteraceae bacterium | reverse complement strand
CATCGGCGATGCGCACCCCCGCGGGCACGACGTAGTCGGTCATTCGCGGGAACTTGTCGACGCCATTGACGACGAGGTATTCGCCGTTGCGCCGCATCGCATCGCGCACGTCGTCGATGACCGATCCGTGCACGGGGCCGATGCTCGTCCACACGACGTTGGCGAGCGTGGAGAAGATGCCGTTGAGGTTGAGCGTGCGCGGTGCCGCGAGTCGCAGCGAGAGGAGATGGAGCCGCAGGTACGAATCGACGGCATCGACCGGATCCTTCGTCACGTCGACGACGGTCGACGCGGGAACGATCGCCACGCCGCGGCGCGGGTCGGTGCGGCCCTCACCGGTCGACGGCGCAGAGTCGGGCAATGTCGCGCCCCAACCGACGGCGCGGAAGGCGGCGTCGAGGATGGTTCCGTCGGCGGCGATCGTCGCGGTACCGACTCCCCAGGCGTGGTCGGACGTGCGCTGTGTCGTCATGCCCGCGGTCATTCAATCACTTCGGGTCGCAGCGTGGGGAACAAGATGACGTCGCGGATGCTCGCCGCACCGGCAAGCAGCATCGTCAGTCGGTCGATACCGATTCCCAGGCCACCCGTCGGCGGGAGGCCGTACTCGAGTGCGCGGAGATAGTCCTCGTCGACGGTTCCCGCCCCGAGGTCGCCGGCTTCCTTCTGACGCTGCTCGTCCTCGAAACGACGCCGCTGCTCGACGGGATCGTTCAACTCGCTGAATCCGTTCGCCAGCTCGCGTGCACCGACGAACAATTCGAAGCGTTCGGTGAGGTGCGGGTCGTTGCGGTCGACGCGTGCGAGCGGCGAGATCTCGACGGGATGTCCGGTGACGAAGGTCGGGGCGAGCAGCGTCGATTCGGCCTTTTCCGCGAAGATCTCCTCGATGATCCGCCCAGAACCCCAGTGCGGTTCGAACGACACACCGTTGCGCCGTGCGACGTCGCGCACGTGGTCGACGGGTTGCGACGGATGGAGCGTCTCGCCGACTCCCTCCGCCGCGAGGTCGATCATGCGCGCCGTGCGCCACGGCCCCGCCAGGTCGAAGTCGGCGTCGCCGATGCGCACGATCGTCGTTCCGAGTGCATCGCGCGCGGCGTTGCAGATGAGTTCCTGCGTGAGCGCCATCACCTCGGTGTAGTCGCCGAAGGCCTGGTACAGCTCGAGCATCGTGAACTCGGGGTTGTGGCGCGTCGAGATTCCCTCGTTGCGGAACACCCGGCCGATCTCGAAGACGCGCTCGAGTCCGCCGACGATGAGTCGCTTGAGGTGCAACTCGAGGGCGATGCGCAGGTACAACTGCATGTCGAGTGCGTTGTGGTGGGTGACGAAGGGACGGGCGTGCGCGCCGCCCGCTTCGACGTGGAGCACGGGTGTCTCCACCTCGATGAAGCCGTGCGACGTGAGCGTGCGGCGGATGCTCGAGATGATCGCGTGGCGCACTTCGAACGTGCGTCGCGCCTCTGCATTGACGATGAGGTCGGCGTAGCGCTGGCGGTAACGGGTGTCGACGTCGGTGAGACCGTGCCACTTGTCGGGCATCGGCCGCAGAGCCTTGGCGAGCAGCGAGAGAGACGTCACCTTCACCGACAACTCACCCTTGCGGGTGGTCATCACGGTGCCACTGACGCCGACCCAGTCACCGAGATCGAGCCCAGCGATCGACTCGAAGAGTTCGTCGCCGACGACCGACTTGCTGACGAAGAGTTGGATCTCGTCACTGCGGTCGCGCAGCGTGAGGAACTGCAACTTGCCCTGGTCGCGCTTCAACATGATGCGACCGGCGACGGCGACGACGTCGTTCGTCTCGCTGCCGGCGTCGAGTGTGCCGTGCGTGCGGCGGATGTCGGCGAGCGTGTGCGAGCGATCGAACCGGTACGGATACGGCTCCGCCCCTGACTCGCGCATCGCGGCGATGTCGGCGAGACGACGTGCCCGCTCGGCGACGAGCCCTGCTCCGGAATGTTCGGTGGGCTCGGTGGGCGGCGTGTCGGTCATTGGTGCGACGTGCAGTGAGCGTCGGTGCGGTGCGCGAGATGTGTCGTGGCCGAATGAGTCGTGGCCGAATGAGTCATGGCCAGACGTGTCACGCGGAGTCGCGTCACTCGATGACGACGAGAACGTCGCCCGAGCCGACCTTGTCGCCGGCTTTCACGTTGATCCGCTTCACCGTTCCCGCCTTGTCGGCCTGGATTTGGTTCTCCATCTTCATGGCCTCGAGAACGACGACGGCATCGCCGGCATTCACCGACTGACCCTCGCTGACGAGCACCTTGACGATCGTGCCCTGCATCGGCGCGGCAACGTCACCGCTCGCGGCGGATCCCCCTGCCGATGCGCCGGCGGCGCGACCCGGCTTGCGGGCCTTTGCCGGTGCGGCGGATCCGGCGGCCTGCGGCGGAACCCACATGCGCACCTGGAAACGCTTGCCGTTCACCTCGACGGTGCTGTTGCGCTCGACGAGTTCGGCTCCGTCGGCAGCGGGTGCGGGCGCAGCTGCTGCGACACCCGACAAGTCGAGACGTTCCTCGACCCACTTCGTGCTGTGCGTCGCGGCGGCGAAGTCGGGGTGCTTGAGGATGGCGAGATCGGCGGGGATCGTCGTGTGCACACCCTCGACCGTCATTTCCTCGAGGGCACGAATGGTGCGCGCAATCGCCGTGGGACGGTCCTTGCCCCACACGATGAGCTTTCCGACGAGGTTGTCGTAGAACTGGCTCACCGTGTCGCCGGCCTCGTAACCGCCGTCGAAGCGCACGCCGAAGCCGTCGGGCACGACGAGTCGCGTGATGGTGCCGGGTGAGGGGAGGAACTTTCCGTCGGCGGGGTTCTCGGCGTTGATGCGCACTTCGATGCCGTGACCGCGTCGTGCGGCGTTCACCTGCTTCTGCGTCATCGGCAACTTCTCGCCCGACGCGACGCGGATCTGCCATTCGACGAGATCGATGCCCGTGATCACCTCGGTGACGGGGTGCTCGACCTGGAGGCGCGTGTTCATTTCGAGGAAGAAGAACTCGCCGTCCTGGTAGATGAACTCGACGGTGCCGGCGTTGTAGTAGCCGACCGCCTTCGCGGCCTTCACGGCCGCTTCGCCCATCGCTTCCTCGACGCCGTCGGGCAGCGCCGGTGCGGGGGCTTCCTCGATGAGCTTCTGGTGGCGGCGCTGTGCCGAGCAGTCGCGCAGCGACACCCACACGACGTTGCCGTGCGTGTCACCGACGAGCTGCACCTCGATGTGGCGCGGCCACGTGAGGTACTTCTCGACGTAGATCTCGTCGCGTCCGAAGAACGCCTTCGACTCGCGCTGCGCCGACTCCATCGCCTCGACGACCGACGCGGCATCCTTCACGACCTTCATGCCGCGACCACCGCCGCCGAACGCCGCCTTGATCGCGACGGGCCAGCCGAACTCCTTGCCGAACGCGACGATCTCGTCGGCACTGGTGACGAACTCGGTCGTGCCCGGCACGATCGGAGCGCCACCGCGCAACGCGGCCTTGCGCGACGACACCTTGTCACCCATCTCGACGATGGCTGCCGGCGGCGGTCCGATGAACGCGACACCCATGTCGGTGATGGTGCGCGCGAAGTCGGCGTTCTCGCTGAAGAAGCCGTAGCCGGGGTGCACGGCATCGGCACCGCTCTTGCGAATCGCGTCGACGATGGCGTCGGTATTCAGGTAACTTTCCGCCGCGGTTTGACCGCCGAGTGCGTACGCTTCGTCGGCGAGGCGAACGTGGAGCGAATTGCGATCCAATTCCGAGTACACGGCGACGGTGGCAATGCCCATTTCGCGGGCGGTGCGAATGACACGGACGGCGATCTCGCCACGGTTGGCGATGAGGATCTTGCGGATCATGTGGTCCTGTTCTCTCGTCGGCGCGGGATGCTCGGAGCAGCCCGGACGCTGTGCTTAGGGTGAAGTTGTGTCGCAGGGGAATCATAGTTCGCGGTGGATTTCGGGGTCCGAGTCGGGGCTCGACGCCTGGACGATCGAGCACGTCGCCGAAACGGGCAGCACCAATGACGACCTCATGGCGCGCGCTCGCAGCGGTGCCCCCGATCGACTGGTCCTCGTTGCCGACCACCAGACCGCGGGTCGTGGTCGGCTCGATCGTCGCTGGGAGTCGCCGCGCGGTGCGAACGTGCTCATGTCGATGCTCTTTCGCCGGGAGCGCACCGGCGACCCGGCGCGCATGACGCGGGTCGTTGCGATCGCCGCCGCACGCGCGGCTCGTGCGATCTCCGGCGTCGACGTGCGACTGAAGTGGCCGAACGATCTCGTCGTCGGCGCCGCGAAGGTCGCGGGCGTGCTCGCGCAGGCGTCACCCGCCGACGGATGCGTCGTCGTCGGAATGGGGATGAACGTCGGCTGGGCGCCACCCGAAGGTGCGGCGCTCAACGCTCTCGCCGGCACGGCGATCGACCGTGCGCGACTCGTCGCGGAGATCTGCCGTCACGTCGACGTCGTTGCCCGGTTGTCTCCGCACGAACTCGCCGCCGAGCATCGTCGCACCCTCGACACGATCGGCGAACTCGTGCGCGTCACTTTCGCCGATGCGAGCGAGTGCGTCGGCACGGCGCGTGACGTCGACGAAGACGGGCATCTGATCGTCGACGACGGAACGTCGATGCGGGTGATCGACGTGGGTGACGTCGTGCATCTGCGCCGCGTCACGTGAGGTGGCGCGCGCTCGCGGCGGTCGGCGGGTATCTCCCTACCGTGCCGCGGTGAGTTGTACCGTCGATCGGCGATGAGCGAAGTGGCGACCGAAGTGACGTCGTTCGCCGAGGTCGTGGCGCGCCGTCGGCAGCGTCGCAACGTTCGGCGGCTCGTCGCTGCGGGACTCGCACTCGTCGTCTGCGCCACGGGCGCGCTCGGCGTGCGCCGGTCGCTCGCCGCCCGGCTCGACGCGGTACGTCGTGACGACTCGCTCGCCGCGGTCCTGTCGCCGGCGGACGATCGCTTCGTGAACATCCTCCTCGTCGGATCGGATTCACGCGAGGGTGCCGACCCGAACGATCCCGACTTCGGCAACGTCGGTGGCACCGGCGACGTCCAGGGTCGCCGCAGCGACACTCTCATCGTCATGAACGTCGAGCGTTCGTCGGGGATCATTTCGCTGCTGTCGATTCCGCGCGACTTGTGGGTCGAGATTGGCGACTCGGGCGGCTCCGACAGGATCAACACGGCGTACCGCGACGGCTCGGCGGTCGTCGTGCGCACGGTGCAGCGCGCGCTCGGCATCCCGGTGCACCACTACCTCGAGATCAACTTCCAGGGTTTCAAGTCGCTCGTCGATGCCGTCGGCGGTGTGACGGTGTGCGTCGAGTACCCGACGCGCGACCGCAACACGGGTCTGTTCATTCCCGTCGGCTGCAAGAACCTCGACGGTGTCGGCGCGTTGGCGTGGGCGCGCAGCCGTTACTTCGAGGAAAAGATCGACGGCTCGTGGCGCATGGACGGCAGCTCCGACATCGGTCGGGGCAAGCGCCAGAGGCACTTCGTCGCACTCCTCATGAAGACGGCGATCGAACGCACGCTGTCGAATCCGTTCCGCGCGGGCACGGTGCTCTCCGGTGCCACCGACGCGTTGCTCGTCGATCCGACGCTCGATGTCGTCGAGTTCGCATCGATCATGCGTCCCGCGGCGACGGGGAAACTGCGCCGCTTCGCACTCGGCACGTACGGCGACACCGTGGGTGATGCGTCGGTGTTGCGGCTCGATGCGTCGTCGGGTGAGGTGCTCGGGTTCTTCGCCGGCACCGGTCCCGCACCGGTGCCCTCCGAGTAATCGCGTCGCGAACCCGGTCCGTCGCCCGTTCGCACGATGCGTGGCCTGCGCGCCGATGCGTCGGCACGAACGTGCCGTCAGCGTGCCTGAGTATCGCTCTGGGTGCGGGTGAGAGTGGCGCGCAGCTCGTCGAGCTCGACTGCGCTGCAAAGAAAGTTGCCCTGCACGACGTCGCAACCGAGGGCGCGCAGTCGGCGCAACTGGTCGGCTGACGACACCCACTCGGCGACGACGGTCAATCCGATCGAGTGCGCGAGCTGGACGAGCGACCGCACGAGCGGATCGTCGTCGCCGTCACGTCCGATGTTGCGCACGAACGTGCCGTCGAGTTTCAGTTGCTGCGCCGGCGATTCGCGCAGGTGGGCGAGTGACGAGTAGCCGGTGCCGAAGTCGTCGATCGCGAGACGCACGTCGTGGCGCCGCAGTGCGTTGAGCGTACGCACGACTCCGGGCACCTCGTCTAGCAAAGTCGTCTCGTCGATCTCGAGGACGAGACGGTGCGATTCGATGCCGGCTGTCTGCAGGGCGGCCATCGTGCGCTCGACGAAACCGGCGTCACCGAGTTGACGGGCAGCGACGTTGACGTGCAACGCGCATCCGCGCTCGACGGCACCGAGCGCATCGAGCGATGCAAGTGCGTCGAGCGACGTGCGCAGCACCCAGTCACCGATGGGGCCGATCGAACCGGATTCGACGGCGACGGAGAGGAAGCTCGCCGGGGTGAGCACGCCGCGGCTCGGATGGCGCCACCGGACGTACGACTCGATGCCGACGACGCGCTCGGAGTGCGCCGAGTACAGCGGTTGGTAGACGACGAACAACTCCTCGGCGGCGAGGGCCCGCTCGAGTTGTGCGGCGAGCTGCACGCGCTCCCGCGCGTTCGTGCGCATCTCTTCGGTGTACAACTCGCAGCGTCCCTTGCCGCGCTGCTTGGCGCGGTACATGGCGGTGTCGGCGTTGGAGAGCAGCGCCGCGGCGGCATCGCTCGGTGACGATTCGGCGACGAGTGCCGGTGTCGACAAAGCGACGCCGACGCTCGCTCCCGTGATGACGTCGACACCCTGCAGAACGACCTCGCCGGTGATCCCGAGTCGCACGCGTTCGGCGACTTCCATCGCCACCTCGGCATCGCCGAGTCCCTCGGCGACGACGACGAACTCGTCACCACTGATGCGTGCGACGACGTCCGACGGTCGCGTCGCCGTGACGAGGCGGCGGGCGATGTGCACGATGAGCTGGTCGCCGACGTGGTGGCCGATCGTGTCGTTCACCTCTTTCAATCGATCGACGTCGATGAACAGCACGGTGACGCCGCGCTTCGACGTGCGGTCCCGCTCGAGAGCCTCGGCGAGACGGCGCAGGACGAGCACCCGATTCGGCAGGCCCGTGAGCGCATCGTGCGTCGCCTGACGCTGCAGTTCCTGTTGCAGTTGCTTGCTCTCCGTGACGTCACGGGCGACGACTGCATGGTGCTGCACCGTTCCCGTCGCATCGCGAACGACCTGCAACGTGACCGCGAGCGTGCGCAGGAATCCGTCGGGCGTGCGGTATCCGATCTCGCCCTCCCAGCGACGTTGGCGCGGATCGTCGAGCACCTCTCGGGTACCTGGTGGCGCACCGCATCGATGAAGTCGGCCGCCGCCGTGTGTCCGGCCGACGACTCGTCGACGATGCCGAGCACGTCCCGCGCCGCCTCGTTGGCGTAGGTGAGACGGAACTGCGCGTCGAAGACGACGACGGCGTCGGCGGTCGTGTCGAGCAGGCCGATGAGCTGATCCGACACCGTGCGCTGACGCACCGCGTCGGTGACGTCGTGTGCGGTGCCGACGTAACGGCGCATGACACCGTCGGCATCGGCCACGGGTTGGGCGTCGAAGGCGATCCACGTTTCGTCCTGCGTCGGGTCACCGCCGAGCGGCACGATGCGCACCTCGACGTGACACGTCGCTTCGCGGCGCTGGGCATCGACCCACAGCGCTTCGGCCCGTGCACGTTCCGCGGGTCGTGCCTGCACCCACGGGGCAACGCCGACGGTGAACGGTGCACCACCGAGAGCGAGCCTGCGGAACGCGGCGTTCGCTGCCGTCAACCGACCGTCGCGGTCGGTTTCGAAGCAGGCGATGGGTAGGGAGTCGGCGAAACGGTCGATGTACTCAAGTGTGACAGGCACGCGGTGGCCGCGCGGGTGACCACCGTCGGTGGCAAGCGACCACGCGACAGCGGGTCGTCACGGCGTCACTGCCCGGTG
Source organism: Ilumatobacteraceae bacterium (assembly GCA_044340075.1). Lineage (GTDB taxonomy): Bacteria > Actinomycetota > Acidimicrobiia > Acidimicrobiales > Ilumatobacteraceae > F1-60-MAGs027. The sequence continues at coordinate 21,145 of JBIIUH010000011.1, read as the reverse complement.
AAGGTGAACACGCTTTCGGCGATCTCGTACGCACGCTCCTCGATGGCGCCGAGGATCACGTCGGCGTCGCTGCTCGCTGCCACCTCGGCGGGTATCGCGGTATCGAGCGCGTACACGCTGAGGAGGTACTCGCGACGTTCGCCGGGCGGTGGACACGGCGCGGCGTACGTCCGTACGCCGCCGGCATCGGTGATTGCAGTGCCGTCGGCGATGGTGACGGCGACCGCAACCGCATCGGCGGGTACGACACCGTCGGCGAGCACGCGCGAGTCCGGCGCGAGATTCGCGATCAGCCACAGCGGGCGCTCGGGAGACGTCAACTCGACGAGGTGGACGGCAAGAGCCGCGGCGTCGGAGGGGATGCCGAGGATCTCGAGAGGAGGCGGCGTTCCCTCGCCGGCACAGGTGTGTGCGACGGCGATGTCCTCGCTCTCGCGCCACGGTCCGGCGACGGCGAACTCGAGAGTCTCGGTCGGGGGGTCGATGGGTGCAGTCGTCGTCACCGCGATCGACGCGTTCTGGTCGGGGGATGCCGGTCGCAACTCGCGACCGTCGCGCGAACAGCCGGTGAGCACGAGCGTGACGAGTACGGCACTCGCGAATGACCGACGAATGCCGAGACTCATGTCGGGTCGTGTCGCCGAATACTTCGGATCGGTACGGGGCACGGTGCTGCGCATCAGCGTCGAGGGTACGACAAGTAGCCTCACCAGCCGATGGACACCCCGTTGTGCCTGCTCACCGTGCATGCGCATCCCGATGACGAAGCGTCGAAGGGTGCACCGACGCTGGCGAAGTACGCAGGGGAGGGAGTGCGCACCGTCCTCGTGTGCTGCACGGGAGGTGAGGAAGGCGACGTGAACAATCCGGCGCTCCTTGAGCCCGGTGCGCCGTTCCACGGTCTCGACGCCGATGCGACGAAGCGATTGCTCGCCGAGATGCGTCCGCGCGAGCTCGCCGAGTCGGCGCGGATCATCGGCTTCAGCGCCGTCGAAATGCTCGGCTACCGCGACTCGGGGATGGCCGGTTCACCGACCAACGACCATCCCGACTGCTTCCATCGCGCCGATCTCGACGAGGCGGCGGGTCGTCTCGTTGCGATCATTCGCCGCGAGCGACCGCAGGTGATCATCACGTACGGCGACGATCAGCGCGGGTATCCGCATCCCGATCACCTGAAGGTGCACGACGTCAGCGTCGTCGCCTTCGATCGCGCCGGAGACGCCGCGTGGTATCCCGACGCCGGTGCCCCGTGGCAGCCGTCGAAGCTCTACTACTCGGTGTGGTCGCGTGCACGGCTCCTCGCGGTGCACGAGGCGCTCATGCGTCTGCGGGGTTCGTCGCCGTACGACGAAGGCTGGTTCGAGCGGCCCGATCTCGACCACCGCGTGACGACGAAGTTGCACATCGCCGATTGGTTGTGGGCCCGATCGGGTTCGTTGCGCGCGCACGCCACGCAAGTCGACGTGTCCGCACCTTTCTGGTTCGGATTGAGCGATGCGGAACTCGCCGAGGCGTATCCGTGGGAGGACTGGGTGCTCGCGCGCTGCCTCGTCGAGCTGCCGCAGCGTGCGCACGGCGAACTCGAGGACGATCTCTTCGCCGGGTTGCGTTCACCCGCGACGCAAACGTCGATGCGGGGTGCGTGATGGCCGCGGCACCGCACGAAACCGTTCGCTACGTCGTGGCCGTGTCGAAGAAGGAAGAGCTCACCGAGGGGCCGCCCGACGCGACCGTGACGGTCACGGTGTCGCTCGACGATGCCGTGAACCTCGATCCGACGACGGCGTTCATGCTCGGGCGACTGAAGACGCAGGGCAGCACGGGTGCGTTGTTCCGTGCGCTGCGCAGCGGTGACGTGACTACGACGTTGCGCCGGATCGCGCAAGGTCACGCAGCTGCCGGTAGCCGATGAGCACGGCGCCGCTGCGCTCGAGTCGCTCCCGCACGTCGCCGTCGCGCGTCGCGAGCCGGTAGTCGTCGATCCATCCCTCGCTCTGCGCGCCGATGGCGCGGATTTCGGGGGTGTCGATGCACGGCTGCAGGTGGATCTCGGTGATGCCGGGTTCGAGGCGATCGATCGACCGCAGTACTCGCTCGCGGCTGCCGGTCGACCAGTCGTGGTCGAAGTGGTCGGGAAAGACCACGCCCTCTTCGCGGGCGAGTTGACGGAACTCGAAGCCGACCTCGCGCTCGCTGATCGACGACGGCAGTCGGATCGGCAGACGGTACGTCACCGCGAGTTCGAGATACACGTCGAAGAACTCGGGGCGCAGCGTGATCGCCGTGAGGTGCGGTGCGAGATGCGTGACGTCGACGCCCCACTCGATCGCCCGATCGATCTGTGCACGGCATTCGCGCAGCACCTCCTGCGGGTCGGCGTGCTCCCACAGATCATCGAGTGATGCGGGGAAGCCACCGGCACCCGACTGCAGGGACGGCGCGTAGGTGAGCGGACCCCAGCGGTAATCGGGGTGTTCGGAGTTCAGCGTGAGGTGCACGCCGACGTCGTCGGTCGGTCGGAGATGGTGCACGGCGTGTCGCGCCCACGGAGCGGGAACCATGAGTGACGCGCACGTTGCGATGCCGTCGTGCATCGCTTCGAGCACGCCGACGTTGCCGGCGTGGAATGCACCGAGATCGTCGCAACTGATGATGACGAGTCGTGCATCGGGCGGGTGGCCGAGCCGTTCTGCGAGCGACGTCACGGTGGTGACGCTAGCGATGTCCGTCGACGCACAGTGCCCACCAGCCCCGTCGGTGGAGGTGCGCATCGAACGCGGCAGCGACGAATTCGTCGTGATGCGCACCGTTCGGAGCGATCGTCAGCGGTCGGGCGGCGCCGCGCAGCACGAGTTCGCGGTTGACGAACGTGCCGTCGATCCGCCACACGTAGAGCAGGAGGCGTCCGAAGTGATCCCGGGCGACGACGTCGCGACGCACGTGCACCCCGGTGCCGGTCGGGAGCAGTGAGCGCAGCAGTTCGTACGACTGCGGACCGTGGCACTCGACGGGTCGCCGCGGATGCTTCGTCTCCGGGGCGTCGATGCCGAGCAGGCGGACCGTCTCGCGAGTCCCCGAGATGTCGATGATGATCGTGTCGCCGTCGATGACGTCGATGACGGGGACGGTGCTCGTCGCGTCCCCGGGAGTTGTGCGGGCGTCACCGCGGTGTGCAGGTGCCGCGCAGCCCGCTGCGATCGTGGCGACGGTGCCGATCACGCCGAGAGCCGTGCTCATGCGTAACGCAGCACTGACTCGAACTGCGGTGCCGCCGCGTTCGCCGGTGTGCCACGCGTTCACGTCCCGGTGTGTGTGCGCAGTACGGTGATCGGCGATGGTTGCGCAGCATCACGGCTTCGGTCGCATCGGCGTATGGACGTTCGCACTCGACATGCAGCCGATGGCGCGAGCCCAAGAGGCGGCCCGCGAACTCGAGGCCCTGGGATACGGCTGCATCTGGCTGCCCGAGGCGGTCGGTCGCGAGCCGTTCGTATCGTCGGCGCTGTTGTTGTCGGCGACGCGCACGATCCGCGTCGCGACGGGAATCGCATCGATGTACGCGCGCAGCGCGATCACGATGTCGGCATCGTGGCGCACGCTCACCGAGGCATTCGGCGAACGCTTCCTCCTCGGCATCGGTGCCAGTCACGAGCACATGGCGACGAAGCTGCACAAGGGGAGCTACGACAAGCCGTACTCGGCAATGGTCGCCTATCTCGATCAGTTGGACAAGCCGTTGTTCATGGCCGCTGCACCGCAGGTCGAGCCGCGTCGGGTGCTCGCCGCGCTCGGACCGAAAATGCTCCAACTCGCTGCGTCCCGTGCGTTCGGCGCACATCCGTACTTCGTCACCCCCGCGCACACGAAGATCGCCCGCGACGTGCTCGGACCCGATCCGTTCCTCGCCCCGGAACAGGCGGTCGTTCTCGAGACCGATCCCGTGCGTGCACGTGCCATTGCCCGCGCGCACATGGCCACGTACATCCGTCTGCCCAATTACGCGAACAACCTGCGACGCTTGGGATGGAACGATGCCGACATCGCCGATGCCTCCGGTTCCCCGAGCGATGCGATGGTCGATGCGATCGTCGCCTGGGGAACCGTCGACGCCGTCGTCGCGCGCGTGCGCGAGCATCTCGATGCCGGGGCGTCGCACGTGAGCGTCCAGGTGCTCACCGAATCGGTCGCCGAGCTGCCGATCGCGCAATGGCGCGACATCGCCGCGGCAACGGCCGATCTGCGTGCCGGATCGTGAAAATCTTCACCCGGATCGGTGCAGGGTTGCCGCACACCGCGCAACTATCCTGCCTAGCGAGGGCCAGGAAGGACCGAAAACCTACATGACGACCGACACCACGACCACCTCACGCACCGATCTCGCCGTGATCGCCGAGGCGATCGTCGTCATCGACAAGGCGCTCGGTGAGATGGGGCATCGTCAGTTGGTGTCGTCCTCCGAAATCGCCGACGTCCTGCTCGACGTTCGTCAGTTGCTCACCGAGTCGACCGCCTCCTCCGCGCAGTAAGCGCGTCGTTCACGTCGCGGCACGTGCCGCAGCCGCATCGCGTGCAGCGGTGACGCCGTTGCTCAGCCTCCGACGGTGCGGGTGAAGTTCACCGCGATCGCTCCGAGGATCGACCCGACTGCGGCGCCGGCGACGACGTCGCTCACGTGGTGAATGCGCACTGCGACGCGGCTCGTGGCGATGATGACGGCAAGGACGAAGGTGGCGACGATGTACGGCGCCGTGAGCCAGCCGGAGAGAATGACGGCGGCAAAGAACGCCGATGAGGAGTGACCGCTGGGGAAACTCGACGTCAGCGGACGACGCACGGTGAACCTGTCGTCCCCGGCGACGGTCGGTCGCGAGCGGCGGAAGATGCGCTTCACGCCCTGATTGAGGGTGAGGCTCTCGACCCCCATGAGCAGTGCCAAGGTGAGAGCTTGCGACCAGTCGAGCACTCCGCTGACGGCACCGACGACGCCGAGCACGTGCCAGATCGAGCCGAAGTCACCGACCGCACTCGCGGTGTTGAACACGTACACCGCGGGTCGGAAGTTGCGCAGCGGTTCGATGAGTTCGTCGCACGCGTTGTCGATTGCCTCGACGCGGCGCATGAACTTACCCACGAGTCACCGCCTCGCGACGTCGCAACACGACGGGAGCCTCGTGTACCGCGCGTGCAGGGTCGCCTCCCCATGCGGGGCACCAGGGTTTGTAGTCGCACCAGTCGCACAGCGGCGACGTCTGCGTTGCGAACTCACCCGACGTGCAGCTTGCGGCGATGCGTCCGTGCGTGTCGACGGCTTCGTCGCGCACCCGGAGTCGTGACTCGACCGTCGACGACCAGCGCAACACCCGTTGTGCCGGCGGAGTCTGCTGCAGGGATCCTCCGAGGAAGAACAGTCGAACCTCGTCGGGCGCGACCCCCAGCGATTGCTCGCACATCAACGCGTACAACTGCAACTGACGCGCATAGTCGGCGCTGAATCGTTCGGGTTTCGGTTTGCCCGTCTTGTAGTCGGTGACGATGAGGCGGCCCGTGTCGTCGCGTTCGATGCGGTCGACGATGCCGTGCACGGACACACCGCCCAGGTCGGCTTCGACGTGGCGCTCGAGTCCCTCGATGCGCGCCGTGCGGGGATTCTCGATGCGGTAGTAGGCGCGGACGTGGTCGCGGGAGTCCTCCCAGAAGGCGGCGAGCTCTTCGTCGGTGAGTGCCAGTGCGGCGAAGTCGTCGCGTTCGACGAACTCGGCCTGCGCGCGTGCGAAGGACGCCTTTGCCGCATCGGGCGTGCGCTCGTCGGGCTCGTGGGTGAGCAGGTACTCGAGCACGAGATGCACGAAGTTGCCGCGCAACATGTGCACCTGCGGCATCTGGGGCACCTCGTCGACGTACTGGAACCGATACTGCATCGGACACTTGATGAACGTGTTGATGCGCGAGGGCGAGAGGCGTGAGGGAACGGGATGCACCGTCAGGAGATCGTAGGCGCGAGGTGTTCGATCTCCCGGCGCACGAGGTCGGCGAACCGTTCCGGGCGTTCGAGCGGGGCGAAGTGTCCCGAGTCTTCCCATCGTTCGAAGCGGGCACCGTCGATGCGCGCCGCGATGTCGGCGGACACCGCACTCGGTTGCAGCGGATGACGTGCGCCGGCAACGACGAGCGTCGGTGTGGCGAGGCGATCGAGACGGGTCCACGTGTCGTGGGCAACTCCCATTTCATAGGTGCGGGCCTCGTACTCGGGGCGACACCGCAGCACGATCTCTCCGTCGGCGTGTGCGAATCCGTGGCGCACGTACTCGGCGAGTACGCGCGGATCGAGGGAGTTGAGCGGTGGCTTTGCGGAGAAGTTGTCGAGTGCCGCCTCGAACGAGGGAAAGCGATCGCGCCGGCGCCGGGCACCGGTGGCGAGCGGGGAGTCGACGGTGTCCGCGCGGGGTGGAAAGATGATCGGCTCGACGACGATGAGAAGATCGAACAGTCGCGGTTCGGAGAGCGCCGCCATGATGAGGGCGGTCGCCCCCATCGAGTGCCCGACACCGACGACCGGTCGCGACGGCGGAATTGCCCTCGATCGGGCCCATCGGGCGATGACGCGTGCGTCCTCCCCGTACATGTCCCACCGCGGTGAGTCGGGTCCGGGGGAAGAACTGCCGTGGCCGCGTGCGTCGTACGCGACGATGCAGTGATCGGCGAGAAATTGCGCTACCGGCGCAAAGACGTGCGCATGCAATCCGGTCGCATGTGCGAACACGACAAGCGCACCGGAGTCACTGTCGTGTGTGTAGGTCGCGAGGTACGGATCGGGCGAACCACCGTCGACCGGTACGCGATGCGACACCCAAGACATCACACCGTCACGTTAGGTGATCGAGCGGTTAATTATTCGTGCATTGCGATCGACGACGAGATTGCTGCATCCGACGGCGACAACTACGGTGGCGCTTATGGCACGCAGCACACGACCGACGAAGAAGGCACAGAAGAAGAAAGCACATAAGAAGAAGTCACGGAAGAAGAAGACGCAGCAGCGGGTGACAAAGCCGGCACGGAAGAAGACGTCAACAAAGAAGACGTCAACAAAGAAGACGGTGAAGAAGAAGGCGTCAACAAAGAAGACAGCGAAGAAGACGGTCAAGAAGTCTGCGAAGAAGACAGCAAAGAAGACAGCAAAGAAGCGCACCACGAAAGTCGCACCGAAGAAAGCGGCGAAGAAGACGACGTCAGCACGGAAGGCGCCGGCACAGAAAGCGCCGGTGTCGCGCTCGGCAGCAAGAGCGGGTGCCGCCGTCCCCTCGACGAAAATCACGAGCATCGCCGGCATCGTGCGCAACCACGCCGTCGAGTTGTCGGGCAAGGTCGCCCTCGTGCAGGGCGAGAGGGTTCTCACGTGGCGCGAGTTGTATGCGCGGGCCTGCCAGATGGCGCAGGCGTTGCGTGCGTCGGGTATCGGGGCCGAGGATCGCGTTGCCTTCCTCGACAAGAACTCGATCGAGCACTTCGAGGTGTTCTACGGGTCGGGTCTGCTCAATGCGGTGAGTTGCGACATCAACTGGCGTCTCGCGCCACCCGAAGTCGCGTACATCGTCAACGACGCGCGGGCGAAGGTACTCATCGTCGGTCAGGATTTCGTTCCGGTCCTCGATGCGATCGCCGCCGACCTCCCGCACACGAAGAAGATCGTCGTGATCGGCGGACACCCGACGAACCCGAAGTACGAGTCGTACGAGTCGTTCATCGGCGGCCACAAGGCGGTCGATCCCGGCGTGCAGTCGGCTCCGAACGACGTGGCGTTCCAGCTCTACTCGAGCGGAACGACCGGGCGTCCGAAGGGCGTCATGATCACGAACCAGAACTTCCTCGGACTGCTGCCGACGGCGATCGATCTGTGGAAGTTCGACAGCAATGCGAACAACCTCATCGCGATGCCGCTGTTCCACATCGGCGGTGCCGGTTGGGCGACTGCCGGACAGTACGTCGGCTGCAAGTCGATCATCCAGCGCGAAATCGACCCCGCCGGCATCGTCGCACTCATCGGTGCGCAACGGGTGACACACGCATTCTTCGTTCCCGTGCTGCTGCAGTTCATGCTCCTCGTTCCGGGCGTCGACAAGGCCGACTTCTCGAGCTTGCGGCTCATCGCCTACGGCGCGTCACCGATCTCCGAGCAGGTGCTCGAGGCGTCGCTGCGCACCTTCAAGTGCGAGTTCTGCCAGGTGTACGGCCTCACCGAGACGACCGGTGTCGTCACGATGCTCATGCACGAAGACCACGATCTCACGGGACCGAAGAAGCACCTTCTTCGGTCGTGCGGCAAGCCGGCGAAGGGCGTCGAGTTGCGGATCATCGACAACGACACGGGTCGTGCCGTCGGTGTCGGCGAAGTCGGCGAGATCCAGGTGCGCTCGCAGCAGGTGATGAAGGGTTACTGGAACATGCCCGAAGAGACGGCGAAGTCGATCGTCAACGGCTGGTTCCGCACCGGTGACGCCGGCTACCGCGATGCGGACGGCTACGTGTACATCTTCGACCGAGTGAAGGACATGATCGTGTCCGGCGGTGAGAACGTGTACCCGGCCGAAGTGGAGAACGCGTTGATGAAGCACCCGGCGATCGCCGACGTCGCCGTCATCGGCATTCCCGACGAGAAGTGGGGCGAGGTTCCGATGGCCATCGTCGTGCGCAAGCCCGACGTCGCCGTGACCGAGCAGGAGATCATCGACTTCTCGCGCGAGCACCTCGCCGGATTCAAGACGCCGAAAAGCGTCACGTGGGCCGATGCGTTGCCGCGCAACCCGAGCGGCAAGATCCTGAAGAAGGATCTCCGCGCGCCGTACTGGGAAGGTCGTACGCGTCAGGTCAACTGAGCGCGCAGACGCCGCGTACTGAGCACGTAAATCGACGAGGCGACGGCCGCTGCAAGGGCGAAGATTCCGATCGTCGAGCGCGCACCGACGCGCTCGGACACGAGGCCGGCGACGACGCTCGACGTGGCCAGGGCGAGCGTGATGAGCGCGAAGTCGCCGGCGAACACGCGACCGCGCAACTCGTCGGGGGTTCGCACTTGCAGGCCGTAGGTCGACAGCGTCCATTGCGCACCGCCTCCCAGGTGGGCGACGGCGACCGCGGCGCAGGCGACGAGAAGTGACGGGGCCGCATAGGCGACGCCGTAACCGAACGAGAATCCGAGACCGGCGAGTCCGCAGACGAGGAGAATGCGGTGCACGTTGCCGCGCGCAAAGCGGGCACCGATGATCGGACCGAGTCCGGAGCCGACGCCGCGTGCCGCGAGCATGAGTCCGCGACCACGATCACCCGATTGAAAGGCATCGGCGGCGAACACCGCGAGTTGGCTGACGACTCCGGCGCCGACGGCGAACGTCACTTTCGAGGCCATGAGCGCGAGGATCGTCGAGTCGTTGCGGGCGAGCGCCATCGCCTCGCGCATGTCGGCGAGCGGTCGCACGGGTGGGCGGGAAGTTCCCGTTCGCACGGCCTGCATCGGGCGCCGGATCGAGGCGACGAGTGCTGCGGCGACGATGAAAGTGATCGCGTCGGCGACGAACGATGCACGTCTGCCGAACGTGTCGGAGAAGACTCCACCGATGCCGGCACCGACGGCGAGCATGACACCCCAGCTCGAACCGAACATCGCATTGGCGATGCGCAACTCGTCGGGGGAGTTGACGACGTTCGGTACCGCAGCCTCGACCGCCGGCTTGACGAAGGCGGCGAGCGCGGCGATCACCGATTGGGCGGCGAACGCGAGCCACACGCGCGACTCGTTGACGAGCAGGAAACTCAGTGCGCTCGATGCTTGGATGACCGACACGACGATGATGACGGTGCGTCTGTCGAAACGATCGACGATCGGGCCTGCGATCGGGGACGCGAAGAACGACGGCAACGAGAAGGCGACGAGGAGCAGCGACACGAGGAACCGCGAGTCGGTGACGTCCTGGATGAGGCCGGCAAGGGCGACGAAGGTGAACCAGTCGCCGAGATACGACAGATTTTGTGCGACGAACAGCAACCTGATGTCGCGGTTATCGCGCAGCAGTCTCCACATGGCCGACACAGCGTACGGGTCAGGAATTCGTCGATGCCGTGCGCCAGGCACCGGGGCGGGTGAGAAACCCGCGGTGCCAGCGTCGCGGTGTGAATGCCGCGGCGCGCGGTTCGTCCTCGAACATCCAGCGCACGAAGTTGCGCCGCGTCCAGTCGTTCGAGTCGACGATGCGCAGTGCGGCACGCGCCGTGCGCTCGCTGCGCAGCAGTGCACCGAGGATGCGCGACATCCGGTCGTCGGCGAAGAACTCGCGACGCATGGCCTTGCGGTACGCGCGTTCCGGTCGTGCGGTGGCGAGGGATTCGCCGGCGAGGATTCCCGAGGTGAGTGCCTGCCCGATTCCCTCGCCGGTGAGCACGTCGGTTGCACGTGCGGCATCACCGACGAACATCACCCGTTCGTGGGTGAGCGCCGTGCGAGAAACGCGCGCAGGGATCGGCCATGCGAGGAAGCGATCTTCGAGCTCGACGTCGTTGCCGAGTGCCTCCCGCACGTGCGGTCGTTGCAGGACGTCGTCCCACAGTGCGCGCATCTCGCCGGGTCGACGTGCCGAGCCGCGCAGGATTCCGTAACCGAGGTTCACGCGGCCGTCGGCGAGCGGGAATGACCATGCGTAACCGGGGAGCAGATCGGGTTCGAACCACACGTACAGTCGCGATGCGGCAGGGCCCGTCACCCCTCGCGCGTACTGGCGGATCGCGTGCCATTCGCCGCGGTAATCGCCGTCACCCGCACCGACCGACTTGCGCACGGGGGACCACATGCCGTCGGCAGCGATGACTCGGCGGCAGCGTAACGTCCGGCGAACTGCAGCGTCGACGTTGGAAGTAACGCCGGCACGTCCATCAGCTGTCGCTTCCGTGACGACGACATTCACGCTCACGAGATCGTTGCCTGTGTCATTGCCCGTGTCGTTACCTGTCGACAGCGACTCGAACGTCACGCCCTCACGAACCTCGATGCCCTTCTGTCGAGCGAGGTTGACGAGGGCGTCGTCGAGATCGACCCGCGACGCAATCGCGGCGAACACTCCGTCGTCGGGTAGTTGCATCGTCACCCGACGTCCCGACGGCGACCGAACCTCGACGTCGCGACATTCGCGCCACGATCCGACGGTGCGGGGATCGAGGCCGAGTTTCTCGAGTTGGCGCAGCGCGCCCGTCGTCAATCCGTCACCGCAGCACTTGTCGCGGGGAAAGCGCGCCTTGTCGATGACGAGCACCTTTTTCCCGTGCTCGTGCGCGGTGATCGCCGCGGCGATGCCTGCCGGTCCGGCACCGATGATGATCGCGTCCCACGTGTGATGCCGCGATTCATCCGGGGCCGCATCCACTTCGGTGCTCACTCTCGGCAAGGCTAGATTGCCCCGACGACGGACGGTCAGCCGAGGAGGCGCAAACAATGGCGAAGTTGTGTGAAGGTCGCGTGGTGATTGTCACCGGTGCGGGTCGCGGAATCGGTCGGGAACACGCGTTGAGCCTCGCTCGTCACGGCGCGGCGGTGGTCGTCAACGATCTCGGTGCGTCGGTGGACGGTTCGGGCGGCGATGCAACTCCCGCGCAGCAGGTCGTTGACGAGATCGTCGCCGCCGGTGGTCGTGCCGTCGTCAACGGTGAGGACATCAGCACCTTCGAGGGTGCGCGTCGGCTCGTTGCCGCCGCCGTCGATGCGTTCGGCGATCTCCATGCCGTCGTGAACAACGCGGGAATCCTCCGCGACCGCATGATGGCGAACATGTCGGAAGAGGAGTGGGACGCCGTCATCAAGGTGCACCTCAAGGGAACGTTCGCGCCGGCGCACTTCGCCGCCGCGTACTGGCGCGACCGCGTGAAGGCCGGACACGAAGTCGACGGCCGGATCATCAACACCACATCGGTGTCGGGGTTGTACGGCAACGTCGGTCAGTCGAATTACGGTGCGGCAAAGGCCGGAATCGCCGCGTTCACCGTCATCACCGCTCTCGAGTTGGCGCGCTACGGCGTCACCGTCAATGCCGTCGCTCCGATCGCCCTCACGCGAATGACCGAGAACCTGCAGGCAACGCCCCCCACCGACGAGGAGCGCAACGCGCAGTCTCCGCGTTGGATCGCACCGATCGTCACGTGGCTCGCATCGGCCGAATCGAAGGGCGTCACCGGGCGCGTGTTCGAAGCGAGCGGTCGCACGTTCGCAGTCGCCGAGGGTTGGGTGCGCGGTCCGCAACATGCTCCGGTCGACGATCCGACGAAGCTCGGTCCGATCGTCGAGCAGTTGCTCTCGTCCGCGCGACTCAATTCGGGAATGGACGGCGTGCCCGGTAGTTGGCCGCAACCGCAGCGCGACGGGTCGAAGGCCGGCGGAATCTTCGGCTGAGGATCAGCCGGCCGGCAATCGTTGGCTGTGTGAATGACCGATTGCGGCGAGTGACGTCGCGATGAACAACACCGTCAACGATGCAATCTGGCGCTCCGGTGTGTCCATGATTCCGAAGGGGAACGTCGAAACGACGTAGGCCGGTGGAGAGGCGAGGAGCAACAGCGCGGTGGCGGACCTCTTCCGTTGGCGGAGGATGACGACGACCGCGGACAGCCACAGCAGCACGGCGATCCGCGACGCAAACACGCCGGAATCATCCAATGCGCCTCGCAGGTGCAAGAGGAGCTCGATCTTCGACCACGCGATGCTGCGCAACTCGTCGTCGAACGGCACCTTCCAGATATCGCCGGGTGGAAAGACGTTCTGCCGGGGGTCGGTGCGCATCGTGAAGACGACAGCTTGTTGTCCGTACCAGAGGTTGTGCAGCAAGCCGAGTGAGGCGACCGCGCCGAAAGTGAGCATCGTTGCGGTTGCATGCACGAGCCGCTCGCGGCGGTCGTTGGTCAACGTCACGCGCGCCAATGTGAGAGCGATCGCGATGGCCACGATGCCGACGGCGAGGTTCGGTCGCAGCAAAGCGACGGCAGCGAGTCCGGAAGCGGCTGCTGTCCATGCCCCGCCGTCTGGCGTGCGACGTACGAAGACGACACACGACGCGCAGACGAGACTCCAGGCGACTGCCTCGGAAGCGCCGAAGCCGGCAAGCTCTCGACTGATCGGTCGGCCCACACCCGAAACGACTGCCGTGACAGCGAGCAGTGCCCACCACCAGTGGTGATGCTCAATTCGTGCCAGCATTCGGAAGGTGAGCCATAGTCCGGTCGCTACAAGCGCTACACCCGTGAGCGCACCGATGAAAACGTCGTTCTCGCCGAACAGAACGTGCTGCACGAGGGCGACGTACCGCATTCCGGGCATGAAGTAGAAGACGTCTTCACCGCCGCGCAGCGACGACTCGAGGACGATCGATCGCGCGTATCCCTGGAACACGAGCCAGTCCGTGACCCGGTCGCGAAAAATCTGCATTCCCCACCACGGATGCGTCGATAGATTCGTGAATCGGCGCAGTGTCGCGATGACCGGGCCGAACATGAAGAAGGCGCCGAGTGCTGTTGCGAGCAGACCCCGGGAGCCAAGGAAGCGTCGTGCGGCAACGGCGAGCACGATGCCGGCAGCGAGTGCACGTGAAGAGGCGCGATCGAAGAAACTCACCCGCTCGATGACGGGTGCGAGCGCAGCTGCAGCGGCAATGACGACTCCGCCAATGACGACGGCACGGCGCCGGCGCCACAGGGCGGCTCCGGCGACGATCGCGATCGTCGCGATACCGGCGAGTTGCCCGACGTCGATGACGCGCAATGCGGCGATGAGTCCGATGTGCGGCGGCGAGGCCGCGATCGATTCGAGGGGGAAACCCGGGCGTGCGTATTGGTAGTTGGCTCTCACGTCGGCGAACGCCGATGGGTCGGCCGACGCGGACACCACAGGCAGCTCCCACGGGTCGTCGTTGCGCTGCTGCGCTCCGATTCGTGCGACGGCGAGCGTGCGGCCGTCGGCGAGCGTGGCGTCGAGGTGGTACGTCGGATGACGCAGCGTGCGATCGGGTACGTCGATCGACACGTTGAACCCCGAGCGGCGCCACGACGGCACAGCGAACGCACGGGCGACGTCGGGCCGGTCGATGACGTCGGCGGCGATCGTTCGGCGTCGACCGTCGTCGTCGCGGTACCACACCGACCATGCCGTCACGGGACTACGCGCGAGACGATCGACGGCCCAGCCTCGGACGATCAGTCGCATGTCGCCCGATGACGTTTGCACCGGTTCGCCGACGTGCAGTCGTGCGTACGGTCCGCGGGGATCGGGCTCGACGTCGGGAACGACGGTGCCGTCGACGTCGTCACGGAACGTCAGGTCGAGCCGCAGCGAATGTCGGCCCGCCTCGAGAGGAACGAACACGATCGATCGCAGCTCACTCGAGGACGTGGTGAACCGGTACGGACTCGACATCGTCAGCTCGCCGACGTATTCGATCGGTACGACGGCCTTCCTGTCGAGTTCGATGGTTCCCGCATAACCGGCGGTGAATGGCAAGCGATCGAGCCACGTGGTTTGGTAACGGGGAAACTCATTGGCGAAAGGCAGGTTCCAGTTCGACGCATAGCCGCCCTCGAAAGCGTCGAGTCGATCGGGTGGACCTCCGAAGTCAATGATGTCGTCGATGCGGCTCAGCGCACCGATGCCGAGCTGCTTCTCAATGTCACTGCGCCACGGGTGATTCCAGGAGCGCTCGCACGTTACGCCGTCGAGCGGTTCCCACAACCCGCGGTAGCAGGCTTCGAATCCGGCACCGAAGGGCACGGCAGCGAATGTGAAGACCTTGCCAAGGGTGAGTGCCACAAGTGCGATGTTGATGAGCTTCGCCCAACCCGTGAGGAGTCGACGCAACGAATCTCGGGTGTCACGGTGCGCGAGAACGACGGCGATAATTCCGACGGCGACGACCTCGGGGACTCGGGTGAAGGGGAGTCCGTCGAACTGAAGTCGTGCCGAGCCGGGGACGACGAGCAGTACAAGGAATGCCGCTGTCGTCCAGCGCAAGCGTGGCGTACGGACTTCAGTCATCAGAACAACCTCAGTTCGTCGGGTTTGCGGCCGCGCAACTCGTCGTAGTCGACCTCGCACCATGAAAAGCCACGACTCTCGGCGAGCACGCGGGCCTGCGGCTTGATCTGCTGGGCGACGAAGATCCCGCGGATCGCGCCGAGTGACGTGTCGGCGCGCAGGCAGTCGATGTACCGGGTGAGTTGTTCGACGCCGTCGATTTCGCCGCGTCGCTTGATCTCGACGGCGACGGTGCCTCCGCTCGCATCGCGACACAGCAAGTCGACCGGCCCGACGGCGGTGGGGTACTCGCGGCGCACGAGCGTGAGACCCTTCTCGATCGCATCGGGAAGGGCCGCAAGCAGTTCCTGCAGGTGCGCCTCGACTCCGTCCTTCGACAAGCCGGGATCCTCGCCGAGTTCGTGCGAACTGTCGCTGAGTACCTCGTGCAGATGGATCGTGAGCGTTTCGCCTTTCGGGTTCGTCACCAACCAATGATCGGGGAATTCGGCGATCGTGTTCGGCGCGTTCATCCAGTTCAGCGGTTTGTACGCGCCACCGTCGGCGTGGATCGCAACGCATCCGTCGCTCTTCACCATGATGAGACGGTTCGCCTCGGGAAGCGACGCTTCGAGCCGCCCGGCGTACGTCACCGAGCAGCGGGCCACGACGAGACGCATCTCCGTAGTCTGCCCGCGCGACGTGCCCGCGGGCGGTGCCTGCGGTTAGCGCCCGATGTGGGTGCGCATCCGCTTCTGGATGACCTCGCGACGTTTCTGCAGGTCGCGGTACGTCATGCGGTTCACCGACGCGTCGACGCCGAGTCCGGCCTTCACGCTGTCGAGATTGATCTCGACAGCGGTGTGGTCGATGCCGAGTTCGCGACCGAGGCGCTCACCGTGGCGTTGCGCAAAGAGCATCGAGATGTGTGCGATCTCGCCGAGCAGGTCGAGGTCGGGTGCGAGGCGGGCGATCGCGCCGTCGAGGAACACCATGTTCTTCACGTACAACATGAGTTCCTTCGGCAGCCGTGCTCCGTAACCGAGCAGCGCCTTCACGACGCGCTGCACCTCGGCGACGAGTTCCTCGCCGGTGAGGGTCGTCGGATCGACCGTCGGCTGGTCGAGGCGCAGGTCACGGATGACCGCATCGAGATCGGTGTCCATCGGCAGCGCACCGAGGTCGCGCAGCGCAGCCATCTGACCCTTCACGTCGTTCGTCGTCGCGCCGAGCATGAGTCGCAGGAACGCGAGGCGTCGTGCACCGGTGAGTCGCCCGACGATGCCGAAGTCGAGCAGTGCGGTGCGTCCGTCGGGAAGCACGAACAGATTGCCGCCGTGCAGGTCGCCGTGGAACACACCGTGCAGCAGTGCTCCCTCCATGAACGCGATCATCCCCGTGCGAATGACGCTCTGGGTATCGATTCCCGCGCCGCGCATGCCATCGACGTCGTCGAACTTGAACCCCGACAAGCGCTCCATGACGAGCAGTCGACGCGTCACCAACGACGGGTGCGGTCGCGGGACGACGTATCCGTCTTGGCCGAGGTCGTGCAGGATCGTGGCAATGTCGAGCATGTTCGCCGCCTCGAGACGGAACTCGAGTTCCTCGACGATCGTTTCACCGAACAACTCGACGAGTGCGGGCGGGTTCGCCAGTGCCGACACCTTGATGCGACCGACGAGGTGCGGAGCGAGCCACGCCATCACCCGCAGGTCCTTGCGCACGAGCGACCGTACCGACGGACGCTGCACCTTGACGACGACGCGTTCGCCGGTGCGCAACGTCGCGGCGTGCACCTGGGCGATCGATGCGGCAGCGAGGGGTGTGCGCTCGAACTCGGTGAAGACGTCCTCGATGCGCTTGCCGAGTTCCTCCTCGACGACGCGACGCACGACGTCGAAGCCCTCGGCCGGAACCTGGTCGCGGCACAACTTGAATTCGTCGACGAGTTCGCGCGGGAAGAGCCCTTCACCGCTCGAGATGATCTGCGCGAGCTTGATGTACGTCGAGCCGAGTCGCTCGATGGCCCTGCGCATCCGGCGCGAGAGATCCGCGCGGCTCGCCTCGGGTGAGGCGTAGTGGCGCAACTTGCGTCGCACGAACCACGGAACGATCGCTCGACCGAGTACCGCCACGACGACGGCGAGTCGGGCGAGCGGGGGAACGCGCGGCGGAGTGATGAGCCCCGGAAGTTCGTTTGCGGCCCGCGCGCGCAGGCGGTCGACGTCGCCGATCCAGGTCAGTGAAGCGCGATCGACATTCCAAGGGGACGCCTCGGTGAACGCCGCCCATGTGCGATCGGAAGTGCCGTGAGCCGTCGGAGTCGGTGTATCCACCGCGTCAGTCTGCCCGCGGTGCCGGAGTATCGACGTGCGCTGCTCAGCGAAGCGATGTGAAGTTCTGCACTGCCGCGAGGATCGGCTCGGCAAGTTCGGGTCGGCACACGAGCAGGTCGGGCAGCCACGTGTCGCGTTCGTTGTAGACGAGGGGTGAGCCGTCGATGCGCGACGTGTGCAGACCCGCCGCACGCGCAACGGCGACGGGGGCCGCCGAGTCCCATTGATGCTGGCCACCGTCGTGGAGGTACACGTCGGCGACGCCCGACACGACGGCCATCGTCTTTGCCCCCGCCGATCCGAGTCGCGCGCCGTCGAAGCCGAGCTCGCGTGCGACGGCCGCGGTAACGGCGGGTGTGCGCGTGCGCGACACGACCATGATCGGCGTGCGCGACGGTGCCGGGGGAGTTGCGGGTGCCGGTTGCGTGCAGTACGTCGTTGCCATCGCGGGTAGTGCGACCGCACCCGCCGTGAGTTCGCCGCGGGAGTGTGCGTCGCGCGTCCACAACGCAACGTGCACAGCCCAGTCACTGCGTCCCGGCTCGCTGTACTCCGTCGTGCCATCGAGCGGATCGATGATCCACACGCGTTGCGCGCTGAGTCGAACGGGATCGTCGGCACCCTCCTCGGAGAGCACCGCATCGTGCGGCCGCCATCGGCGCAGGCTGTCGATGAGGAACCGGTGAGCGACGGCGTCGCCGGCATCCTTCACGTCCCACGGATCGACGTCGCGCGCCTCGAGTTGCGTGCGCAACGCAATCAAGTGGCGTCCGGTCTCCGTCGCGAGGTACTCGGCGAGGCGGTGATCGTCGGCGATGACGTCGGCGGTCGGCTCGGGGTGTGCCTCGCTGTGCAGCGATCCGAAGTCGAACGTCACGGCAGTCGGCGACCGAGATCGATCGCGCGTCGCACGAGCGAACGCAAACGTGCCTCGTCGACGCCGCTGCGCACGAGCTCGGCGATGTCGTACTGGAGTTCCTCCGCTTGAGCGTTCATCGAGTCGTCCGGAACGGTGCGCTGCGTCACCGCCGTGACCGCGACGAGAACGATCGCCGCGCCGGCCGCGATGAGACCCGCTGTCATCACCGCGCCGATCGTGTTGTCACGGATGGAGAACACGATCATTCCCGCGATGCCGCCGACGAAGCACGCCGCGCACGCGACACGGATCGCCCGCAACGTTGGATGGGTGGGAATCGACACGTGAGCCTGCGCCGTCATCCGCGGGTGAGGGGCTTGTATTTGATGCGCCTCGGTTGATCGGCGGCGACGCCGAGTTCCTTGCGCCGCCACGCTTCGTAGTCCTCGAAGTTGCCCTCGAACCAGCGAACCTGGCTGTCGCCTTCGAAAGCGAGCACGTGCGTGGCGATCCGGTCGAGGAACCAGCGGTCGTGGCTGATGACGACGGCGCAACCGGGGAAGGATTCGAGCGCCGCTTCGAGTGCGCGCAGCGTGTCGACGTCGAGGTCGTTCGTCGGTTCGTCGAGCAGCAGCACGTTGCCGCCGCGGCGCAACAACTTCGCGAGGTGGACGCGGTTGCGTTCGCCACCCGATAGTTCACCGACCTTCTTCTGCTGGTCGCTGCCCTTGAAGTTGAAGCTCGCAACGTAGGCACGGCCGTTGATCTCGCGCCCGCCGACCTTCAGCACGTCGGAGCCGTCGGTGATCTCCTCGTACACGGTGCGGTTCGGGTCGAGCGTGTCGCGGTTCTGGTCGACGTAGCTGAGCTCGACCGTGTCGCCGACGGTGATCGTGCCCGAGTCGGGTGCTTCCTGTCCCGTCAACATGCGGAAGAGAGTCGTCTTTCCCGCTCCGTTCGGGCCGATGATGCCGACGATTCCCGCAGGCGGCAATGCGAAAGTGAGGTCCTCAATGAGAAGACGGTCACCGAATCCCTTGCGCAGGTTCTCGACGCGAATGACGGTGTCGCCGAGACGCTTTCCCGCAGGGATCGTGATCTCGAGTTTGTCCGGGCCCGACTCGGCCGCCGACGCCTCGGCGTGCAGCTTCTCGTACGCCGCGAGACGTGCCTTGCCCTTCGCCTGACGGGCCTTCGGTGCCATCCGCACCCACTCCAATTCGCGTTGCAGCGTTCGTTTACGGGCTTCGTTCGCCTTCTCCTCGCGGCCGAGACGTTCCTGCTTCTGCTCCAACCAACTCGAGTAGTTGCCCTCGAACGGGATGCCGCGACCGCGGTCGAGCTCGAGGATCCATTTCGCGACGTTGTCGAGGAAGTACCGGTCGTGGGTGATCGCGATGACGGTGCCCGGGTACTCCTGCAGGAACCGCTCGAGCCAGTGCACGCTCTCGGCATCGAGGTGGTTCGTCGGTTCGTCGAGTAGCAGCAGATCGGGTCGGGAAAGAAGGAGTCGGCACAGTGCGACGCGTCGTCGTTCGCCGCCGGACAGCTTCGTGACGTCGGCATCGTTGGCCGGACAACGCAACGCATCCATGGCGATCTCGACGTTGCGCTCGAGGCTCCACGCATCGGTTGCCGTGATGCGCGCTTCGAGTTCGGCCTGACGTGCGCCGACTTTCTCGAAGTCGGCGTCGGGGTCGCCCCACATCGCGGTGACCTTCTCGTACTCGGCGAGCAGGTCGCGGATCGGTGCGACGCCGTCCATGACGTTGCCGAGCACGTCCTTGGCCGGATCGAGCTGCGGCTCCTGTTCGAGCAAGCCGACGCTGAAGCCGGGTGTCAGTCGTGCTTCACCGCTGTACCCGTCGTCGAGTCCCGCCATGATGCGCAGCAAACTCGACTTGCCGCTGCCGTTCGAACCGAGAACGCCGATCTTGGCCCCCGGATAAAAAGAGAGCGAGATGTCCGCAAGTACCTGACGATCCGGCGGATAGAAGCGTCCGAGTTTGTAACACGTGTAGATGAACTCGGCAGTCATTCCCGTACAACCTACTTTCCTGTACGGTCGTAGGGCGAGCGAGATTCCTTGCCCGCGACGTCATTCACTCCCCAACAACCGAATTCCCGAACATCCAATACACGGAGGCCACACGGTGGAACTGTTTTCCGGCGATTATTTCCTCAACTTCTTCATGCGCTACCTGCACGTACTCGTCGGTATCGCATGGATCGGGTTGCTTTACTACTTCAACCTCGTCCAGGTTCCCGCTCTCGCGGCCTACGGTGACGAGGCGAAGGCGCGCAGCATCACCCTCGACAAGCTCGCCCGCCGCGCCCTCTGGTGGTTCCGCTGGGCCGCCATCGCCACCCTCGGTACCGGCATCCTCATCACGGGTCAGCCGACGTATTACGACAACTTCCTCAACTGGGAGGGCGCCAACTCGCTGAACGCGAAGAACGCCGCGATCACCGTCGGCATGCTCTTCGGTCTCACGATGGCGGCAAACGTCTGGATGGTCATCTGGAAGAACCAGAAGGTCGTGCTCGCCAACGCGGTGAACGTCCTCGGCGGCGGTGCGGCCGATCCGGCGGCAGCCGGCGCCGGTCGCAAGGCCCTGCTCGCGTCGCGTCAGAACCTCATCTTCTCCGTGTCGATGCTCTGGTTCATGGTCGGAACGGCGCACTTCTACGGCGAGAGCTTCGGCAACGCGACCAGCTCGAGCGCGCTCACCTACGTGCTCATCGCCGTCGTCATCGGCGCGATCCTGCAGCTGAACGCCCTCGGCAAGTTGGGCGGCACCGCGGCGACCAACAAGTTGCTGTGGCCCTACGAGTCGCACAAGAACGCCATGATCACGTCCGCCGTGTTGTGGGCGGTCCTCTGGATTCTCTCCGAGGTGATGTTCGGCT
>JBIIUH010000066.1:0-8474 GCA_044340075.1 Ilumatobacteraceae bacterium | reverse complement strand
CGCGGCGGCGATCACCGCAGCGGTGGCGCGGCTGCGTGCGCCGCGCAAGGTGGTGGCCGGACGATGAAGATCCTCGTCGCGATGTCGGGTGGCGTCGATTCGTCGGTGGCAGCCGCCGAACTGTTGCGCGCCGGCCACGACGTCGTCGGTGTGACGATGCGCCTGTGGGGCGGCGAGAGCGACACCGGTTGTTGTTCGGTGAGCGACGTTGATGACGCCCGTCGCGTCGCCCAGCAGCTCGGCGTCGACCACCTCGTGTTCAACTTCGCCGACGAGTTCAACGATCGTGTCGTCACCCCCTATGTCGAGGCACACGCCGCCGGCGTGACACCGAACCCGTGCGTCGAGTGCAACCGTCACCTGAAATTCGACCGCCTGCTGCAGCGCGCCGAGGTGCTCGGCTTCGACGCCGTCGCGACCGGGCACCATGCCCGCATCGACGTCGATGCGAACGGCGTACGGCGCGTGCGCCGGGGTGTCGACGCGGCAAAGGACCAGAGCTACGTCGTGCACATGCTCGATGCGCACGCGCTGCGCATGATCACGTTTCCCGTGGGCTCGATGACGAAGGCGGACGTGCGCGAACGCGCCCGGGATCTCGGCTTGCGCACCGCCGACAAGCCCGACAGTCAGGACGTGTGTTTCATCACCCATTCGGGTGGTCGCGAGGCGTTCCTCGGTGATCGCATTCCGCTGCGCCGTGCCACCGTCGTCGACGAGTCGGGTGACGCGCTCGGCGAGATCGATGCCGTCGAACTCGTGACGATCGGACAGCGGCGCGGGTTGTCGCTGCCCGGCGGAGCGCCGAAGCAGTACGTCGTCGACGTCGATGTCGAGGCGCGCGTCGTCACCGTCGCGCCGCCGCACCGACTGTTCGACGAGTCGTTCTCGGTCGCCGACATGTCATGGAGCGATGCACCCCCGACCGGACTCGTCGCGGTGCAGTCGAGTGCCCACGGCCGCACGTCCCTCGCTCGCGTCGAGCCGCAAGGCGACGGTTCGGTGTGCGTTCGTTGGGAGACACCGCAGCGACGCATTGCACCGGGCCAATCCGTCGTCTTCTACGACGTCGGCGACGAATTCGTGCTCGGCGGCGGCGTAGCAGTCGTGACGCGCCGCAGGCGCGGCATGACTGCGTAGCCGTATCAACATTGCGTAGCAGTCGTGACGCGCCACAGGCGCGGCATGACTGCGCAGCCGTATCAATACTGCGTGGCAGTGTCAACACCGCGTAGCGGTCGCAGTGCGACGCAGTTGATTTAACGCAGCGCGTCGGTGATGGCCGCGCCGGGTCGGCTCGGTGCGAAGCGCACGGCACCGGCATGCAGTCGGGTTCCCGTGCGCATCAGTCGCGCGCCGAAGTCGGTGAGCGACACGTCGCACGCCTCGCGTGCCGTCACGACGACTGACGGTCCCCACGTCGCGCCGGTGACGTCGAGTGCACCCGTCACGGCAACCGCGTCGGCGCCGAGTGACGTCACATCACGGCGTGGAATCATGATGCTGTCGGTGAGCAGGAGCGGATCGTGGATGACGACGCCGGCGGGGACGACGACGAACCATCTCCGGGCGAGCGTCGTCGCACGGTATGTGAGCGCCGAGGCGAGCACGGCGACGACGATACGGATGGTGATGTCGAGCCACTGCGAAGAAGCGACGACGTCGACGAGATTCGTCGTGACGAGAAGAGCCGCGACGACGATCCATGCGGCGATGGTGACGAAGAGTGCCGCCACCGGAGGACGCAACATGTGACGCCGCTCGGCGCCGTACGCCGCAGCCTGCACATGACCGCGTCCGTACTCGGCACTGAACGACACCACGATTGCGGTTGCGATTGCCGTCGTGACGACGACGTCACGAATGTCGGACGTGAGATGTGCGACCGTTTCGACGAACACCAGCGGTGCGACGATGCGCACGACCGACAGCGATGTCGGATGGAGAACGATGCTCGCAACGGCGACGACGATCCACCCGACCCACCAGGTTGCCGACGATCCGGAAGCGGCGAGCGCGGCGACGATCCATGCGATACGCACCGACCACGCCGCGATGCGATCGGCCGTCGCGGTCCTCCGACGCGATTCCGTCGTCGCCTCGTCTTCCACGACCCACGATGCTACGAATCACGAAGTATTCGGTCTGCATTCGGGGTGCATCGCGCATCCGTGACGGCACTACGGCGGTAATGTCGGTGCAATGGTCGCGGAGCCGACACCCTCCGCCGCCGTGCGTCGCGCACGGGAATTGCGCAGCCTCATCGTGCACCACGACGAGCGGTACTACGGCCACGACGACCCCGAAATCTCCGATGCCGAGTACGACGAACTCGTCCGCGAACTCGCCGACCTTGAAGTGAGGTATCCCGGACTCGCCGACGAAGAATCGCCGCTGCGCACCCCGGGCGCCGCGTCGGCGACGACCTTTGCCCCCGTCGAGCACCGTCTGCCGATGATGAGTCTCGACAACGCGATGGACGAGGACGAGTTGCGCGCATGGGGTGAGCGGGTGAACAAGGGCCTGGGCGGTGCCGCGGTGACCTTCGTGTGCGAACCGAAGATCGACGGTCTCGCCGTGAGCATCCGCTACGAGAACGGTGTGCTCGTCGAAGCCGCGACCCGCGGCGACGGGCGCGTCGGCGAGAACGTCACGCCGAACGTCGCCACGATCCGCTCGATCCCGCACGAGTTGCGCCCGCCGCGCGGCACGAAGGTGCCCGACGTTCTCGAGGTGCGCGGCGAGGTGTACATGTCGCACGCGGCGTTCGAGAAGTTGCGCGACGAGAAGTTGCGCGACAACGAGGCACGCATCGCCGCCGGCCGGAAACCGGAACCCGTTCCCGCGAACCCGCGCAACGCCGGAGCCGGCAGCTTGCGCCAGAAGAATCCCGCGGTCACGGCGAGTCGCGAGCTGAGTTTCTGGGCGTACCAACTCGGTGACGTGCGCGGCGTTCCGCAGTTCGATTCCCACGCCGACACGTTGAAGTACCTCGAGTCACTCGGATTCCCCGTCAATCCTGCGATCGCGCGCGTCGGCGACATCGACGCCGTGCGCGAGTACTGCGCCGACTGCGAACGGCGGCGACATTCCTTCGGTTTCGACATCGACGGCGTCGTCGTCAAGGTCGACGATCTCGCCGCTCGCGAGACGCTCGGGGTGACGTCGAAGGCGCCGCGGTGGGCGATCGCGGTGAAGTTCCCTCCCGAGGAACGCACGACGCTGCTGCGCGACATCATGGTGTCGATCGGCCGCACGGGTCGCGCGACGCCGTTCGCAGTGCTCGATCCGGTGGTCGTCAGCGGCAGCACCGTGTCACTCGCAACGCTGCACAACCGCGAGCAGGTGCGCAAGAAGGACGTCCGACCGGGCGACACGGTCATCGTGCGCAAGGCGGGCGACGTCATTCCCGAGGTCGTCGGTCCGGTGCTGTCGCGTCGTCCGGCAAAGAGCAAGCCGTGGGAATTCCCGAAGGTGTGTCCGTGCGATCTGCGTGCGCCGCTCGTGCAGCGCGAAGGTGAAGCCGACACCCGGTGCGTCGAACCCGAGTGTCCGCACCAGCGCGATCAGCGGATCATCCACTTCGCATCGCGACAGGCGATGGACATCGAGGGTCTCGGCGACAAGACGGTCTTCGCCCTGTCCGACGCGGGCGTACTCGCCGATGCCGGTGACATCTATTCGCTGATGCTCGAGCAACTCCTCGCGGTCCAGGGTGCCGACGGCAAGCGGTTCTTCGGCGAAGTGAGCGCGGCCAACCTCCTGAACGCCATCGATGCGTCGCGCTCGCGACCGTTGCCGAAGTTGCTCGTCGCGCTCGGCATCAAGCACCTGGGTCCGGCAGTCGCCGAGGTGCTCGCGCAGCGTTTCGGTTCGCTCGAGGCGCTCATGGACGCCGACGAGGACGATCTCTCGGCGATCGACGGGGTGGGTGGCGTCATCGCTGCATCGATTCGCTCATGGTTCGACCGCGACGAACACCGGGCCATGGTCGACAAACTGCGTCGCGGGGGAGTGCGCTTCGACAACGTCACGACGAGTTCGCTCGCTCCGACGCTCGTCGGACGCAACGTCGTCGTCACGGGAACCTTGCGCAACTTCGGTCGCGAAGAGGCAGAAGCGGCGATCAAGGCACGCGGCGGCAAGAGCCCCGGGAGCGTCAGCAGCAAGACCTTCGCCCTCGTCATCGGCGACGAGCCCGGCGCGAGCAAGGTGACGAAGGCCCGCGAACTGGGCATCCCGATGCTCGACGAAGCAGCGTTCCAGCGGTTGCTCGAGACGGGCGAACTGCCGGGCTGAGCTGCCGGTCTCGGCAATGATGCGCGACGCATCGCGTCACGCATCATCACGGTGTGTCAGTCGGTAATGAACCGCCACATGTACGAGCGGGATTTCGCCGGTCCGTCTTCGGTGCGCCAGTACCGCACCGAAGCTTCGTGCTCGCCCTGCGAGAAAGCCTCGATCGGTGCACCGGGTTGCGGTTGGTAACTGATGATGAAGTTGCCCGGGTCGTACACGGCCGTCGGCGGGAGTTCGACCTGTGCACCGGGTGTCGGTGCGCGACCGCTGCTCGTGAGTTCGTCGAGTCGGGTCGTGGGCAGGAGGATTCCGTCGATCGTGAGTTCGGCTTCGTATCCCTCGATGAAGTCGACGACGATCTGCGACTGGCGCAGCACGCGGTCGCCGTCGGCCGGTGACATTCGTTCGATGGCGACCGGGAAGTTCGATGCGTCGCGACCGGTGCGTGCGCTGAGCAAACCGACGATGATGAGTGCGAGACCGGCGGCGATTCCGACGCTCAGCGCAAGTCGCTTGAAATCGGGTCGACGCGCCACGTCCACAGTCTCGCCGATGATGCGGCGGCGTTGCTCGACCGGACGGCGACGCGCACTAGGTTGAGGGCTCCGATGGACAACGAAGCGACGTTCGTCGGCCGACGCATCGCGCGGCGGTACCTCGTCGAGGACGTGCTGCCCGGCAGTTCGGTGAACACGGCCGTCTGCACGGCCGCCGACGAGCGGGGCGGAGCCGGCGTCGTCGTTCGACTCACCCGTACGTCATCGCTCGTCGACGTCATGTCGGGAGTGCCCGACCGGGCTACCGCCGTCGAGGAATTCCAGCGCCGGATGCTCGCCGTCGGTGGGTTGTCGCATGCCGTCCTCGTTGCGCCGCTCGACTGGGGCGAGCACGTCGAGGACGGGGAGTCGTGGGTGTTCGTCGTCACCGAGCGACTCGCTGGTGCCTCGGTGCGCGAATTGCTCGACCGCGGTCGGCGTTTCAGCGTGTCGCAGGCGGTCGTCGTCGGCCTCGACGTGTGCCGGGCATTGCACCATCTCCACGCGGCGGGCATCGTGCACGGAGACATCCGCCCGGCGCACGTTTTCGTCGGTGCCGACGCACGGGCGCGACTCACGGGAATCGGCACGAAGCGTCCGGCGTCCGCCGAAACGATGGGACTCGAACAGTCGCGTTACGCATCGCCCGAAGTCGCCGCGGGGGCGACCCATGAATCGGCGAGCGACGTGTACTCGTTGTCGCTCATGCTCCTCGAAATGGTGACGGGCGACGTTCCGTTCGCCGCCGACTCGGTCACGGTCGCTCTCGCGAACCGCATCGGCAGGTTGCTGCCGGTGTCGGCCGACGTCGGTGCACTTGCCGCGCCGCTCGAACGGGCTGCGCGCCCCGAACCCGCCGAGCGTTCGACCGCGCTCGATTTCGGTCGTGCACTCGCCGCCGTCGCAGCAAAGGTGCCCGCACCCGAACCCGTCGAAGGTGTCGTCACCGAACGTTTCCGCGACGTCGTCACCCGACAGATGCAGGGCATCACGTCGCCGATCCCGCGTCCCGCCGCCGCCGACGTCGTTGGTGCCGATCAGGCGTCTTCTCTCTCATCTACCGTGCCGACGTCATCGACCTCGGTGCTGTCAGCCGATGCAGGAGTCGCCACCGATGCGTCCGCGGTGGA
Organism: Ilumatobacteraceae bacterium; assembly: GCA_044340075.1. GTDB lineage: Bacteria > Actinomycetota > Acidimicrobiia > Acidimicrobiales > Ilumatobacteraceae > F1-60-MAGs027. Next base: position 2,509 of record JBIIUH010000066.1, on the reverse strand, counting down.
GTCGTCCCCGCGGTCGCGACGCCGTCGCCGGCTCGTCATTGTGGCGTGCATCGTCGTCGCATTGGGAATGGTCGGTGCGGCGCGCGTCATCTTGCGTCCGGTGCACGCCGTGCCCGACCTCGTCACGCTCGCCGAGGGCGAGGCGCGCAACGCGATTTCACAGTTCGGCTGGCGCGTCGTCGTGCAGGCCGAACGCTCCGACGAAGTCGAGGCGGGTCGCGTCATTCGCACGATTCCGCCGGTCGGTTCCGACGTGCGCTCGGGCGCAGAGTTCGTCCTCGTCGTGTCCGCCGGCCCGCGACTCGCCGTGTTGCCCGAGGTGGGTGGACTGTCGCGCGACGACGCGATCGCCGCGCTGCGCGACGCCGGACTCGTCGTCGCCCAAGTCGACGAGCCGAGCGACAGTGTCGCGACGGGTCTCGTCGTGTCGTGGATCGTCACCGAGCAACCGTCCCTCACCGCGGGTCGCGAAGTGCTGAAGGGAACGGTCGTGCAGATCAACGTGTCGAGCGGACCGGTAATCCGCACGATGCCCGACGTCGTGTCGCGCACCGAGGCCGACGCACTCGCGATCTTCGCGAGTCTCGAGGTCGTCGCCACGCGCGGTGAGGACGTGTTCTCGTCGACGGTGCCCGTCGGTGCCGTTGCGGTCACCGATCCACCGGCCGGCGCGCAGTTCGAACGTGGTGCCACCGTGACGTACGGCGTGTCGAAGGGCCCCGAGCTCGTCGCCCTGCCGCGCATCGTCGGCCTCGGCATCCTCGACGCCGAGCGCGTGCTGAACGAAGCCGGTCTCGTCATCGGCACGACGACGGGTCGTTCGACGGGCAAGATCCGCTCGGCGACCCTCGCCGGTTCGGCGGTGAACAGCGGTGATCTCGTACCGAAGGGATCCGCCATCGACGTGGTGTTCCCGTGACACCCGGAATCAACGAGGTCGCCGAGCCGACCTGGCGCGAGTCGGTGCGCGAACGAATCATCCAGCGCGCATCGGCATCACGCCGACGCGCGACGTTCCTCGTGCTGCTCGCCGGAACGTTCACGGTGAGCGTCACGATCACCCTGCTCGTCGTGTCGCTGCCGTCGCTGGCCCGCGAACTCGACACGAGCGTCGGCGTCGTGAGTTGGGCGATCACCGGTCCGATGCTCGCCTTCGGTGTCGTCGGTCCCGCATTCGGCAAGCTCGGTGACCTCATCGGCCACAAGCGGATCTTCGTCGGGGGACTGCTCGTGGCGGGTGTGATGTCGCTCGTCGCCGGCCTCGCACCGAACGCCGCGATCCTCATCGCATCGCGAACGCTCGCCGCGGCCGCAGGTTCGGCGACGGGTCCCGCAGCGATGGCGTTCGTCAACCGGATGTTCGCACCCCACGAACGCGTGCGACCGCTCGGCTGGTGGAGTTTCACGACGTCCGGTGCGCCGGTCATCGGCGTCGTCGCCGGTGTGCCGCTCGTCGAGTGGCTCGGCTGGCGGGTGATCTTCCTCGTTCAGGCGCCGTTGTCGGTTCTCGGTGCGTTGCTCGCGTGGTGGCTGCTCGGCGACACGCAGCGTCGCGAGGGGGTCCGTTTCGACGTTCGCGGTGCGGTGACGCTCGGTGTGGCATCGGTGCTCCTGCTCCTCGTCATCAATCGCGGCGACACGTGGGGGTGGGGATCGGGCCTCACCATCGCCGTCGCACTCGCGGGAGTCGCGGCACTCGTCGAGTTCGTGCGCGTCGAGCGGCGCGTCGCCGAGCCGATGGTTCCGCCCGCTCTGTGGCGCAACTCGAACGTGAGCGCGGCCGTGCTCAGCAAGTCGCTGGCGAACTTCGCGTACATGGGCGGTTTCATGGTCGCCCCGCAGATGCTGCAGGACGGTCGCGGGATGAGCGTCGCCGAAGTGGGTTGGGTGATCATCGCCAGACCCCTCGCGTTCGCGCTCTTCGCAGCCGGTGCGTCGCGCATCACCATGCGCACCGGTGAGCGCCTTGCCGGCATGGCCGGCTCGATGACGGTGTTCACGTCGATGGTGCTCCTTTCCGTCGTCGAGGTGCGCACGCCCGTGTGGATCATCGTCCTCGCACTCGCGTTGTCGGGTGTCGGGCTCGGGGTGTCGGCACCCGCGCTGTCGGCCGTGGTGGCGAACTCGGTTCCCGAGGAGCAACTCGGCGTCGTCAGCGCGCTCACGCAGTTGATGACGCAGATGGGGGCGCTGCTCGGTGCCGCGGTGATGATCAGCGTGCACGAGAGTTTCCTCTCCCGGGGTGTGCTCGAGAGCTTCTCCGTCTCGTTCGTCGTCGCCGCCGGTGCGTGCGTGTTCGCCGGGTTGTTCGCCGGCGACGTGCGCTCGACGCCCCGTCGCGTCAGTTCGTGAGGCTGCGAATCTCGTCGGCGATCGACTCGGCGCCGGGCGGCGGCGTCATCGTCTGCAGCGCCATGAGCTTGATCACTTCGCCTTCGACGCGCACCCGTCCCTGAAACAGGGCCTCCATGGCCTTCTGCGGATCACGTTCGATGAACAGCGTGCGTGC